>JBGSUK010000011.1:600000-945998 GCA_041753455.1 Anaerolineae bacterium | reverse complement strand
GGCCGGGCGCGATTTCTTGGACGTATTCCGGGATGAGCGATTGGGCATCGGCTTTGGAGGCGGGCCACTTCACGAAAAAGCACAAGCGGCGGTTGGTATAGGCATCATAGCCTTGGCGGATGATATTCTGCTGGGCGACGGGCATCGCTTTGAGAATATCCAGCAGGTCGGTGCTGGTGTTGGTGGCGGTGAGTGTCATGGTGGTGTGTCCCTGCCGACCCCCACCGGTGGGTGAGGGTCGGGCGGCGGGTCTCCTTTCTAGCTGGCTTTGGCGAAGCGACCAGCGGAACGGGGCGCGTAAGCGCGGTCTTGGCGCTCATGGGCTTCGTCTCGCGCTTCATCCACGCGGTCCATGAGGTGGGTGAACAAGTCCTCAAGTTCGCGCTCACCTGCCCCGACCATCGCCAGCCGTTCGTTGCGCAGGTCTTCTTTGAAAAGGCGCGTCCATGTTTCGCCGCCTTCAAGCACGTAGGCGTAGGCTTCTTCGTAGTACTCGCTGTATTTGACTTCCCAGTCTTTGCTGTGCAGAAGTCGCCGTGCGGCTTCGCGTTCGACTTCGCTGCGACTGCCACCGAGGGTCATCATCAGGGAGCCGTAGTTGGCATCGCGCCAAGCCAGATATTGGTCTTGAATCGCGTCTTCGCTGATGACTTCGAAGAAGGTGGGTTCAGTCGCGGCGACTGGGGTGGTGGGGAAAACAAGGATTTCATACGTAGGGTCAAACATGATACAATTCTCCTTAGCGACGGCTTGCCGTCTTCATTAGATTGAGCAGGTGTCCCCCGTCTGATTAGTGGTCTAGCGGGGGTCAACTGTTTAACGTTGACATATATTATTATACGCATACGTTTATTTAAAGTCAAGCATCTAATCTAGTCCGCACGCGATCCCCTAAACTTTAGGGGGAAACAAAAAGGCCGGTTTGACCCCGGCCTCGTGGTATACTTTTGTCAGCGGAACTGAACCGCTATTTAGAGCTATACACCCCATAGGTTGTTTCAAGCCCCTGTTAACCGCAGGGGTTTTGCTTTATCCGGCTTCGGACGACGGCTCACCATACTGCTTGGCAATCGCAATCAATCGCTCGGCGTGTTGATAGATGTCATCAATGGTCGAGACAGGAAGTTTTTCCTCGCTCTTATCTTTGTGAATGAACCCGACATATTTTTGAGCAGAATTAAAATAGAGTCGGCACAGCGGACGACGATTGTTATTGTCAATCAGGATGCTGCAATAGGACTGGACATCCTTCAAAGCAACCCGCTTGACATCTATCACGCCGCGCACAATGGCCTTCACCACTAGGTAGGCGTCTAACTCATCCTGCGTCGTGACAACCTTATCTGGGGCGGGATCAACCACGACGGCTGCCGTCTCCGCCGTTTCCTCTTTGGCACGTGTATCTGCCTCTAATGCCGACTTAAGGCGCTTCTCTACTTGGTCGCCTACGAACAGTCGCAGAGATTCCCGGATGATGGGCGTGAATTGTTCAATCACGGTTTGGGTAAGGCGACCAGAATAGGCGTGGGATTCCTGCAAAAATAACCGAACAAAGGCTTCCGAAGGCTTGTCGAACTGGGCTTCAAAGTATGTTTTGATGGCGCTTTTGTACTTCAGTTCACTCGCCGTCGTCAGAATACTGTCTTGGTCAAACATCGGCTTGGTGAATCGCTTGAGTTCTTCGACCATCGGCTCTTTAATGTCGGTGAGGTCAAAGACAAAAAAGGGCGCAATATCCATTTTGTTGGGGGCTTCAAGGTCGGTATAGAAACGATAAATCACGCCGTCAGTCAGGATGCCGAAGCGGGCCGCCGTCACTGAGAAGTAACGGTAGAGTTGCGATGCGTGGACTTGGCTAAGGTCAGTGCCGACAATTTTGCATTCAAAAATGATAATCGGCTTGCCGTCTTTGAGAATGGCATAGTCCACCTTCTCGCCTTTTTTGACACCCACGTCGGCGATCAACTCAGGTGTGACTTCCAGCGGGTCAAAGACGTTGTAACCAAGCGCATTGATAAACGGCATCACTAGCGCGTTTTTTGTACCTTCTTCGGTCTTGATAAGGCCTTCGGTTTTGAGTTTGGGGATTTTGGCGGCAATCTCGCGCAGCCTATCTATCAAATCCATAGATGGACTCCTTTGGGGAAAATTAATTATATGCTTGCATCACAGACACTCTTAGCATATACGCTGGCGATTCATTTGCCAAATTTTGCTGATGAGATTGACAAACCGAAAAATATACGCTACCTTTAATTAAACCAGTGATGCGTTGAAGAGGTATAAATGTTTAAATCAAAGTTGTCGATCCTGATCGCAGAGGAAAGTCGACGGCGGGGCAAGAAGCTACAACTCAAGGATGTTGCTGAGGCTACGGGTATCAGCCCGGTTGCCCTTACCCGATGGACAAGTGGGCGCGGAATGTCTCGCCTTGATGGGGTGACGACATTCCAATTGTTGAAATTCTTCAATGTCGGCCTAAGTGATTTGGTTGACGTTGAGGGAGACGATGACGGCGACCCCGAAAACAAAACCCGCCCTACCCCCAACGCCGCATAGCATCAACAGGTAGAGCGGGTTCTAGACTTAAGAACTGTTCTTGATGTGTGGTCAATGAACAGGATAGCACCTTAACAAACAAGAATTTTAGGTAGTCGTCTTTAGGTAGACTCTGTTAAAAACTGTCGGGGTGCCGGGATTCGAACCCGGGACCTCTTGCACCCCATGCAAGCGCGCTAGCCAGGCTGCGCCACACCCCGATTGACATGGGCCAGTATAGCAGGCACTGGCCTATACCGTCAAGACTATCGTTCGCGCTGAATGACGATGACTTTCCAGCCTTCACCTCCAACGTCTGCCATCAGCAGGATGTCATAAGATTCCCCTCCCTCAAATGTCAGTGGGTCAGAGATGAATTGAAGCTGTCCGTTTTGGGCATCCATGACACCGAACCGCAGCGTTCCAGCCGCCGTTTGCACCATTGATGAGACACTATTGACATCCAAGGCATTGATCAAATCTGTCCGGCCCGTCGAATTCTCAGGCATTGGCGTGCCTTCGGTAATGGGACTGAAAATATGCAAAATTGGCCCATTGCTGTTGGCATGAACAAAACGCAGCAGCACCGTTGATAAACTCACCGTGCCGTCATAGTCTGGGTCGGTTGAAATAACCACGTTGTCATCACCCCCCATTGCAACAAGGGTGATCGAGGAGCTTCTTTCGGCGTCAATGACGATTTCACCTTGATAGAGCAACTCGCCGCGTTTACGAATCTGCACGGGATAGACCCGGCTGCTCAATGCCACAGACGATGAAATCGCCCCGCGCTCCAATGAATCAAACTGGGGTTCATTGTCAAAAGAGACCTCAATCGCACCTTCAGTGTCTAGGGCATTGACCACTTGAACGGTTACGTCTGCTGGCGGAACGCCACCATCGCCCCCAGTAGCCAACTCGGTCGAATCTGTACCGACCTGAGTCGTCAGCAGCAAAAGACTCCCGACTCCTGATGGGGACAAAATGTAGGTATAGACTTCGCCCTCCACAAAATTAAAGGCACGCGGGTCTTCAATTACGTGAGGTTCAGCCTGTGACCCACCCATGAAATACAGCGCGTTCTCAGTAAGGCTGAGTTCAATAGGATTGGACGCACGTCCATACGACACCTGAGCACGGACTTCGCGGTCATTCACACCAATCGCCCTTGCCTGTGTCTCACCGGGAATCGCGTTGACAATAATCAAGCGCGTCGTATCCGGTGCGAGGGCAGTGGTATCAATATCAACCTGAAGCAGACGTAAATCCGTTGGTTCACCAATAAGCACCAAATCTACTGTTCGATTTGGGGTCAGACTGATATTGGAGTTTAGCAGCGTCTCCGGGTCACTCCCGGTCGTCACCACCCGTACCCGATACGTTTTGGACGGGATAGTTTCAAACGGCAGTGACTCCAAATAACTAATCCCAACCGACAAAGCCTTTTCATCATCCAGATAAATCGCCACCTCTGGCACGCTTGCCCCAACATGCGTCAGGCGTACACGGGTTTGCGGAGGGGTCTGGCCCTGCAAAAATGCTAACTTAAACGTCCCCGGTGCGGCATCATTCAACAGAAGCGCGGTATAGGAAAACCCGACTCGAATTTGCTGTGAAGTCTCCACGATAAGTCTAGCTTCGGTTAGCACCTGAAATGTATAGGATTCCTCAGCCAGTGTGATTCCAGCCGATGAATTGCCTGCTTCAAGGGCCTCCACGCGGGTCACATCATTAATGGCTACATCAATCGCCCCAACCCCGCTGGCAGCATTGACTAGCACCACGCGGGCTTTTCCGGCCTCGATAGGGTCAAGCACCTGCGGCACAACATAGAGCTGAATGGCTTCGGGTGTACCACTGGTAACAAAAATCGTCGTTTCGCCCGTGTCAACCGTGACATCTTCCGCAAATACGACCGCCCCTTCGGTTTCTGGGGTCTGTCCGGCCTGCACCAGACTGAGTTGATAATCCCCGGCGTTGATGGGCAGTGCGCGGCTGGTAATGGCATTAAATCCCATACGCGGGACAATCAGGGTATCGTTTAGATAAACGTCAACGTTGGGCAAGCCTGTTACACCTTGCACCACCCACACTGCGGCCTGTTCAGTTGTGGTCTGATTCCGTACATCAATCGGATTCGGCAGCGTTGGTGCAGGCTGAAAGGTTGGGGCAATGGTTGGAGGCGTAGTAGCCGTTGGCGGGATCGGTGTTGCTTGGTCGTCATCATTTCCGCCACAAGCACCCAATATAATGCTCATCACAATTATCAGGCTCACCAGCCAAAATCGCCGGGTTAAGTTCATGATCTATTCCCTTTGGTGCAAATTGTTCACCTTATGGGGCCATTATAGTCAACCTTGTCCATCAGTGCATCTACTGACCCAATTTGTACGAAAGTACAGGTTTTTGAGAGTAGGGCTTGACGTATCAATTTTTTGCCCTATCATTTACTATAGTTAACACTCGTTAAGTAACTAGGTCACCCAGAAACTTATGCCCGACTCTCATCGTGATTCAGGCCGCATCAATCGGCGTGATTTGATTATCGAAACGGCCACGCACCTGTTTTCAGAGCAAGGCTATACTGCCACCTCCGTGCGTCAAATTGCTGAAGTTGTCGGTTGCACCGAAGCCGCTCTCTATTATCATTTCAAAGACGGCAAACGAGCGTTGTTACAGGCCGTGCTTGAATGCGAAATGCCTAAACTTACCTCGATTATCAACAGCAGCGACAGCGCCACTTCGTTTCAAGAAGCGATGAGTTCCATTGTGGCTCAAATGACGGTCGTTGGCCCAGAACGCATGGAAAAAATGCGCTGGATTTTGGGCGAGTTTCATCGTTTAAGTGATGAAGAGAAAGCCCTGTTCCATGAAAGCCATCTCCAAATGCATCATATCATCTCGCAGGTCATTCGACCCTATGTGAATAGCGATGAATACGCCGACAAACTGGCATGGATTTTCTTTGCGGCGGGTTTCGGCTATGGGCAAATTTTCTGGAATCTCGAAATTCAAAACGTCGCCAATTTCTCGCTGCAAGAGTTCATGGAAACCCTAATTCCAATGCTCATCTCACAGCAACCTGCTCCATAACAATCACCAACCATCAAATTTTCAATACTCACTCACAGCATCAAGGGAGGCCATATCCATCATGTCACACGCCGTTTTTGACCCAAATGACACCACCAATTATGAGCGCTTGCCCGGTTATAAAAACCGCTGGCTCGGCCTGCTGTTCATCTGCATTTCACTGCTGGTCATCAGCTTAGACAACACCGTTCTAAACACTGCTATTCCATCCATTTCGCGCGATCTCAAAGCCAGTACCAGCGAAATCCAGTGGATTATTGACGCCTACAGCCTTGCCTTCGCCGCCCTACTTCTGACGATGGGGGCGCTTGGTGACCGCTATGGACGCAAGCCAGCCCTGCAGATTGGCCTCTTTCTGTTCGGCATTGGGTCACTTGCCGCCGCGCTTTCTGGCAGCACCGAAATGTTGATTGGCTCGCGTGCCTTTTTGGGGATTGCCGCCGCCGTCATTATGCCTGCCACGCTGTCCATCATCAGCGCCACCTTCCCCCCCAAAGAACGCTCCCAAGCGATTGCGCTTTGGGCCGCCGTATTTGGTTTGGGCGTGGGGCTTGGGCCAACCATCGGTGGTTGGTTACTTGAACACTATTCATGGCATTCGGTGTTCTATATCAACCTCCCCGTGATTGCTCTGGCGCTCATTGGTGGACAATTCATGATTTCCAATTCCAAAGACGAATCCGCCCCCAAAATTGACATCCTCGGTGTCGCGCTGTCCATCCCCGGCTTGTTTGCGCTGGTCTATGGCATCATCGAAGCAGGTCAAAAATCTTGGACCGAAACCAATGTCGTGATTTCCTTCGGCGCGGCAGTGGTACTGCTTGGCATCTTCGCCATCTGGGAAAGCCGCTATGAACACGCCATGCTGCCCCTGTATTTCTTCAAGAATATGTCCTTCACAGGGGCAAACACTGCCCTTGCGCTGGTCATCTTCAGCCTGTTTGGGTCACTGTTTTTCATGAGCCAATACATGCAAACCGTGCTAGGCTTCAGCGCCCTTGAAGCAGGTATCCGCCTTGTTCCATTGTCGTTTGCGCTTGCTATTGCGGCTGCCCTGTCCGCCCGTATCGCCACCAAACTTGGCACCAAATACACCGTTGCACTGGGCATCTTGATTGGGTCGGGCGGCATGTTCTATATGTCGCAAATGCTGGATGTGGATACTGCCTATGGAACCATCCTCATTGGTCAACTGATCCTCGCCAGTGGTTTGGGTATCGCCATGAGTCCTGCCACCAACTCCGTCATGGGGTCTGTGCCAGTCAGCAAGGCTGGTATCGGATCTGCCATGAACGACACCACTCGTGAATTAGGTGGCGCGTTGGGTGTGGCGATCTTCGGTACATTGATGAACGGCGTTTATCTGGATGGCGTGGCAAAACTCAAAGACCTACTGCCCGCGCAGATGTTCGGCCCATCCTATGAGGTCGTGAGTGGCAGTATTCAAGGCGCACACGGGGTTGCCAGCAATCCACAGCTGCCTAGTGAACTCTCCAATACGATTATCGCTACTGCCAACCGCGCATTCGTGGACGGTATGACCGAATCCATGCTGATTGGTGCAGGCATTCTGTTGGTAACTTCAGTGCTCGTCCTGATTATGCTGCCTGCGGTGGTAAGCCGTAGTGAAGATGTGGAAGAACATATGATTCATGAAACCCACGAAGCTGAAGCCGCACGCCGCGCCCTTGCTACGGGTGACTAGCCCCATTTTCAGCTAGATCACCAAAGAGGTGTATTTCAATCATTGAGTACGCCTCTTTTTTGTTATCTGCTTGCCCTGTTCCAAAACCTTGTTAAACTAATGATTCGTTTATTGGTATGACACAGTAAGGAATACCCCATGCGTTCAGTCGAATGGCACAATGACCGCCTCCGCATGATAGACCAGCGCAAACTCCCGTGGGAATTGGAATTGGTGGATTTTGTCACCTATGAATCGGTGATTGAGGCCATAAAAAATATGACCGTGCGCGGCGCCCCGGCGATTGGAGCCGCTGCTGCCTTTGGTCTCGCCCTCGCTGCCCAACAAAATTCCACCACCGATCTCGACCAACTGCGTCGCTATCTCAATAGTGCAGCCCAAGAACTTCGCAAAGCCCGCCCTACTGCGGTGAATTTAATGTGGGCCATTGACCGGATGCTTCCCATCGTAAATACAAGCGATGTCACCACCACCAGCGGTCTGCGTGATGCGGTTCTAGGTGAAGCCCAATTTATTGCCGAAGAGGATGTCGCCATCAACAAGCGTATGGCGGAATATGGCGCGGCGCTCATTCATGACGGTGACACCATTTTGCACCATTGCAATACGGGTATGCTGGCAACCGTAGATTATGGGACGGCGCTGGGGGTCATTCGTATGGCGCATGAACAAGGCAAAAAGATTCATGTGCTGCTGGATGAAACCCGCCCCCGGATGCAAGGCGCACGGCTTTCGGCGTGGGAATGCAAACAGTTCGGCATCCCCTTCGACATCATCCCCGACACGGCCAGTGGCTATTTTATGAACAAGGGCGAGGTCAAGATAGTCTTGGTTGGGGCGGATCGTGTCGCGGCAAATGGGGATACCGCCAATAAAATCGGCACGTATCAGGTCGCGGTTCTCGCCAAAGAAAATGGCATCCCGTTCCACCCCACCGTGCCCACTTCGACGGTTGATCTCACAATCCCATCCGGCGCACAAATCCCAATTGAAGAACGTGACCCCGCCGAATTGCTGACCCCCTATGGCATGGCGCTTGTCCCACCCGATTATCCCGTTCGCAATCCGGCCTTTGATGTCACCCCGGCGCGTTATATCACCGGCATCATCACCGAAAAAGGCATTATCTACCCGCCATTTGATGTAGGCCTCGCTGCTGCCAAACGAGTCTGACAAACAACTCCTTTGATTCAATAGTCAAGGGAGTTGTTTTATCAAATCTGCGATAAAGGCCTGCTTCGACACCTGCTCAAATGTCGCATGGGCGATTGGGTTGCTCACGATGGAATTCGCCAACAAAACGTCAAATTCGATTGTTTCCAATAAGCGTAGACTTTCAACATAAACCCGAACCCCAGACTTGGTCGCGGTTGGAATCCATCGCTCGCCATCATGCCAAATGAAATCGCCCACAAACAAATAATGCTTGCCACGAACCAAAATTAAGAAACAAACACCGCCCGAACGATGGCCCGGTGTTGGAATCACTTCTATCCCTTCATCGAGCAGATGCCGATTAAATGGAAAGGTCACCACTTGCGTCAGTGCATTTGTGACGTCGGGAGCTTCGACTTCACTGCAAAAGAGAGGCGCTTGGAAGTACGTGGCAACTTCATCGCAGTGGGCCGACCTGAAATGGGAATCTCCCAATAATTGATGACTAAGGCCACCTAGCGCCGCGATGGTTTCAAAATGAACTTCGACCGTGCTTTGGTTAGAAAAACAGGGGATAAGCAGATTGCCGCCATCTCGCTTGACAAAAAAAGACCGATACTTCTTGGGCGTCGGTTTGGATGGAAATACCTCAAAGATGTCAGGGAAGATTTCGTTCATAGCATCACTTCTATTGGTCATATACAGTTGGATTGACACAATTTGGCAGACGATCACCGCGCAAGCCTGCCAGCAAATTTTCAACCGCCATCAGCGCCATTTTTTCGCGGGTTCGTACACTCGCGCTACCAATATGTGGCACAATGAGACAATTGTCGAGCGTGAGCAGCGGGTCATCCAGATGAATCGGCTCCGGTTCGGTCACATCCAACGCCGCATAGCCGATTTGCCCGTTTTTCAAGGCCGTATAGAGTGCCTGCGGGTCAACAATCCCCCCGCGTGCCGTATTCACCAAAATCGCGGTTGGTTTCATCAGGCCCAATTCACGTTCGCCGATGAGATGATAGGTATCGGGTTTTAATGGACAGTGGATACTGACAAAATCGCTTTCGCGCAGTAGGTCATCTAGTTCACGCCGCGCCGCACTGCCGGCCTGTGCCGCATCCCCCTGCCCGCCGCCGGAATAAATCACCTGCATATCAAAGCCGCGTGCCCGTTTTGCCACTGCCTGTCCGATGCGCCCCATGCCGATAATGCCGAGGGTCGCGCCATAAATATCCACCCCCAACAATGCAGTGGGATCCCATGTCTGCCATTTGCCGTCCCGGATGTAACGTTCCGATTCACCCAACCGTCGCGCCGCCGCCATGATAAGCGCAAAAGCGAGATCGGCGGTGGTTTCGGTCAAGACCCCCGGTGTATTGCCAATCGGAATGCCGTGTTGGGTGGCGGCCTTCACATCAATATTGTCATAACCCACCGCGACATTACTCACCACCTTCAAATTCAACGCCTGCTGCAACAATTCCTCATCTACTTTATCAGTCAGTAGGGCCACAAGGCCGTCAATGTTGCGCACCTCCCCTAATAACACGTCACGCGGCGGCGGCATTGACCCCTGCCAGACTTTCACATCACATTCGGCATGAAGTAAATCAAGCGCTTTTTCTGAAATTTTGCGCGTTACATAAACACGCGGTTTTTGTTTTCCCATAAACATTTTTTCTCCAACTAAGGGCGGCTCTCGATCCCGCTAAATCAGGTTAATCTTACCCCTTTGTGGCCTATAGAGAAACGCCCCGAAATACGGTACACTTGCCCCCGTTTGAATTTCCGTTTTCTGGGGAGGCCATCAATGGAATTTCGCACGTTGGGTCGTACCGGTTTAAAAGTCAGTGAATTGTGTCTCGGCACGATGACCTTCCGCTGGACATCTACCGAGGAAGAATCCTATCGTGTTTTAAATCGCGCATGGGAAGCCGGCATCAATTTTCTGGATACCGCTGATGTCTATAGTTCATGGGCCGAAGGCAACCCCGGCGGCGTGGCAGAAGAAATTATCGGCAAATGGATGCAAGACAAACCGCGTGACCAAATTGTCATTGCGACAAAGGTGCGCGGTGAAATGTGGCCCGGCCCAAATGGTGAGGGTCTCAGTCGCCAGCACATCATGTTAGCCGTCGAACACAGCCTGCGCCGCCTCCAAACCGATACGATTGACCTCTACCAAGTCCATTGGCCCGATTGGGACACCCCCCTTGATGAAACCCTACGTGCATTGGATGATCTGGTCAAACAGGGCAAGGTACGCTATATCGGGGCCAGCAATTACCAAGCATGGCATCTGATGAAAGCCCTGTGGATCAGCGACAAACATCATCTCGCCCGTTTCGACAGCATCCAACCGCATTTCCATCTGCTGAATCGGGAAGAAGTCGAACCCGAATTGGCGGCGGTCTGTCTCGATCAAGGCGTCGGTTGCATCCCCTACAGTCCATTGGCAGGCGGCTTTTTGACGGGCAAATATACCCGTGAAGGGGGCGTTCCGGCAGGGTCACGGGGCAGCGGCAGTGATCGCATGAAAGGCTATATGAATGATAAGGGGTGGGCCGTGCTGGATACCCTGCGGGAATTGGGTGAGCCACGCGGCAAGACCATCGCGCAAATGGCAATCGGCTGGATGCAAACCCTGTCCTTTATCACCGCGCCGATTATTGGGGCCAGCCGCGTTGAACAACTCGATGAATTGTTAGGTGCAATTGATTTGCGCCTCGAAGATGAGGAAATGAAGCGCCTCGACGAAGTTACTGGCGTCAATCGCTTCTATTTTGACGAAGACGAAGATTAAAACTATCCCCACCCCTAACCCCTCCCCACCAACCAAGTAGAGAGGGGAAACAATGGGGGTAGATTCCATCACGAAGGATTAAATGGGCATGTCGACATTGGTCACAGGCGGCGCGGGGTTTATTGGCAGCCATCTCGCCGAAAAATTATTGGCACAGGGCGACGAAGTGGTCATCCTCGACAACTTCAATTCCTATTACGACCCCGCCCTCAAACGCCTCAATATTCAACGACTCGGCCAGCACCCCCGCCTCAAAGTCATTGAGGGTGACATCACCGACGCCGATTTGGTGAAGCGCCTGTTTGCCGAACATAGCATCCAGCGCGTGGCCCATCTCGCGGCGATGGCCGGGGTGCGCGAGAGTGTCAAACAAACCCCGCTGTATATGCACGTCAATACGACTGGTTCGATGGTGCTGCTCGAGGCGGCACGTGATTTTGATGTGTCGTTATTCGTGCAGGCGTCTACCTCGTCGGTCTATGGCGAAACCAAAATCTTGCCCTTCATCGAAACCGATACCGCCGACCGCCCCCTAGCCGCCTATCCTGCCAGCAAACGTGCCGCCGAAATTTTGGCCCACAGCTATCACCATTTATTCGGCCTCAACGTGACCGTGCTGCGCTTTTTTAATGTGTATGGGCCAGCGGGTCGCCCCGACATGATGCCGATGAAATTGATGGAGGCTGCCCTGTCCGGCGAAGTCATCAAATTATTCAATGGGGGCGATATTCACCGCGATTGGACGTATATTGATGATACGGTGGATGGAGTGATCGCGGCACTCGAACGACCCCTCGGTTATGAAGTCATGAATTTAGGTTATGGCAATCCGATTTCCATGCGCGAATTTGTAGATACGATTGAGGAATTTTCGGGCCGCACCATCAACACGATCAACACCTCCACCCCGCCGAGCGACCCGCCGATCACCTTTTGCAACAACGACAAAATCCGCCGCCTGTTGGATTTTAGGCCACAGGTCGAGGTGCATGAGGGCCTACACCGCACATGGGAATGGTTTAGGGAGTGGAAGGGGCTATAATAGAAATGGTAGAGAGGAGTGCCACGATGACCCTTCAACAACTCCGCGCCCGCCGGGATGAAATCCTTGCCGTCGCTGCCCATTATGGTGCGACCAATGTACGAATTTTCGGCTCGGTGGTACGAAACGAAAACACCGACCTCAGCGATATTGACCTCATGGTTGACCTCGAACGTAAATGGACGTTGTGGGATAGAATCGGACTCATACAAGATTTAGAAGATTTACTCGGCTGCCGGGTGGATGTCGTGGTTGCCGCCCAATTTCGCCCCATTATCCGTGAATATGCCATGCGCGAAGCTACCCCGCTATGAAAGATGACCGTGTATACCTACGTGACATCCTTGATCGGATTGACCGCATTCTAAAATTCACGGTAGGCGGTCAAGATACGTTTTTGGAATCAACGCTTATTCAAGACGCGGTTTTACGCAATTTTGAGGTCATTGGCGAGGCCGTCAAGCGCGTATCGGATGATTTGCGGGCCAAGCATCCCGATATTGTGTGGCGGAAGATCGCGGGTTTTCGAGACATTCTGATTCATCGCTATGATGATATTTTGCTTGAGGAAGTCTGGGCCGTCATCGAAAAGGATTTGTCTGACCTCAGAACCCAACTTGCCACAATTTTGCAGGGTTTGGAAAGCGATTCCAACTAAATACGAGACTGTCACACTCGCTTCTTGATAAACTCCTTTGCCTAACAATCGGATAAAACTTCATCAGTTTGTGGTAGGTTGACGACACCAAACGTCTCGATATGAAATTGGATGGCGGATTTCACATCGGCAAGAGCTTCTTCATAGGTATCCCCGTCCCCGACAACTATCCCATTTAGCCCCAAGGGATAAGCCACGTAACCTTGCTTTTCAATCACAAGTTTCAGTTGATGCATATAGAATCTCCAAACGTGACATGAAATACCGTCATTATATCTGCGCATACAACAAAGGACACTTCTCAAGCAAAGTGTCCTTCGTAAATGACAGATGGCCTATGCAGCGAACTCAAACTCTACAACGCTGCAACCTGCTTCGTTAATTCAAATATCTGGTCGGCGGCTTCAGTGGTACGACGGCCTAGTCCGCACGAACAGGCCACCCCTACCTGACCACCCCGCGCCGTCTCAATGGCGTTCAATACCGCCGCATGTTCGTCCAAACTGAGTTTTTCATGGACAAACCCGGCGATAAACCGTGTGTCTTGTGGCAACTGGATATTTTTCAGTGGGGCATAAAATTCAGGATTTTTATTGGGCGCAACTTCCCCCTCCGCGAATGGGAAATGGACGTATTCGAGGCGGGTATGCGTCGCGGGCCATTTTTTAAGCATCTGGTTGGCGAACTTAACAATCAAGCCCTCCATGTCCAGCTTGACCAGCGATTTATTATGCAAATCGCCGAGGCACATATGAATGCCTAACCGCGCTTTCGGGTTAATCCGCTTGACCAGCGCAATGACCATGCCAACCGGCAAAGGCATCAAGAAACCGGGTAGTTTTTGTGCCAACCCCATCTCAATCGGGATTTCAATTTGGATGATGACATCGTCGCCTGCCTCTTTCACAATTTCATTGACTTCATAGGCGAGACGTTGGTCATAGGCAGCACGATAGCGCAAGGCCATGGGGGGCTTCATCGAAAGGAATCCAATCGCTAACCCCGTTGGAATCCCGACTTGGAACACCATATTCGGCTGATTGTATTCCTCGCGCAGGCGTTTAAAAGTCGGATAGCTACTGCGGAAAAATTCGAGATAGCCAAAATTCAAATGCGGCACCAGTTCTTTGGGGCTATATTTCGGCTTTAGCACAAACAGGTCTTCATAATTCTTAAACAAGCCGGTAGATTTATCGCGTTCAATATCTTTTTTGATTTCAAAGGCCTCATTATCGGCGTTGAGTTGAATAGCAGTCTGTACCCATCCCATCCGGCGACCTCGTTGATAAACCTCGTCTTTTGTACCAATTTCCCCATCCGGCAGGGCAAATAGGCTACTACCAAAGGTTTCAAGCGCCCGTCGCATGGCTGCTTCTTCATTTGCATAGGGCATACTACCGACTAACAACACATCACGTTGCGTCATTGATGGTTCCTCTCTGGTTTCCCTTCATTATCATGCCAGATTATAGAAATATTCGCCGCAAATGACCACCAATCCACTGATTTTTGTTTGTCAATCAATGTCTAAGCGCGGCGGTGTCTCGGTGCGTTTCGGGCTATCTTCACCCTTTGTCCATGTCAACAGTGGCTCAATCGTCAGGCCGTTTTCAATCTGCCCCCACTGCCCAATCAGGCTAATACGCGGTGCATCGCCTGCCCCATGCTGCTCCAAAATCACCACGAATGGCAGTCTTTCTAGGAGTGCCGTGTCAATATCGGCCTGTGGCAGACTCCGATAGACTTTCCGAACCACCATGCCTATCGCGCTGTAGAGGCGGGCGATATTGGCCTTACCGCGAAACGTCACCACCACCTGCGGCTTCTTTTCGGAGGAGAGCACCTGCCAGAACGTCGTCCCTTCATCACCCTGAATCTCATCCAAGAACAGGCTTTGCACTCCTACCCCCAATGCCGACCGGATTTGTTTTTCAAAATTGACCGTCGAAGGGGCAGCGGCTGAAATCTGCGTGTAATCGGTCATATTGGTCGGCACATAATTGGGTTGAATTTCGGGGGTACGCTGCACCAATCCAGCCTTATCCGCCCGACTGGTTGCCAACAGATTCGCCAGCAGAGTCGTTTTGCCCATGCCGCCCTCCCCCACAATGAGCAATCCTTGCCCATTTCGCACGATGCCCGTCAGCATGTCCACCACGATGGGGGGGATGCTGGCCTGCAAATGGTCAAGGGTCAGGGGTGTGGCGGGGTGTAATCGGATTTGCCCGGTGTAATAGGGCGTCATCGGCGGCCCTGCCAGTGATAAGCGCACCGGACGGCCCATCAATTTGAGGCCCGTTTCGATAAAGGGTTCACCCTTCCACAAATCAAATCCCAGCGGCGTCAAAATACGCTGCAACAATTGGGCCAAATGCGTGCCATCCCGAAAACTGACATTGACCCGTTCCAAGTCACCAAAACCACGTCGCGCAAAAATCTCTTTGGGGCTGTTGATGTTGATTTCCGTCACCGCCGCATCATTTAGCACCGTTTCCAATGCCCCAAAACGATACAAATCCCGATGCAGCCGATCCAACAACCATGTCCGTTCTGGGCCTTGCAACATCACCGATTCGACCCCTAGCACATATTCGGTCACTTCTCGAATCGCCTGTTTTTGTTTGGATGCGCTATCAAGTTCCGCCAGAATATCGGGCCGCCCATTGGTTTCCATGCCAAACTGCTCAATGATTTTTTCGCACAGGCCGTCCAGCGTATATTGCCGCGTCCCATAGACATCTTCGACAATCCGATCTTCGAGGCCGCTGGTATCCTGCTGATCGTGTCCGTTTTTTTTCGCCATTTTTCAACTATCTCCCCTACACAATTGAGTGTTCATAAGTGTAGCACAGGGCAAAAGTGCGTTGCAGCAACCATCTGACAGGTTATACTTTGCGCCATACTAAATTGAGCGCGGTAGTTTTTGTCCCGCGTTCCCAAAACATCTTCATTATTGGGAGGCAACTCTTTGAAAGCCATTATCACCGGCGCAACCGGATTTGTAGGCCGCTACCTTGCCGATTATTTCAACAGCGTGGGGTCATACCAACTATATGGCACGACCTATAACGAACCCGCCCCCAGCGAGGCCAATTTACGCAAATTCGCCGCGTTACACGACCTTGATGTACGCGACAAGGCCGCCGTCCATCATCTCATCGAATCCACCGCACCGGATGTGATTATTCATCTTGCCGCCCAAACCCATGTCCCAACCTCCTACAACGACCCTTGGGCCACCCACGAAACCAATATTCGTGGCACGCTCAATATTTTGGAAGCGGTGCGCCTGTGTAATTTGATGCAAACCCGCGTGTTGATTATTTCATCGGCGCATGTATATGGCGCGGTCAAGCCCGATGCCCT
This sequence comes from Anaerolineae bacterium, assembly GCA_041753455.1. GTDB lineage: Bacteria > Chloroflexota > Anaerolineae > Aggregatilineales > J027 > CFX10. The sequence continues at coordinate 929,635 of JBGSUK010000011.1, read as the reverse complement.
GCCCATCCGTGAAAATCAGCCGTTTAACCCCGGCGACCCCTATTCCGTCAGCAAAGTCGCCCAAGATGCTTTGGGGCTACAATATTTCAACGCCTATGGCTTAAATGTGGTGCGCGTGCGGCCATTTAATCACACCGGGCCGGGGCAGACCACCCAATTTGTCATCCCCAATTTCGCCATGCAGATTGCTGAAATTGAAGCAGGATTGAAGCCACCGGAACTACAGGTGGGCAATTTGGAGGCCGAGCGCGATTTTTGTGATGTGCGGGATGTCGTGCGGGCCTATCATCTGTTAACCACACAGGGCCAGCCGGGGGCGGTATATAACATTTGCAGCGGCAAAGCCTATCGCCTAAAAACATTGGTCGAGCAAATGATTGCGCTGTCGGGTCAATCTATCGAAATCAAAATTGACCCCAGCCGCTTCCGTCCACTCGATGCGCCGATTGTCTATGGCGATTATAGCGCCCTTCACCATGATACGGGTTGGCAACCGGAAATCCCGATGGAACAGACCCTTGCCGATGTCCTCAATGATTGTCGCGCCCGTGTGCAGGCTGTACGCAATGGCGCTTGATGATTATAATGTCGCATCCAATCACCCAGAAATAAACAGGGCGAATGGCCCTACTAACTAGAAAATAAGCAGGTCATAAGGACTGAAGTCATGGCAAAACGCGCATTAATCACGGGCATCACCGGACAAGATGGATCATATCTCGCCGAGTTCTTGCTCGAACAAGGCTACGAGGTCTTTGGCCTTGTTCGCCGCACCAGCACCATCAATTTTAGCCGTCTTGAAAACGTGCAAGATCAAATTACCCTTGTCGGCGGGGATATGCTTGACCAGACCTCACTGGAAGAAACCCTGCGGATTGCCCAACCCGATGAGGTTTATAATCTGGCGGCGCAGAGTTTTGTCGGTACTTCATGGCGACAACCGACCCTCACTGGTGATGTAACCGCGCTCGGCGTGACTCGTCTGCTCGACGCTATGCGCCACGTCAGCCCCAAAGCCAAATTTTATCAGGCGTCCAGTTCAGAAATGTTTGGCAAGGTGCGCGAAGTCCCCCAAATCGAAACCACGCCCTTCTACCCCCGCAGCCCATATGGGGTCGCCAAAGTCTATGGGCATTGGATGACCGTCAATTACCGCGAAAGTTATGGCATGTTCGCGGTTAGTGGGATGCTGTTCAACCACGAATCACCCCGTCGCGGTATTGAATTTGTAACACGCAAGATTACGTGGAACGTCGCCCGTATCAAACAGGGCATCGGCGACAAACTGTATCTTGGTAACCCCGATTCCCAACGCGATTGGGGCTTTGCTGGCGATTACGTCCGCGCCATGTGGTTGATGTTGCAGCAACCCGACCCAGAAGATTATGTGATTTCGACGGGCGAAACCCACAGCATCCGCGAATTTGCTGAACTCGCCTTTGGGCATGTCGGCCTCAATCCTGATAACTACATTGTGTGGAATGACCCGCGTTACACCCGCCCTGCCGAAGTAGACTTGCTGATCGGTAACCCCGCCAAAGCCAAAGAAAAACTCGGTTGGGAGCCAGAAGTCAGCTTCCAAGAATTGGTTGAAATGATGGTCGAGGCCGATATGAAAGCCGTTGCTGAAGCCCCCCATCACCAAGCCAGCATGATTAACACCCTCTAGCCAACACTTCCCCCAAGCCCCTCCCGATATTTTCAGGAGGGGGCGGGGATGGGAATTTACATGAATCTCATTGACACCCACATCCATCTTGATTTCAATGCTTATGATGATGACCGCGAGGCCGTGTTACAACGGGCACACGAACAAGGTGTCCGGTGGTTCTTAAATCCCGGCACAGATATTGGCACATCACAAGCCGCCATCCATCTCGCCGAAAAATATGACGCTGTGTATGCGGGGGTCGCCATCCATCCCAATTCCACCGTGTCGTGGTCGCCCGAAATTCTGACAACCATTGAACAGCTTGCGCCCCACCCCAAAGTGGTCGCCATTGGTGAAATCGGCCTCGATTATTATTGGGATAAATCGCCCAAGCCCGTCCAGCAAAAAGCCTTTGAAGAACAGTTGGCGCTGGCGGCCCGTCTCGAAATGCCGATTATTATCCATAACCGCGAAGCCAGTGAGGATGTCATTGCGATTCTGCGCCAATGGGTTCCGACCCTGCCAGCCAGTTTGCAAAACCGCCCCGGCGTGTTTCATTCGTTTTCCGCCCCGCCCGAAATCGCCGCTGCCGCCTTAGAGATGGGGTTCTATCTGGGATTCACCGGGCCAGTGACCTATAAAAAAGCCGACGACCTGCGGGCAATTGCGGCGCGTGTTCCGCTTGACCGGATGTTGGTGGAAACAGATGGGCCATTTTTGACACCCCACCCCCATCGTGGTGAACGCAACGAACCCGCCTATGTGCGTTTGGTGGCAGAACGATTGGCGGCCCTTCGCCATATGGAACTTGAGGAATTCGCTGCTCAAACCACTGCTAACGCTGTCCGGTTGTTTGACTTGAAAGGTGTATTGGAATGAAAGGGCGTATCAAAGTTATTGGACTGGTGGGGATGTTGATGGTGGGGATTGGCGTCTATCAAAACCGCGCCGCTGCCGAAAATCGTCTACCCGATACAAAATCAATCGTGGCACAAACAGGCCCATCCAGCACGCCCCTGCCTGTCAATTTGCCGACCAGCACGCCGACCAATCCCCCCGCTACGGAATTACCCACCGCAACCGCGACGGTTTCTGGCCCAATTCTGGCTGAAGCCAAAAGTCTGGATACCAATGTACGCGCCGAGCCAGATATTTCGTCCAATCGTTTGGGTTTAATTCAACCCGGCGCTCAATATGCCGTGCTTGCCAAGCGTTTTGAATGGTATCAGATTGAATACCCCGACACCCCGACGCGCCTCGGCTGGGTACATCAAAGCGTGGTCAATATCATCGGTGATCCGGCAGCTATTCCCGACATCGCCGTCGAATCGCTGCCGACCACTGACCCGACCATCGCCGCCCGTGAGGAAACCGCCATCGCCGCCACGCAGACCCCCGGTGGCCTCTTGACACTGACGGCACAGGTCTTTGTAACACCTGCCGGGATTTTTACGCAGGTCGCTGGCCCAACCTCAACGCTTGCCCCCGGTGAGCGGCTACCGACTTTCACTTTCCCGCCGTTCACCAACACGCCGATTCGGATTGAGGAACTGCGCAAATCCACCGTGACCAACGCTAATAGTTCCGGTTTTGCACCGATAGTCCCGATTGTTGGATTGGTAGCACTCGGCTTGTTGGGTCTATTCGTAGGGATTCTGCGCCGTCTGTAAATCGGCTTGGAGGGGTTCACGGTCGGCCCGTTCACGGATTTCGTCATACCCAACCACGCTGGCAGCAATGAGAAATGCGAGGAACACAATCCACGCATTTTTTGGTTGGGGTCTATCGGCTTGCGGGGTATCGGATTCCGTTCTAAAACGCAGCACCTGTAAAGCGACCAGACAAACAAGGCCACCGACCAGAATAAGCGTAAGCCAATCCTGCCCTAAATAGGATTTAGGTTCTAGGGAGTTGTTCACCAATTCATAAACTTGCTTGGTTAGTTCATCATTTAGACTAAGGTTGGCATACATGAAGGTGGCATGGGTCGCAAAACCGGCCCACAGGGACTTGCTGCGTAGGCTGACCATCGCGGCCATCACCCCACATAGGCCATAGCCGAAAAACCCAGCGACACCCTGCCCAAACACCAATATCCCGACGAAACCCAAGACAGCCCCCAACACCAAACTACCCACCCACAGCCGTTGCAGTTGACGTTGTGCCACGCCCCAAAGCAGGACAGCCAGTGCCAGCGGGATCAACACGACTTCGCTTAACACATATAGTGTCCAGATGTCATCCCAAGCGATCGGCAAAAACAAGGCGTGCGCAGTGAAAGGGCCAAACAAATCATTGAGGGCATCATTGACAATGGACATCAGCCACCATGCCGCAGGCCAAATCGCCAAACCTGCAACCGCGCTTAATACCAGCACAATCGGGTCAGGTACAGCGAAAAACTCACGCCAGTTTGCCCCTAGCCCACTGCGCCACAAAATAGAAAACGCCGGGATGAGGGTCGCCCCCATCACCAGCGCCATTCGCGTTATCACAGCAGTGTTATCCGCCGAATCATCGGACAAAGCCAGACGTGAACCAAGCAACAAAAATGCCGCCGCGCCTAATGCCCAAGATGTATTTTTCATCAAACCCTCAAAACAAGGTGTTAGTCACCCTGTTGTATGCAGAAATTAATGACCGCAGGTGCCGCAGCCACCATCCGACGACGCTTCATGATCTTTGGTACGGAAGGAAGTGCCGCAGCCACAGCTCGAAACGGCGTTGGGGTTATCAATGCGAAAACCGCCACCCATCAAGCTGTCCACAAAATCAATCATCGCGCCGCGCACATACAGCAGGCTGGTCGGGTCAATGACCATCTTCACCCCGTCAATTTCGAGGGTGGTATCAAATTCTTGAACATTGCCCTCAAAAGCCATGCCATATTGTAGTCCAGAGCATCCACCACCCGCGACAAACACGCGCAGTGCATAGTCAGGAATGTTCTTTTCCATCAGAAGCTGCTTGATCTTAGCAACGGCTGGCGGCGTGACCACCAATACCGGAGTATCTTCAATGACTACTTCAACTTTTTCCTGTACCTGCATATCCGTCATGCGACATTCCCTTGCATACTAAACTAAGATGGATAGATGGTTAGTGTACTGCTGATAGTTTTTGTCGTCAACCAAATCGGTTATTTGACAATCATCACATCTAAATTATGAATGAAATAATTACAGCTTTTTTCGCCCTCGGCAATACGACCCAAGCGGCGCGGCACTACCCCTAGCAAATTGGCGACAAGGTGCATATCAATATTACAGACCTCGTCGTGTGAATCGGCAACTTTTTCAAACGGGCAATTCGCAGTCGAAAGAATATAGCCCTTGCCCGACGTATCAGCACGCCAATCCGCCTCGTAGCCAATACCTGTGAGATAGCCTACGACATAATCCAGACGATCTTCAATCGGCAAATCTTTCGGAATCCCGGCCTCGGCGCTCATCTGGTCGGCAACGCCTTCTAAAATCACATTAATTTCGGGACGCGGCAACCGTGCTTTGAGCTGATCCAAAAGGCTGCTGGCTAATCCCGCATAATTCGACGGAAAAAAATCTTGCCCTTTTTCGGTCAGACGATAGACGTATTGAGGCCGACCCGGACTCTCACGCCGCCGGACTTCAGGCGCTTCCACCAAACCATTTTCTTGCAAAATATCCAGATGATGGCGCACCGTCGCCGCCGTCACCTTCTTTTCGTTGGATTGGTGCAGGAACGCCACGATTTCGTCCACCGTCATTTCGGCGTTTTTCTTCAGAATATCAAGAATGTGTCGTCGCGTTTCCTGAAACATGCCGCGTTTACCTATACCACTACTCTAATTGAGGAATTCTTTGTAAATTTATTCAACTAATTCCATCATAATCGTAACATGCCGCCTCTTATGTGTCAAATGAGATGGTGGTTTGACATGGGTATTGTAGGTTTCGGTTAAATCTTGCCCGCCACTTCCCATGCCAGATGTTGAATTTCCGGCAAAATGAGTTTGGTCATGGCTAATGTCACCGCGTCCACACTCCCCGGCATCGAAACAACCACACACCCGCGATAAACCCCCGCCGTTGCACGTGACAACATCGCGGCGGCCCCTACCTGCTCAAAACTCAACATGCGGAACAGTTCACCAAAGCCGGGGAGGGTTTTTTCCAATTTTCCGCTGATAGCATCATACGTGCGGTCACGCGGCGCAATCCCTGTCCCCCCGTTAAACAAAATCAGGCGTGGGGGATGGTCGCCGCTCGCCAAATCATCCAGCAATTTTGCCATCAGGTCAGCCTCATCCTTCACCACATGATAGGTCACCACCTGATGCCCTGCTTCCTCCAATAATCGGCGGATGGTCTGACCGCTCGTATCCGTGTCGGGAGTTCGGGTATCACTGGCGGTCACAATCGCGCAGGGAATGATGCGCATCACTTCGGCGGCGCGTTCTCGATGTTGATCAGACGATGTTGGCATAACTTTTCCTCAGGCCTTAGCGTATTGCCTATTCCTTACCCGTCTCGTTAGCAGCATTAATCTGCTTCCTAGCATCATCGGGTGAAGCCGCCGGTGCTTGGGGTGGAGGTGTTGCTTCGCCGGCCCCTCCCTCATTTTTCGCATCCTGTTCAGCCAGCGGCACACCCAATTGTGCCCCTAATTGATAGATGATTTGCAGCACATTACCTTCACTGACCTTGAGCGCAGAACGGGCATTCATCGCGGCGGCTAGGGCCTCCAAGCCACCATCTACCGCGTGCAAATTGGCTTCCGATTGCAATTCCTTAATCAGCGCAAAATGTGATTTGTCAAAGTCACTCATGGCGGCTTTGGTCTGACCCACCAAATCATTCAGCACTTTTTGCCGCTCGGCCAACTTCTCTGGCAGATTACGGGTGTTCTTCAAAATATTCTCAAATTTCGCGGCAAGGCCACTAAACGCACTGGCGGCATCCCCTGTCCCTTTAATGCCGGCCCGTTCCACAATCGAAGCAAACCGTTCACCATATTTCCCAATATTCTTGAGGACCTCTAGCAATTGCTTAGGATCAACTACACCTTTGAGGAACTGGACAGCATATTTATCAAGTTTGACGAGTTGGTCAAGACTCGCGGTCAACATCTGCGACTTGAGCATCGGTTTGCCTGCCATTTCACCGACCTTGACCACCTGCCCTGTCGCAGGATCAAGCTGCTTATAGGGTTCATAGCCGGGGAAGTAATCGCGCTCACTGACCATTGAGCGTACCCCACCGCCTGAGAAATAGCCACCTTTTTCAGCCGCATTGATCATGGCTTGTTTCTGGGCAATATCTACAACTAATTTCTTTTGGGCTTCTAAGTCCTTTGCCATGACTGCTTTTTCGAGTTGGTTCACCAATCCATCAATCTCATGATTCAATAATGCCACCCCCTCTGGCGAAGGCAGTGGAACTTTGGTGACCTTAATGCCCATCTCTTCCATCTGCTTCTTCAGCGAGGCAATCAGGCCCTCGTCGCCCAATTTTTCGGCTTGGGTCAGCCGCAGATTCATCAGCATTTCTTGTTCAAACGCGGCAGCTTTTTGGGCGGCCTCCTCACGCAGTTTTGGCAATTGGGCAAAAACCTCATCATAGAGATGGATACGGCGTGGGTCTACAAACAAATCGGTATCCAATAGCTTGTTAAGTTCGCCGGGTTCGACACCCAATTTCTTAGAAAGGTATTCCACCGCCGCGTCCCGATGTTTTGCCGCATCTGCACTAGCGACAGCCGCATCTTTGCGACCAGTCTGGGAAACGTCCAAGTCGGATATATTGCCCGGTGTGCCGGTTCGCTTGGCCGCACCGCCATAGGTCTTGTCCATAAACTCATTCACTTCTTTGATAAGCGACTGACGCCAAGTCTCCATTGCTTGCCCAGCCGCCGTGCTTTTACCAAACACCGTTGAAGCGTTTAGCGACTTCCACCCACCCGACTTTTTCACCACCTCTAGCGGCCCTAGCTCCTCAATCAAAATCATGGCAATCTGGTCGGCCTCGGCTACTGTGCGGAAACCAAGCCGCACATCTTCGGCTAGCAGTTTGAGGTCTTTCTTATACAAAGCAATGTCTTCAGGAGAAATTACACCGCGCTTCATGACGTCTCGAATACGCTGGGCCATGGGGTGTTCTTTGCCCAAAATTTCAAGCATCTCCTCATAGGATTTCCCAGAGGCTTCCTTCGCCCGATTCACCCCTAGCTGAGAGATACCTTTCTCAAGGGTTTCTTTGCCCTCAGCAGTAGCTCCAATGCTAGGCAGTTTGGCAATTAGTTCTTTTTCAGAATTCTTGGCCGCTTCGCCAACGATCTTATCCACCGGAGGACGTTTGAGCGCCTTAGACGTTACTCCACCAGCACGTATCGCCTTCAGACCAATCCCAGCTGCGTCAATAAAAGCAAAGACGGTATCTAGGACAGCCGCCAGTGCCGCCGCGCTAACCTGACCCTCATAGATCAGTTGCGACGAAGGGCTAACCGCCGACTTGGACGCTGTTGACATATCGGCCCACGTCTCAATGCTCATCCCCGCTTGGGCAACACCAGCACCGACCCCGGCGGCAGCGGCAATCCAGAAGGTCGCTGTCCCGAAGGTCGCCAGTTCAGCAATAACAAATGCAGCAGCAGCCAGTGCGCCAAGCCCCAAACTCGTCCAGAACTGGGCGCTTTCGTGACCCTCAACTTCCTCATTAATGATGAATTTCCCTAGCTGAGACGACCAATTAAATTTGCCGCCTGCTGTACCTGCCATCAATTGCCCATGAATTGGCAACAAATCACGATAGTCAAGGTCATTGGAGCTAATCATCGGAATAGATTTTTTGATATTGGCCGAAAGATCACGCAGCCCTTCCCCCATCATACTTTGTACCGCTTGGGGACTGTCGGCCTTGACTAATTCCTCCAAACGACCCGATTGTGCTAATGGATATAAACCGGGATATTTGGTCGAATAGCCTTCAATAATGCCATTCATTTCATCTGCATGGGCTTTTACTTCCGAATAGGGTTGTAATTTATCATTCCCCCGCCCTTGACCGGGGATCGAGGTCATTTCCGGCGGGCCTTCGTGAAAATATTGTTCCCACACATAGGTAGTATCCGTACCATTGCGAATTTTTGCGAGCGGCGGGCCAGACTTATTCTTGGTCGTATAACCCACCTGCAACTGATCCAAATGACGTTTGGCCTGCATCGCATCCGCCAGAATTCCAGCCGCCTCTTGAATCTCTTTTAACTTCTTTTCGCGGTCAGCATCAATTCCTTCGTTGGCCTTTTTGCCCTCCGGATCAATCCCCAGTTGGGTCATCTCTTTATTAACCAGCTCTTGATTAGAGTTGAGATATTTCAGCGCCAAGCCCTGTGTATCTTGTTTAAATTGCTCGGCCAACTTCTTTAGGCAGGGGATGTTGTCATACTCAACCCCATAATTAGCACTTTGCTGAAAAAGGGTGAAATAGGCCTGAATGCCCTCAACCTTCATGGATTCCCAGATTTGTTCCAACTTGGATTCATCGCCGGGGCCAACCCACGTATTGCCATGAATCAGGGAAATAATCTGGGCTTTTTTGTCGGGGGAAGCCGCCAGAATCGCGGGCATATTGGTCGAGTTGACATTGTCAGAGTCTTTGGAATCAATGATTTCATCAACGGTCATCTGCTTATCAGGCGACAAAATACCCCGCTGCACTGCGCTGGTCGGCGAGGGTTGTGTCACCATACGCTGCAAATATTGGTTGCCGCGTGTACGACCTACCGAAATCGCCATATTGCGCCGCAGTTCAACTGGCAGGCGTTGATTACGTAATACGGCGGCATGATTTTCAGCTAAATCGCCGCCATCATCCCCGCCCTGACCACCTAGTGCAATACCAATACCCTGTCGAAAATAATCGGTGCCCTCTTGTTCAACAGTAGGTTCGACCTGTTCCAGTTTCTTTTTTTCACTGTCAGTATCGCTAGAATGCTGATGATGATCTGTCATAAAGGCTCCTGCGCTAGCGAATAGAGATGTAACCGCGACGGTACAGGATTATAAATTTTTACTAACCGCTGGTGATAATATGGGTACATTAGCCAATTGAAATGGATTATATACGAAAGTCTAGCATGGCAAAAAAATGAAATCAAAAAGGATGCTCCAACTGAAGCACCCTTTGTTTGTTATTACTTTGGGTCAGAGATTTATTCCCAAGCAACACCATTTTCTTGTGCCAGTTTCTTGGCCTCGGCAATTTGCTTGCGGTCATTGCTGGTCAGCTTGATTTCTTTCGCCTTGCCTTTGCGATCCAATTCCTTGCCCGCCTCGATAATCGCCATCACGCCGCCTGCCGCTGCCGGAGCAGAAGCCGCTGGTGCGGATGGAGCAGCCACCGGGGCAGCTTCGATAATTGTCTCAGCCGCAGGTGCTACCGCCGCAACTGTTTCGACGACTGCGCCAGAGGTAAAACCACCTGCCGCGTCTTCAATAGTCGTGCCAGCGTCACCCGCTGCTTTCTTCGCCGCTGAAATCGCTTTGCGGTGGGTCGAAGCAGGCTTGAAGGTCTTTTCTTTAATGAGATTATCCAGTTTTACCGCTGCGGCTGAACGAGCGGCCAATGGCAAGCCTTCATTTTCGGCCCATTGCGCCAATTGGTCGGGGTTGGCCCCATCCACATTGATGCTCACACTCGCAGGGGCGGCGGCTTTCGGCGCGGCGGCTGGTGCTGCTGCAACCGGGGCGGCGGTGGATACAGGTGCGGCAGCCATAACCACTTCACCCGGTTTGAACGAAGCGGCGGCCTCTTCAATGGTCGTGTTGGTTTCCTTAGCAGTTTTCTTTGCCGCAGAAACAGCCTTACGATGTTCCGAGGACGGCTTAAAGGTCTTTTCAGCAATCATCTGCTCAAGTTTAAGCGCGGCGGCAGAACGGGCTGACAGTGGCAAGCCTTCGTTCGCGGCCCATTGCGCCAATTGGTCAGGCGTCGCGCCATCCACATTGATGCTCACACCCGCCGGGGCAGCGGCAGCAACACGCGGCGCACCGGGTGCAGCAGCAACAGCGGCAGGCTTGGCGGCGGCGGTTTCAATATCGGGGTTATGCGACGCCTTGTTGCGTTTTTCCCATTCCGGCTCGGTCATCACAATGCCGGCCTTCTTGGCGACCTTCGCGGTATCCTTGTGTTCCCACTGACCACGCGCTTCGGCTTCTTCCAATGCGCGGTTTGGCGCGATTTGCTGCCAATAGCTGACAGGTTTGCCAAGCTGCGACTTGTCGTAAATATGGCTGGAGGTGCGGTCATACGACGCCAATTCGTAATTATGATCCATCTTGATGGCGTCAAATGGGCAGTATTCCGCGCAGTACCCGCAGTTCATGCAAATATCAATGTCAATATAGAAGGCTTCCGGCTCAGGTTTGGGGCGACCCGTCTTAGCATCTGTCCCGCGCACGATCCAGATACATTGGGGGGGGCAAACCTTCGCGCAGATACCGCACGACGTACACCAATCATGACCGGGTGCGTGTGGGTCATCAGCATTATTGACGACCAAAAATGGCACAAAGCGGAAGCGTTCCGGCATTGCCAGTTTTTCTTCGGGATATTCAACCGTATAGAGGCCCTTCGCCTGTAAACCTTGACGCACGGCGAATGTCTCGGCGGTCTGTTTTGTCCCAAACATGCCAAGATCAACCACAAACGTATCAACAAAACGTTGTAGTGTGATCTTTAGGCCGTTCCAAATTCCAATTCCGTACATATATAAATCTCTCTCCTCGCTCATCAACCTCGCCTAGCCTCCCCTCTCCATACGTTGGGGAGGGGATTCAGGGGGTGGGGATTAATTTTCGATCGGCTTAGCGGTCTGTTTCACCCAAAACGATGTCAATGCTGCCTAGAATCACCACAAGGTCAGCGATTTTGTGACCCACGCACATTTGCTCCAACGCCGTCAGATTGATGAAACTGGGAGCGCGGATGTGATAGCGCCAAGGATTCTGGTCAAATTCCTTGCCTTGCACGCCGACCACATAATAGCCGAGTTCACCTTTCGGATTTTCTACGCGGCCATAGCTCTCACCACCGTTGGGGATACGTGGGCTATAAGCATCAATACCAAGAACACTCTGCCCCGCCGTTTCTTTGAGACGCGGGTAGATTTGTTGCAAAATTCGCACGCTCTGGCGCATTTCTTCCAAACGCACCAAGTAGCGGTCATACACATCGCCATATGTCCCGGTCGGAATATCAAATTCCAGTTCAGGATAGATGCTATAGGGATCGGCTCTGCGCACGTCATACGGCACACCGCTGGCCCGCAAAATTGGCCCGGCGGCGCTCACCGCAATCGCTTGTTCCGCCGTCAAAATGCCGACACCACGTGTACGATTAAACACAATTTCGTTCTTGGTCAACAGCCGGTCAAATTCATCCGTGAAGTTGGGCAGGCGCTCAAAAATCAAATTGTGCAGGAATTCCATTGTATCCACGTCGCGGATCATGTCGTTTTCGAGTACGGCATGAGCCATCATGCGTTCGGGAATATCCTTGAACAATCCACCAAAGCGCATGTAATTGCACATCATGCGCGTACCAGCCGTCGCTTCAAAGAAGTCGAGGATCAGTTCGCGCTCAAAAATGGCATATAGAGCCGGGGTGAAGAACGCGCCGAGGTCGTTGAGCAAGAAGCCGATTGACCACAAGTGGTTGATATAACGGGTCAATTCTACCATCAGCACGCGGATGACTTCGGTGCGTTCGGTGGGTTGGTTATAGCCCTTAACCTGATTTTTCCACATCAAGTTTTCAATCGCCAGCGCATAGCCGTGATTGTTGCTCATGCTGGAAATGTAATCGAGGCGATCGGTATAGGGCATGTTCATAATCCACGTATTGCGCTCGCCAATCTTTTCGTGATTGCGATGCAGATACCCCATGACAGGTTCGAGGGTTTCCACCGTCTCGCCGTTCAGGGTGCAGACCATCCGGAACACGCCGTGTGTGCTGGGGTGATGCGGCCCAAGATTGACCACCAATTTGTCGGTGCGAATCCCACTACCCTCAATCTGGACACCCAGATTCAGCCCTTCATAATGGTCGGCCTCGGAAATATCGCGGGCCTGATCCATCGTGAATCCGGCGGGGTACTTCACATTTTTACCAAAGGGGTTATATTCCTCGGAACGGCGCACATTTCCACCGGGCCAGCGTGAATCAAACGGCTTATGCTCGGCTTCGAAATAGGCCTCTTTCCAATCTTTCCGCAGCGGATGGCCCTCAAAGCCTTCCCACAACAAAATGCGCTTTAGATTGGGGTGTCCACTGAAATGAATCCCCATCAGGTCATAGGCTTCACGTTCTTGGAAATCCGCACCGGGCCACACACTGACCACACTTGGCACAGTGGCGACATCACGCGGGGTGCGGGTCTTGAGGGTCAATGCCCTGCCACCGCTGGTGCGATAGGCATGATAGACGACCTCAAAATAATCCCCGAAACCAAGATAATCTACGCCTGTCACATTCGAGAGATAGTCATAGCCGAGTTCATCCCGAATCGCCTGCGCGACATCCGGTAGTGAATCGCGGTCAACCACAATCCCCTCATAATTCTGACGGTCATCGGCCTTTACCGCCCCGCCAAAACGAGATAAACCCGCCAAAGCCTCTTGGGTGGGGTCTTGAACCAATGCATTATCTACCATTGTTCTGTTGTCTCCTCGAATTAATCGCCAGTGGCTTCTGCCAATAACACGGCAGATTCAGCCTGCTGGCGCAAAATGGCGGCTTGGCGTGGGTCTACAATATCTGGCCCAAGAACCGGCAGCGGAATTTCATCGTTGGGGCCTTTGCTATACCAAGGCACACTGTTCCGGTTATGGATACGCTGGCCTTCCATCTTCTTGTGCAGGGCGATAAACCCATGAATCAGCGCCTGCGGGGTGGGAGGGCAACCGGGGACATAGACATCCACCGGAATATATTGGTCAATCCCGCTAACGACGTTATAGCCCTCTTTGAATGGGCCACCTCCCGACGCGCACGCCCCCATCGCCAGCACATATCTTGGTTCTGGCATCTGGTTGAAAATACGCACGATCGGCACCACCATTTTCTTGGTGACAGTCCCAGAAACGATCAATAAGTCCGCTTGACGTGGGCTTGCCCGCATAACTTCCATCCCGAACCGCGACATGTCATAGCGGCTGGAGGCAGTGGCGATCATTTCAATCGCACAGCACGCCAACCCAAACAACAAAGGCCATGTCGCCTTGGCGCGTGACCAGTTATAAATCCGGCTCAGGTTGGTGGAGGCAAGATTCCCCTGCAATTCAATCGGCAACGGAATATCGGGGTCATGCAACTCGCGTAAATCCAAATGGTCATGATTGGTCATGAAAGCTCTTCTCCTCGTACCATACTCGCAAGATTTCGACCAGTAATTCCTCATTAGCGAGAATTGGCTCGTCTGCAAAATCTGGCAAACTCAATACCATTTCTAACAATTGCTGCGTGCCAAGTGCCGTTGGGTCAACCCATGCATAATCCTCCATAAGGCGCATCGCAATAGCATACGTCGCCTCCCAGTAGAGGGGTTCACGCGAGTGGCTCATAACAGCATCACACACTGATTTTCTTAAGTGAAATAATGGGTCGCCAGCACTCAAAAATTTAGAATAACTTGAATTAAGTTTCAATTTTCTAAAGTTTAACACCTGACTTGCGATTGTGCCAATAGGAACAAATCAGATGATTTGCCATCACACCAACATCCCCTGATTTGTAGTAGGGGTAGGTCTAAGACCTACCCTTTTTTTACAGTGGGGTTAATTAGTCTAGCTTCCCCAAAATGTTCTCGGTATCAATCTGGGCACGTTGCAATCTACCGCTGAAATCAACATAGACCGATTTCCATTCGGTAAACGTATCCAACGCAGTCTGGCCCGCCTCGCGCATCCCGTTACCTGTGCCGCGTGTCCCGCCAAATGGGAATTGAATTTCCGCACCCGTCGTACCGTGATTGATATAGACAATCCCGGTGGATAGGTCACGAATGGCCCGGAAAGCCGCGTTTACATTTTCGGTGAAGATGCTGCTGCTCAAGCCATAAGCCACATCGTTATTAAATTCGATGGCTTGGTCAAGGTCTTTACATTCGACAACACTCAACACCGGCCCAAAAATTTCTTCCTGTGAAATCCGCATGTTATGCGCCACATTGTCAAAGATGGTCGGTTGATAGAAGAAACCGCGTCCACCGTCAATATCGCGGGCATAATCGCCGCCACAGAGCAAGCGTGCGCCCTCGGCCTTACCAATCTCCACGTATTCATGAATGCCGCGCCGCGCCGATTCGCTTACCACTGGACCAACATCAACCGTTTCGTCCAGACCATAGCCCAATTTGAGAGCCTTGGCGCGTTCGACCAACGCATCTACCAATTTGGCCCGAATGCCTTTTTGGGCGATGACACGGCTAGTCGCGGTGCAGCGTTGGCCCGTTGTACCAAAGGCACTGAACAAAATGGCCTCAACCGCCAGCGGCAAATTGGCATCATCCATGACGATGATGGCGTTCTTGCCACCCAGTTCAAGGCTAACCTTTTTACCCTTTTTGGCGGCTTCGGCATACATGCTATAGCCAATTTCGGTGCTGCCCGTAAACGAAATGATCTTCACATCAGGATGCGAGGCAATCGCCCCACCCACCGAACCACCCGGCCCTAAGACGACATTAAAGACACCGGGGGGTAGGCCCGCATCATAGAAACACCGGGTATATTCCGCGCCGAGTTTGGGGGTATCCGACGCAGGTTTAAATACTACGGTATTGCCAGCAATCAAAGCAGGTAGACTCTTCCAAGAGGGAATTGCAATCGGGAAATTCCACGGGGTGATAAGGCCTACAACCCCAACACTATCCCGCAGTGCCATGCCAAATTTATTCGGCATTTCAACCGGGGCAGTATACCCCAGCAAACGACGCCCCTCACCCGCCATAAAGTAGGCCATATCAATCGCCTCTTGCACGTCACCGCGTGCCTCGGCAATGACCTTGCCCATTTCTTGCACCATCAGACGGGCCAAATCTTCTTTACGTTCCTGCAAAATCTGCGCCACACGGAACAAAATCTCGCCCCGGCGGGGTGCGGGGGTCAGACGCCAACCATGATAGGCTTCTTTGGCTGCCTTGACCGCCGCGTCTACATCGGCTTTGCCACTTTTGGCAATTTCTCCGACGAGTTCTTCGGTGGCGGGGTTAATGCTGCGAAAGGTCTCACCCGATTTCGCCTCAACCCACTCGCCATTGATTAAATTACGGACTAACTCTGTCATGCTTGCTCCTACGCTCTAAAACTGGGTGGGGATAACCCAAATTTCTGTTGATTAAGGACGATAATAGAGGCGAGTCTGTGACAACCCGCCTCTTGAAAAAACACTGGCATTAATTGGCCGGAGTCGCCTCGGCAGTCGGTTCTTCCGTTGGGATTTCCGTAGCTTCCGCCGCCGGGGTAGCTTCCTCAGTGGGGGTCTCAGTCGCCTCAGCTTCGGGTGTTTCCGGTGCTACGGGTGCAACATATTGAAGCGTCTGCAAAACCGCGTCCGTCACCAATTGGAAATTCGCAATATCATTCAGTCCTGCTTGTGCCAACCCGACAATAGCAGCAGAATCATTCAGTTGCAGGAATACCACATAGACCACACTGTCACCCGCGCCGCTACCATTATCTGGGACTAAAACCGCCCCAGCATCACCCGTATACCCAGCCGCGCTATACAAAGCCATCGGTTGGATATAGCTGGATGGATCAACCCCACCAAGCACTTGGCCTTCCAAATCGGCAAGGGTAATCACCGTGCCAGTGGTTTCATCAATCAGCGGAATGTAGGCAATACGCAACAGGTCAGTTGCGTCAGCGGATGGCGCAATGCTGATAATCGTATCATTCGGGGCTGCTTCCACCGAGGCCGTCCATCCATCGGGATAATTGACGGTGATGCCAGTGGTAGGATTGGTAATCGTTTGGGCCAATTCCGGTACACTGAAGGGTTCACTCACCTTCAAGGTTGTAAGCATCAAATCAAGTGTCTGGCGGTACTCTCCAATACGATTGGAATCCGCTGACAGCCGCGCAATCAGGGTGCGGTTTTCTTCAACCTCACTGGTTACGGATTGATCTTGAGGATTCAGAACAATAATGTCCGTCGCCACCTGCTGTCCATTGTCCAGCGAATTGGTCGTGGTATAACGAACCCCACTGCGATGATTATCTACGGTGTTGTATTCCACCAAGCTGTCTGTACCCAAATCTGCTTGAGCCGACGCCAGCGTATCTGCATAGGGCAAGCCTTGCATGGTAATCTGAAGTTGGGGTTGAGCTTCCGCCGCAACACCACCGGGTGGGTCTTTCAATGTAAACACATAACCAGCCCCATCCGATGTAGCAGCGACCTGCCATTCATCCGGATAACTGATCGAAAAATCAACCGCGCTGTCATTGGCAGATAGTTGCAACAGCGACGCATCGGCGGTTTTCACATCGGTATCAATATCACTGTTGGTCACGATGAGGACACCCACCAGCGTGACAACGGCTAACACTAGAAACGCGACAACTTGCGTGGATAGTTTATTCATGTGGTAAAGCAGTCTCCTGCTGCGAAATGGCGAATGTTCGTTCCTCAAAAGTAATAAAATGAGCGTGTCTAGTGTAGCCTAGACTCCCTTTCACGGCAACGAAAAATTTCCATTCAGTTCTAACCAAAGTCAGTAGACATCCCTCCGTGCGACGGTTAGAATCTTGTTAGATTTTCTTTTTTGCCCAAAAATTGCCTTGTTATGGTTTGAGGAGTGACTGCCCATGCTGCATCAACCCGATACCGAAATTATCTTCCCCCCCCGCGTCATCCCCTCGCTTCGCAATCTACGTGGCCCAGAATGGCGCGAATTTATTGATGGCCTTTGCCAACACAAAAATGATACCGACGCGGATATATTGGCTTTCGCATGGA
Organism: Anaerolineae bacterium; assembly: GCA_041753455.1. GTDB lineage: Bacteria > Chloroflexota > Anaerolineae > Aggregatilineales > J027 > CFX10. The sequence continues at coordinate 911,986 of JBGSUK010000011.1, read as the reverse complement.
TGATGGTCAAACTCAATAGTTGCCTCGCCTGCCATGCCGATAGTTATCGGGCTATGCGCGGATGTACGCTTTGTTCGCAAAATACCATTGGGCGATTTAAAGGCACCGATGCCGAACTGCTGGCCTATTTCAAAATCGCCCGTGAGGAAATTTTGGCGTGGATCAGTGCCAATCCGAACAGCCCAATTTTGGAAATTTTGCAACAATCTTTTACTGCCCCCTCGCGTTAACGCCTAGACCCCGCTATCATTATGCAAATCATTATTGATTTTATTCGCAAACACTCACATCGCAGCAATCACGATTTGCGAATCCATAAGGGCGATCCACACTTTCGCCCGTTTTTAGCCATTTGAGAGGGTATCTGCTGATGAGTAATTTGCTAGTCAATCAGGCAATGGCGGCGCTAAGTAAGGTTATTGAGCCGGAACTGCACCGTGATATTGTGTCGCTTGGGATGGTCAAAGACTTAACCATTGACAACGGCGTCGCCAATTTCACCATCGTCCTCACCACGCCCGCCTGCCCGCTAAAAGATGTCTTTGTGCGCGAGACCGAACGGGTATTGCTGCCCATCGAGGGGATCAATAAAGTCGCTATCAAATGGGATGCCAATGTCCCCAAAGGATTGCATGGCAATCTCGATATGCCCATTCAAAATATCATTGCCGTCGCCAGCGGCAAGGGCGGAGTCGGCAAAAGCACCGTCTCGACCAACCTTGCCGTCAGTTTGGCGGAACATGGCGCACGGGTCGGCTTGATGGATGCCGATATTCTTGGCCCCAACATTCCCACGATGGTTGGCCTCAATTATGCCCGCCCCCGTGTCATTGAAGAAGACGGCCAAGCGAAAATGATTCCATTTGAGGCCTATGGCGTCAAGGTTATGAGTATGGGTTTCTTGGCCGACCCCAACACCCCCATGATTTGGCGTGGGCCAATGCTGCACAGCGCCATTCGCCAATTTTTCACCGACGTAGCATGGGGCAGCCTCGATTATATGATTGTTGACCTGCCCCCCGGCACAGGGGACGCCCAATTGAGCCTCGCCCAATCCGTGCCATTAACAGGTGCGGTGATCGTGACCCAGCCCCAAGCCGTCGCGGTCGAAGATGCCCGCCGTGCCATTGCCATGTTCGATAAGTTGAAAGTACCCATGTTGGGCGTAATGGAAAATATGGCCGGTGAATTTTTTGGGATAGGTGGCGGTGAAAAATTGGCCGCTGAACGAGAACTACCATTTTTGGGCCGCGTGCCACTCCAAGCCGGCGTGCGTGAAGGCGGCGATACTGGACGGCCTGTGGTTATCCATGACCCAACCAGCCCCGCCGGACAAGCGTTTTTGAAAATCGCCCAAACGATTGCGGCCCGTGTCAGTGTTGTCGCAATGGCAAAAGCCGATGTGATTCCGTTGAATATTATTGGCTAAAGGTTGATGCACTTAGGGCGATTTGCGGATCGCCCTTCAGCCTATTCCATACCATAGACCTCAATGGCATCGCTGGTGCCGGGGGGAAAACGACGATTTATCAAAAGCCAAAAGAGGAAATTCGCACCCAACGCACCCAAAATTGACCAATTCCCCTCAGTCGTCACATGCAGCGATTCCGCCCGCCCCCATGTCAGCAAAGCAGCAAGCCCCATGAGCCACAGTGTCACCATCTTGCGGCGCTGTTCCGTCCGCTGCACCACCACGATCATACCTGCATACAGGCCAAACAAAGCGAAAAACGCCCCAGAGTCGTCCAATCTGCCGAGGTCGTCAATTGCACCCACCAGCATAGCAAACAGGCCAAAACCAATTAACACCACCCGTTCGCCCGTTAAGCGCAAATATCGGCGCACCTGCTCGGTAGTCAGTTTGGGTTTTTCGCCAGATTGGGCCGGCAACTCGCCCTGCGCTGTATCCAACCGAGCCTGCAATTTGCGCTCCTTGCGCGAGATAGGGTCAGGCTGCCAATAAATACCAAGCAGCAGCAAAAACGCACCCATTGGAATTGTCAGCAACCACCCCACAGCATCCCTTGTCCTTTACCCAGCAAATATTTGAACCTGTCGCCCAACGGCGAAGTTTTATTATAGCAGTCCCAAAAGACGGGTAGGACAATTTTTCGCTGAGAAAAACATTAATGGTATAATGTCGCCCAGTTTGAAAAATGCGACCCAATCAATATTTTGTGCATTTTCAGCAGAATCCTTTTTCTACGGAGGGGTTTTCGATGAGTATTGAGATTCTGAGCACCGAATTTAAACGAGTGCAGTTGTTGGAAGTTTCTGGACGAGTGGACAGCACAACCGCCGGACAATTAGGCGAGGCACTCAACAACACGATTGATGCAGGCAAAAGCCGCATCGTGCTTGATCTGAGCAAGGTAGACTATATGAGCAGCGCGGGCCTGCGCGAAATGGTGTCTGGCCTCAAGCGTGTTCAGGGGATGCCCGGCAGTGGTGGTGATGTGCGTATTGCCAACCCGTCCGAACGTGTCCGTGAAGTCTTGGAATTAGCGGGTCTTGACGAAATTTTCAAGATTTTTCCGACACAAGTAGAGGCCGTCGGCAGCTTCTAGTACGTGGTGGTGTAAATTGATGTCTGTGGGAACTGCAATGCACGACGAGCGCTATTTATCTTTTAAAGCACAGCTAGAAAACATTCCTCCGGCCTGTGAATTTGTGGTCGAAGCAGCCGAGGCCGCCGGGTTGGATGAACGGGCAACGTACCACTGTCAATTGGCAGTGGACGAAACCTGTACCAATATCATCGAACATGGTTTTCCCAAAGGTCAACATGGACATCTGGGCACCATTGATATTGTGACCGGGGTAGATGATGATTCTTTCATAATTGTCATCAGCGACAACAGCCCGGCCTTCAATCCGCTGACCCATGATGACCCTGATCCCTCTGAAGATTTAGCCAATCGGGCACCGGGCGGCTGGGGAATCTATTTCATCAAAAAACTGATGGATTCGGTGGATTACCGTTTTGTCGAGGATAAAAATCAACTCACACTGCGGAAAGCCATTGCGGTTCACCGTGTTCCTGTTCGCGCCCCCACTTCCGAACTAACCATATCTAGCAAGCCCTTGCCCAAAAATTACCTCCAAGTCAATCTGGTGGGCCGACTGGACAGCCAAACCAGCCCCAAGGTTGAACAGGAACTAAAAACAATCATCGGCGAAAAAGGCTATCAGCGCCTGATTGTCAATTTAACCGAGGTAGATTATGTCTCCAGCAGTGGTCTAAAGGTTTTGGTCAGCGCATGGCGGTTAGCGCGACAGCACGCGGGGGATGTCATATTAACCGATCTTCAGCCACGTATCCGTGAAGTTTTCGAGATGATTGGCTTCGATATGATGTTCCATATCTACGACAATCCCGGCGACGTTATCGCTGATGATCCCATTAGTAAAAACTAGCAATCATGAGTCAAAACTAGGAAACGGGTCATTACCACACCGCTGTTCATAAACGATAGGCGCTTTGGAATCTGCTGCTAATGGATGCACTAAGCCTCATTCTAGTGATGCTCAGTGGCGCACTGCTGCTGATTGCAGGAATTGCGGTTGGTTACTGGCGGGGATGGAATCGCGCCAACCACAACCATGAAACCAGCCACAGTCTTGACGCGCTGGCAGATGTCGGTCAAGCGATTTTGGGTGCACAGCTAAATCTGGATGCCCTCTGTGAAATCGTCTATCAACAATCCACCCGCGTCATAGATACCCGCGATTTCCAGTTGGGCCTAATTGATGGCGACGACTATGAAATCAAGGTGTGGCTCAAAGAAGCCGAACGCCTACCCGGTCAGATTTTCAAAAAAGGGGCGTCCGAGGGCTTAATCGGTTGGGTGCGCGATAATGCACGGGGTCTGCTGGTTAACGACTTCCAAAAAGAATGGGATAGTCTGCCCGCCCGCCCGCGCTATTATGACGAAAACAATTCAGCCCGTTCCGCGATTTTTGCCCCACTGATTGCCGGGGCGAAGGTCATCGGTGTGATTGCCGCCCAAAGCCAAACCCCTTCCACTTTTAGCGATGAGGATTTAGGCCGTCTGACCGTATTGGCAAACCAAGCGGCAGGTGCGATTCGTAACGCCCAGTTATATACCGCCGCTAAAGAACGTGCCACCCGCCTGCGATTGATTGGTGAGGTATCGCGTCAACTCAGTGGTGTTCAACCCCTCCCCGAACTGCAACAGCAAATTTTGCGTCTTGTGCAAGGTACATTTAGCTACTACGCCGTCAACTTGTTTACGATTGACACCGAAACCAACGAAATCATTTTAGGGGCAAGCACGGCGTGGGATGCAGGGTTCAAGGACATCCGCCTCAAAATGGGCTATGGCATCGTTGGCTGGGTTGCCGAAAATGCCGAGCTTGCTGTGGTGGGAGATGTCAGCAATGACCCGCGTTATGTCACCTCGGTAGCGCTCCCCGCCACCAAGAGTGAACTGGCCGCCCCGCTGATTTTTGATAATCGCGTGTTGGGGGTGTTAGATGTACAAAGCAATGAAGTGGATGCCTTTAACAAAGAGGATTCGTTTACCCTCAATGCGCTGGCCCAACAATTAGCCCTCGCCGTCCAAGAGTCCATCACCTATTCCGCCGAACGTCGCCAAGCCGAACGCACCAACGCGCTAATTGAAGCTGCCCGCGCCGTCGTCTCGATTTTGGACATTTCTAGCTTATTTGACGAAGTGATTGACCTCATTACCGACCACTTTGGCTATGATCGTGTGCATATTTTCCTGCGCGACGGGGATCGGGTCATTTTCCGGGGTGGCAAAGGCAGCCATACCAAACGCTGGTTGTTTGAGAATCTGGCCTATCACATCACCGACAAAGGGTTTATCGCGTGGGTCGCCAATCACGGCCAGATCGTTGTCTCTGGCAATGTGGCAGATGATGAACGCTATGTAAAAGGCGGCGGGCTAGAAGACACCCAGAGCGAAATGACCGTGCCGATTCAAATGGGGTCGCGCACATTGGGTGTTCTCGACATCCAAAGCCCCAAGACCGATGCGTTTTCGGCGGAAGATGTGGCCCTCGTCCAAGCTCTCGCCGATACGGTCGCCATTGCCCTGCGTAATGCTGGCCTAATTGCCAACGAAATGCGCCGCCGCATTTTGTCCGAAACGCTGCAAGAAGTCAGCACCGTCTTGGCGTCGTCGCTCGATCTCGACAGCGTACTCAAAGAAATCCTCTTGGGCCTTGAGCGTGTGGTCGAATACACCTCGGCGGTCATCCTGCTGCTGGATGATGAAAAAGCCTATTATCTGGTCAGTGCCATTCATGGTGTGACGGAAGACGACGCGGTGTGGGATGAAGTGCTGCCCGCCGATCAAGATTCGGAAGAACACATTGACCGCATTTTGACGATGTTGGCCGCCAAACCAAGCGATGGGAGTGGCGAAGAACCACCCAAACCCCGCCATGAGGATACCCTCTCTGTGCCCCTTAGCATGGGGGAGGAACACATCGGACACTTGGCAATTAAGCGCATTGGCGTACAGTCCTTCAGCACTGAAGAAAAAGCCATTACCAGCACCTTTGCGGGTCAAGCTGCCGTCGCCATTATGAACGCCCAGTTGTATATGGCGCAAAAAGAAGAGGCGTGGATTTCCACCGCCCTTTTGCAAGTTGCCGAAGCGACCGGCCAAGCAACCAGTCCCGACGAAGTTTTGGAGACTGTCGCCCGTATCACCCCGCTATTGGCAGGGGTTGAATGGTGCGCCGTATTTTTGTGCGAAGATAAATTCTTCCGTATGGTTGAGGTGTCCGGCGTCGGTCAGCATTTTGTCGAGGCATTTCAGGGTTTCAAGATTGACCCGAACAAATGGGCGCCGCTACGTGACCTGATGGAAACGGGCCGCCCCGTGATTCTGGATGCAACCGCCCCAATGCCGTCCGGCTTGCCCGTCGAAATTGATGTCGTACAGGCCGTCTTGCTGCCCCTCTTTGCCAAAGGTGCTGTAATCGGCACGCTGCTCATCGGTCAACGTGAAGAGGATGCCCCCCTTACCCGCCGCAAAATTGAGTTGGTATCGGGGATTGCCAATCAAGCCGCCCTTGCCATCGAAGGCGCCCAGCTTTATACCGCCCAACAAGAAGAACAGTGGATCACCACCGTGCTGTTGCAGGTCGCCGAGGCGGTTAACAGCCAATTTGATCTCGACAGCACATTGGAAAGTATTGTACGCCTCACCACCTTGTTGGTCGGTGTGACGCGCTGCATCATCTTGCGCTGGGATGACGGGATGCGCCAGTTTTATGCCTCTAAATCGTTTGGCCTATCACCAAATGGGGAGCGCCTTTTTGCTCAATTGGTCATCCGTTCAGCAGACAGTCAATTATTTGCGACTCTACAGGAGACGCTGCAAGCCGTTCCTGCCGGGGAAAACCTGCCCTATTTCATCCCAGACAATCTGAAGGAAGCGATTGAAATCCCCGCTATCCTTGCCCTCCCCCTTATGGCACAGGGGACAATCGTCGGCGCGATGCTGGTGGACTATTTTGAATACGAAAGCCACAGTGGTCAGCGGCGATTAAATATCTTGATTGGGATTGCCTATCAAAGTGCCCTTGCCATTCGTACCGCCCGCCTGCAAGAAGAAGCTATTATCGCCGAGAGCTTTGAACGCGAGCTGGAAGTGGCGCGTGGGATTCAACTCAGCTTGCTGCCCGACAAACCGCCCCAAATTGAGGGGTGGGACATCGCGGCCTATTATCGCCCGGCCCGATTGGTGGGCGGCGACTTTTACGACTTCATCCCATTGGGCGATGATAAATATGCCTTCGTGATTGCCGACGTCGCCGATAAAGGCATTGCCGCCGCTATGTTCATGACCGTTTGCCGCACCATTATTCGGGCGGTGGCCTCACGCCGACGATCCGCCGCAGAGACCCTATTGCGTGTCAACAAATTGGTTGTGCATGACAACCGCAGCGAACTGTTTTTCACCTGCTGGTATGGCATCTTGGATGTCAAAACGGGGAGTCTCCAATTTAGCAGTGGGGGTCACAATCCACCCCTGATCGCACGCGAAAATGGCGAACTGGTCGAGCTACGCATTAAGGGGATCGCATTGGGCTTATTCGACCCCATCCAGCTTCAAGAGGCCACTGTCCAAGTTGAAACAGGCGACACCTTATTGGCCTATACCGATGGCCTAACCGAAGCCCAACGCGCCGATAATACGGAATTTGGCGAAGTTGAGCTTCATATCACAACACGCAAGTTGCGCCAACGTTCAGCGGCGGATTTTGTGCAAAAACTGACCACCGCCGTTGATCGGTTTACGGGTGATCAGCCTGCCTTTGATGACCTAACGCTATTTGTCGTTAAGCGCCTCCACCAGACTTCGGCCTCACCCAATGGTCAAGACCAATCCACCACCGAAATACCTCATTCCGGGGCGCTTGTCGAATCCGACGAAGAAGAAGGCATTAACTCATAAAGCGGGTTGACGATACTTTGCAGATCGGTCAATAACCCATTCAGACTGGTGATATACGGCGAAACCTGTTCGCCTAGATCGGCCCTGCTAATTTCACCCGATGTAAACTTCTGAAACCCATCAATCACACCCTGCATCGCGGTTAATACCTGCTGTGAATTGATTTGCACGCAGGTCGGTGTGGGGGTCATCGCAATGACATTACGCAAATCGAGCAGGCGCGACAGGGTGGGTAGCGCATCATCACGCCGATTATCATCCACCTGCTTTCGATTCTCATCGGCCTCAAGCGCAAATGATTGCATATTAAAATAGACACTCTCAAACCAATCCTCTAATTCACCGGGAGGGCATCCGGGTACAATCGTCATATCTGGCACAGGCAGCAGGGTCATTACCACCGTTGCCTGCTGTGAATCGTTGCGCGGTTGCGAATTTTGACCATCGGTCTCATCTTCGCCGCACGCCACCAACAGCAGCACGATCAAGCCAGCCAACATCCATCGCTTTAACATGTTTTTCCACCTAGCACGAGTGTATGTGTCAACATCCCACATTGTACAGCAAGTTCGAATTTGACATCGAAATTGTATTAACCCGTAAACACAAACCAACATTGCTTGATTATTCGGCCTCTCCTTTCTAAAATAGGCATGTTCACTGTATACGCGCATTGGGGGTCAAGTTTATGCCGCAGCTTCTTTCCAGAGCAGATGAAAACGGTTGGGTAACGCCTGCCGCCGCCGACGTGGGGGTCGCGCCTGCGGAAAAACCCTATGACGCCAAGTATCTCTATCAGCAGGCCAATTTGATTCAGCGTCGTTTTGCTGAGCTGAGCACCCCGGTGCGAATTGTGGATGTACGCGCCTCACCATCACATTTGCGCTTCTTTTTGCGTCCTGCTATGAGTGGACAAACCGCCCAACTGGGTGGCCTAATTGAAAATCTCCGTCCGGCCCTGCCCGGTCTACTGCGTAATCTCGAAGCCGAATTGGTGGAACTCTACCCGGCCCAAAAATCCGGTGAAGGCGCGGTGCTGCTAGTGCGCCCCCAAAATCCGCCGCCCTTGAGCCTAGATTTCATGTTGGGGCAGGAAAATTTCCTGAATATCACCGACCCAACCGCCCTATCACTGGGATTGAGCCTCAATCAACAAACCATTGTGCGCGATTTACGATCCATGCCCCACCTACTGATTGTTGGGGATGCCCCGCAGCGCCACCACCTGATGTCGGCGTTGATTTTACAACTATGCCTATTTAACACTCCCGCCGAATTCCGCTTTGCCTTGATCGGGGCACGCACCGACATCATGGATGCTCTTGCCCAAAGCCCACATATTCTCGGCGGCACACTGCACACGCTCAAAGAATTTCGCCGTCTGTTGGATGGCCTGATCAAACACCTAGGCCAGCGCAAAAACCAGTTTAATCAGCAGAACGCCAAGACCCTCGATGAATATAACGAGTCGGTCAAAGGCCAGTCGCAAAAACCCTTCCCGCGCTTATTGATTACATTGGATGCCGTCTCGCTCAAAGGCTGGGGTGAGGAGCGCCAAGCGTGGTTCTCCAATCTCTATCGCTTGGTCAAAGAAGGGCCGGCCCTCGGCTTGCATGTCGTGTTGGCTGTCCCCGATTTGCAATCTACCACCGTCCCTAACCAACTCTTGGAATTGATGTCGGAGCAGATGATTTTGCGCTCGGCGTTTAATACGGTCAATTGGGCACAACCGCCTGCCTCCTTCCCGATTGTCTTGATTGACAGCATGTACCGCGCCAATGGGTCGGCCCCCCAACCCATCGAACTGCCAGAAGTGGATAACAAACAAATCGGGCTGATTCTCAAATATTGGCGGCGGGTAGCGACTCTCCGCAACACTGACAGCCCCGATGCCGCCCCCATTCCGCCGACAGGCTTAACCGGCTATCTGCGGCGCACAGGCCAAACCGGGGCATTATTGGCGGCCCGTCAGCAGCGCGAAGCCGAACAAAGTGATGCCAGCCTATCCGCAGCGATTTTGGCGGAAGTACCTGCTATCATTAAAGCCGAACGCGATACCAAACCCGATCTGCCGGTGGTGGATGAAAATACCCCACCCGTGCCGCGCCATTTCTTGTTATTGGAGAAAAAATATCGGCGGGCGGGGGCGTTGGCGGCTTATTTAGGCTGGTTGAGCATCGGCCCGCTGATTGATGTGTTGGAGCAGTCGCCCCAAGACGCCCGTGCCACCCTTAAAGCCTTGCAGGAAGCCGGATTATTGGAGGCAGGCGAAAGCCCCATGCTGCGGTTTATGCGCTTGAGTGAGGAAGAATAATCAATCAGGCGTGGAATTCGGCGTTGGCGCAACAACTGGCGTATTGATGGTCTGAATTTGCAGCACCCCATCTTGGATATAGGCAATCTGGCTCCCATTTTTACTGAGAGCGAAATCCGCATACCCAGAGGGGACAATTGGAAGTGATTGCTGAGTACGGAGATCCCAGATCGCTATGTTTGGATTAACGTAACCTGCTAACGTATTTCCTTTCCAATCAAGTATGGACATAAGACCGTTATGAGATAAAACGATGGGCGAAAAATCCGCTTGTGTCAAATCTAGAATGTATACTTCAGAAGGAGTACCCGGAGCGGTTTGTACAACTGCAATGTGCTGACAATCATTTCCCCATGATCCCGTATTTATCGCTAGGGGAAAATCCACCTCGTACTGTAAAACCCCTGTAGAATCCCAAATATTTAACGAATACGCGAAATTTGCGACGCTATTTCCATCCGGACTCCATTGGACATTACGCGAAAATGCGGTTGGCTGAATAGTTCGAACAAGGTCTCCAGTATCGGCATTCCAAATTCGAATACCTATTCCACTAACGGCAATCTGATTACTAATTGGACTCCAGTCTAGGTTTTCAATTGTTTCGGGTCGCAAGTTTGTATCTGTGATGCGATGAATGAGCGTTGGAGTATTTGGCGGACTAATATTCCAAATTTCAATCTGGTTTTCGATAGAACTCCGGTTAAGTAATGCTATGGAAGTACCATCGTTACTCCATGTAATGTCATCAATCTCACCAGATGTAATTTGATAATATTCTTGATTCCAATATAGCCATGCCCCGTCGAATGAGGCAATCGCAATAACCGAGCCATCAGGACTCCATTCCATGCGAAAAGTAAAGCCAGTAGGAGTTGGTTGCTGCCCCGCACTCTGTCCAATCGGGGCAAGGCAGCAAATCATTAGAAGCACGATCAAAACAAGGCGTTTCATAAGCCGCCTCACGATTCCGGTGTCGGCGTCACATCCACAGGCGCACGCACATCCCGATCTACACAGGCCGAATAATTGGAGGTCAGATACACCGCAAAATCGCTTGTCCGGTTGGGGTCGGGCTGCACGATGATATTGTCGGGGTGGATACCAAGAATCTCCACCAGCGTATCGCGGATACTGCCCTTGTCTTCCCCGGTGTAATCAATCAAAATCGTATCGGTGCGGTCAGCATATTCGACGGGCGGCACACCCACCCCCATAGGCTGTGAAAGCAATCCCTCCCACAACAAACGATCCACCGCGACATAATCCATCTGCACCCCCAAGCCGCTGTTGTCATAAATGGCGACCTGACTACCCTCACCCGCCAAACGATTTTCCGTTGGGGGGGCCAAAAACGCCTGAATGGTGTTGATGATGCCGAGTTGGGGAATTTGTACGTTGCTGCCGTCGGGCGATGTCCATGACACCGTTTCATAGCCCAGCCGGAAGAAATGATTTTCAATCTGGTTCGGTTCAAGGCCGAGCGCAATCGGGGCAAGCTGAATCATCACATCCAGCGGGATATTGGTCTCGACCACATCCGTCAGTTGGTCATACAGCGCGGGGATGTCCGTCACCCAACTGCCCTGTTTCCCCTGTGCCCAAATCGCCCGTAAAATTTGCTGCTGACGGCGACCCCGGTCAAAGTCGCTGCTGGAATGGCGACTGCGGGCATAAAACAGCGCCGTAATGCTGTCCATCTGATGCACGCCGACGGGCAGGGTATAAAATTCAAAAATCGGCTCGTTGTTGGCGTTATATTCACCCGTAAATTTATAGTCTTGGATGGCACAGTCTACCGCCACCGTCACCCCGCCGAGGGTATCAATCACCTGTTTAAAGCCGCTAAAATCAATCATGGCAAAATAGTGGATGCGGATGCCAAAGCTATACAGGATGGTCTGGCGCAAAAGGCCAAAACCGCCGTCCGTCCAACCAACCGCCTCACCCCGTCCCCACGCCAAATTCAACCGCTGCATCCCCCAATCGGGAATATAGACCAGCAGGTCACGCGGGAGGGACAGCATGGAAACCGTTTTGGTGGTCAGGTTGACGCTGACAATAATCATGGTGTCGGTGCGATACACCCCGTCGGCTTGGTCTATGGATTCGCTGTCTTTGCCGAGCAGCAGGAAATTATAAAGTTCATATTCCGCCCCATCCCGGTCACGCGCCACCAACAACGGCATTCGTGTGGGTACGAGCGTCCCATTCGAGACAAGGCCCGGTTCAGGATTCAGCGGATACAGCACCGTTGGCGTGGCAAGCGGCACACTCGATGTGGGCGAGGGTGTAGTCGTCGGTGGAATGGTCTCAATCGTTGGGGTCGGCGTCAAAGATGGTGCAGGCGGCAATACATCCGAGGTATTGGTCGGAAACGGCGTAAAATCGCCCTGCCGATGCCCGGACGCATTAACATTTTGCTGTGTGGCGGTGATTGCCAATAACAAACTGACCACCATCACTAACCCACTGATTCCAAGCCAAAATCGTTGTTGCCTGACCATGCGCCTTCTCCCAAAACAATAAATCTTGTGTATCAAAAATCGGCAAGCAACTATAGCGCCTTCCCCAATCACCTGCTAGGACTAGGCGACCATGCGTAGGGCAGACGCGCATAACCACCCTCCAACGCTTTTGATACCTGACTCGTACCTGCTAGGTTATTTTCTGCTCTCGTGCTGTAAACACCTGTGCTATACTGACGATAAAGATTTTGTCTAGCACCCGTTGGAGCATGATTTGGACACCGCCCAAGATTTTGTCAACTTATTTGTGGACTCGACTGGCGAACTGCTCTATTTCATCGGCATCTTCGTCATCTATATGGCGTCGCTGTTTATGGCCTTGGGCCAGCGGATGCGCTCTAAAGAGGAATGGGCCGCCGGACGTTATACCGTCGGGTTGTTCCTCGTCCAACTCGTTTGGGTCTCGCTCATGTTGGGGTCGCTGGTCGGCATTGTGACCGAAGATGACTCCATGAACATCCTGCCCCCACTCGAACGCGCCGCCAATGCGTTGGTGTTGGTTTGGATTGGGTGGGCACTCATCACGGCTGAAAAAGAGAAAAAAGATCGGCTTGGCTCGTTTATCGCCTTTGCCCTATGCGGCCTCTTGATCGCGGGACTGGCCTATAATTATTCCGCATGGAATCCTGACCAAGATTTTAACAGCCAATCTTTTAGCCTATCTTGGACATTTGTACCGACCATCTTGGCGATTTTCGGTTTCCTTCTGCTCATTACCCGCTACAAATTTGTGGCGGACATCCCGCTGAAACTGCTTTTTTTCATGGTGATTCTTGTCGGGCACATTTACACCCTATACCAACTCGCCAATGAAAAATTGGATGGGGATGCAGCGGGTGGCCTGCGCTGGACATTTTTAGCGGGCAGCCTGTTGGTGATGGTTGTGGTCTATCGCATGGTGGTTGACCGCCTGACCAACGCGATTGACCAAGTGGCGAATTATGCCGAAAGCATCTCCCGCCCCTTTGCGACGATCCCACCCGCTACCGATGCCTCATCCGCCCGTGAGATTGAAGATTTAAGCCGCAACGTCACAGCCGAGACGGCGGGTATTTCATCATTGGGTGGACGCAATGAAGCACTTGAGATTATCAAATCACTCGGCACGATGTTGGATAAAGCCGAAACCGACGCCCTACCGCGCCAAACCGTCATGGCCGTTGCGGATGCTGTTAAAGCCGATGTTGTGGCGCTGGTGGTTTATGAGGATGCCAATTGGGCGGATGTCATCGCGGCCTACAATCAATCCGAGCGTGAGCCGATCACGGGCATGTCGTCATTGAATTTGGAAGAACAGCCGACCCTCGTCAACGCGATTGAATCCCGCCGCCAACGTGAACTCAAAATCGAAGAACATGGCGAAGAACTGCTTGACCTATACACCCGTCTGGATGTACCCCACATCGGCCCGACCTATCTACAGCCCCTGATCCGCAACCAAAAAGTGGTTGGCGTGTTGATTGTCGGCACACCCTATACCCGCCGCGAACTACGTGTCAATGACTTGCGCCTGCTAGAATCCATTGGCCCGTTGGCGGCCCGTTTGTTGGTCATCAGCCGGACTGCCTTTTTAAATCGGGTACAGGCCGAAGAACGTGCCATCCTCTCGATAATCGAGGGCGACACCTCCGATTCACTGGATGAAAGCAGTATGATGGCGGCCCGACAGGAAATGCAGGCCAGCCTGACCCTTGCCGAAAATCAGATTAACCACCTGACCGAACTCATCCGCGAACTGCAAGTTGAATTAGACTATGAACGCAGCCGTATCCGCGAGTTTTTAGGTGATGACCCCGACGCGCAAAGCATCACGCAGCGTATCGAGGCCATCTCCAAAGAACGTCTACAACTGCAAAACGAGCGTCAAAAACTTTCCACCGCCCTGCAAGAAGCCCGCGCCACACTGGTCGGCGTCACCTCCGAGGGTGATGTCGACATGTATGAGCGCCTCATTGAAGCCATGCGCCGCGAATTGGGTGATCTGCAAACCCAGAAAACGCAGTTGGAACAGCAAATCGCTGAAGTCCGTGCGGGTAAGAGCGCCCCACCCAATCAACAACTGCTGCAAATGCTCAATACGCTGACCGAAGAAAAAGTGCGGATTGCCTTTGAGCGTGACGGCATCGCCAAAGAACTGGAACAGACACGTGGCGAACTAAACGCACACGGCGTTGAAGGTGGTGCGCTAGAACTCACCAAGCAGTTAGCCCAACTGAGTGAAGAACGTGCCCAATACAAGTCGCTGGCTGAAAAAGCCATGAGTGAGCGCGACGCCCTGCTAAAAGAGCGCCAAAATCTGGAAACCGCCATCTCACAGGAAAACGAACGGGGCAGCAAAATCGCCGCATTGGAAGCCGAAATCGCCCGTTTGATGCAAGACCGTGAGGCCATCGCCAAGAGTCGGGCCAGCCTGAAGAATGACTATCAGGTAATCGTGCAAGAACGGGAACAGTGGCATACTGACCGCGCCCGCATGATCGCCCACAATGACTCGCTGAAAATGGAATTGGACGAGACACTGGCTTTGTTGAATCGGGCCACCGAAGACCGCCAAGAATTATCGGGTGAACGTGCCCACCTAAACGCCGAACACGACAATCTCCGCGCTGAACTTACCCGCCTGCAAACTGAATACGATACCCTATTGGCCCGTCTGGAAGATGACCGCGAACGGCTGGAAGAACTCAATACCGAAGGCGTCGGCACGCTGACTGGCATGATTGAAGAAATCACCCGCGAACGCTCTGATCTTGAGCAGTCGTTGATGAAAGCCAATGAAGACGTCGAGAGCTATAAACGCCAAATCGAAAAACTCAGTGCTCTACCGCCTGCTCCGGTCAATGGAGCGCCTGCTAGCACGCAGGTCGAAAGCGATGCCGTGATTTCGGTGGCCCAAGAATTACGCACCCCACTATCCGTCATTATGGGCTATACCGACGTATTATTGGGCGAATCAGTGGGTATTTTGGGAGCATTGCAGCGGCAATTTTTGACCCGCGTCAAAGCCAATGTGGATCGGCTTGCCCGTCTAGTCGAAGATTTAATCCGCATCTCAACCCTCGACAGCGGCAATTTGCGTCTACATCCGCAAAAACTGAATCTAGTGGACTTGATTGACGATGCCATTACCAACAGCCGCTATAAATTCGGGGAAAAAGGCATCATCTTGGACATGGACATCGCCGAGGATAATCTCCCGGTCGAAGCTGACCCCGAAGCAATCCAGCAGGTCATTAATCAATTGATTCAAAACGCCTATCTCGTTTCGCCCAATGACGGCAGCGTGCGGGTGGTGGCGCGGCGCGAAGCCAGCCTGCCCATTCCGACCAACAATGGTCACACTGAAGTGATGCAAGATGTAGTCTATGTTGCCATCAGTGATGAAGGTGGCGGGGTTCCTCAAGAAGAACTCAAGCGTGTATTCAGCGGTCTCTATCGTGCCGACAGCCCCTTGATTGCCGGGATTGGCGAAACAGGCGCAGGCATGTCCATTGCGCGTGCCCTGATTGAAGCGCACGGCGGCAAAATCTGGATTGAAAGCACACAGGGCGTCGGCAACACCTTCAAATTCATCTTGCCCAGCACCCACCCCTATACCAAGACCAGTAACGAAAGTTCTAAAACACCTTCCTAAATTCTGGGCACAGGCTGAATGGTTTCCAGTTGATTATTGAGTTTTGGCTTTTTTGAAATATAACAATGTTTTATTATAATCTTTCATGTCATACGTGTGTAAATCTGACTCAAACGTAAATGAGGCTCATATGAAAGATATCTTGAAGATTTTTGCAGGTTTAGGTCTATTTGGCATGGCAGCAGTAGGATGCTTGGTAATTGTGCTGTGTGGCGGTTGTATCGCTATCGCACTATTAGCCGGAGCAGGTGAAGAGGCCGCGACAAAAGATGCTATTGCCAGCAACGGTGGATTTGGTTCTGAAGATAAACCAATTCCATTGCAGACGTGGGCAAAATTTGATGATGGAGATGTTCGTGCAACTCAAATCAATGAAAATGCTGACCAAGCTGTCCAAAGAATGAATACATTTAACAGCACGCCACCTGCCGGAAGCAGATATATTTTGGTTTACTTTGAAGTCAACTGTAAGAAGAAAACCTGTAATGAGAGCGAACTGGATTTACGTCTCATGGATGACAAAGGTGAAGCTTGGGGTGAACCATTTTCAACTGTGCTTGATCCGGATTTGGGATCAGCAGTAGAAGGTGCGATTATGGAAGGGTGGCAAGCATTTTTCTTCCCATCAGATCGAGAGATAAAGACTATAAAGGTTGAATGGTTATCCGAGACGCTCTATCTGACGCCTCCGATTGCCAATTAATCCATTACCCGATTTTTGAACACCCAAATAGTTATCATCCGCCCCTAAAATGTATAAGGGGCGGCCTTGATGTTCTTAATTTGTCGCTCAGATTGACAAACCCCAACAGGTCGCTTATTGTGTAGAGCATGGGATTCTCAAACTCTACAGGAGCCACCTACATGAGACGAACATGGTTCATTGTCGCCTTCCTAGTCACTTTGCTTGTCGCGCCTTCGCCCAAAGGCAATGCCCAAGATGCCCCGACGTGGGAAGTCGTTTTGTTTAATGGCAACAATCTGACCGTTTCAACATTGACGCCGCAAGGCATCACCAATCAATTCACGCTGCCCAACCCCGGCCTATTCGAAGGGTATGCCTACCGATCTGCCCTATCCCCCGACCGCACCAAATTGGCCTTCCTCGGCAGTTATACCCGTGCGGATGGCGTCACCTACCAGACCTCGGTATTTGTGGCCGATCTGGTGAATCAGACATGCTGCGTTGAACTGACCGACCCACTGAATTCCGTCATGGATGGGGCAGACATTGGGCCATTTAGCCCGGACAGCACCCAAATCGCCGTCACCCTGTTCAGCAGCCAAGATATGATGGGTACAGCCGAAATTCCGGCCTTGTTTTCGACCTTTGATGTCAATGCGGGCATTGTCACAGCCAATAAATCGGTGAACGACCTCTATCCCGAATATGTCACCAGCATGAGCGTACCCGTCGAAAGCGCCATCTTTGGTGCATGGCGAGCCGATGGATTGCGCGTCGCTGCCACCTGCCTCAATTGCTACATCGGCGTGATTGAGGGCCTCTATCAAATCTGGGACCCGATTACCGGAACACTCAGCGACCCAGTTGAACCCTTCGATATGATCTTTCGGCGGCATGAACTGGCTGGCACAGGCGAAAGCATAGCAGGCGTTTACGATGATTCGTATCCTGCCAGCGGCGCGGTCTATCCCGAAGGCATCCCGCCGAATGTGGTGTTTTATTATGCTGACCCCTATCAGGCCGAAGGTCAGTTGCTGTTCCAACACCCCGACGCCCTTCCATTGGGTATGACCGAATGGGTAGCAAATGGACAAGCCGTTCTGGTCAGCTACTACAATTTTGGCGTCACGGAAGGTTTTGACCTGCCTTTGCCCACCACCCTCGCTGGCACCGAACTTATTTTCCGCGATGGCACACGCCTAACCGCCCCGATGACAGACAAAGAAGGTTTTATGACCGGGACGCCGGATGGTTGGCTCACTCGCAACTATGAAACCAATGAGGTGCTGTATTACCAAGTCGCAAATGGCGCGATCACCATGACCAGCCTCGGCATGATTGATGATGGCGGAATGTGCTGCGCCGAATTTGTCGGGATTACACCCACCCTCGGCGTGGGCCTAACCCCCGGTTTCGCCCTGCCCCAATAATCTACTCTAGCAACCCGCCCTTGCCTTTGTTAGACTCCCATCACGAGATTTTAATGGAATGAGGAGTCTAACATTTCTAACCATTCATCTGATAACCGCTTGGGTCAGCGCATCGCCAAAAATGTGCGGCGTTATCCCAAATTAACCCTAACCGCCATTTCGATTATGCGTCTATTTCAACCGCGTTTTACAGCGGGGGTGGTCGGCGTACTGCTGAACAGCGTAGATGAAGTGCTGTTGGTGGAGCATGTGTTTCATAGCAAAGTACCTTGGGGCTTACCGGGCGGGTGGGTCAATCGCAATGAACTTTTGACCGTAGCTGTCGAGCGCGAATTTTTTGAAGAAACCAGCCTAAAGGTCAAAACCCTATATCCCCTCAGTACATGGTCAAGCCCCTATTGGCATAACCATATTGATGTAGCGTTCGCGGTAGAGTTGGTAGACAATTCGATTAGCCGCCCACCCATCACACTTTCCCGCGAATTATTGACCTATCAATGGTTAAGCCGCGCTGATCTCCCCAATATCTTTGCCGAACACATCCGCGTAATTGACTTAGCGTTGGCATATCGTCATAGTCGAAACAGCCTCCCGCCATTAAAGTAACCTAAATTACAGGAGGTACGATCTATGACCCTAACAGAATTACGATCACAACAAAAACGCCGCCGTCTGCCCATCATCGAGGTATTTTCAGGCATCTTGCTGATTATTGCCGTGATTACGTTTGGCACCAATCTGGTCTCCTACAGTGACACATCCAACAACCTCGGCACAGATGTAACCATCGGGGGTGTACAGGTGGGTGGGCTAGATGCCGGGGCACGCTTGGCACGCCTAGAAGCGGTCTATATAGATCAGCCGATTGTGATGAACTATGAAGGCAGCCCGATTTTGCTCAATCCGAGTGAGGTCGGTTTCCAACTCGATACCGAAGCCATGCAAGCCGCTGCGGAACGCCAGAGTGGGACAGACGATGATTTTTGGACGGGCTTTTGGAATTATTTATGGAATCGTCCCCAACCCGCCATTGATGTGCCCCTGATCGCTAACTTGTCGGATGTCGAGCTAAACCAATATATCCAAGACCTCTCCAATCGGTATGACCGGGATGCGGACACGGCGGGTTATGATTTGACGACGGGCACATTCCAAAACAGCAGCGCCTATACTCGGCTTGACCAGCAGCAGACCGCCGCCCTCATTCGCCAAGCCCTCTATGAAGCCGACCCCGCCCGACGGCTTATTGAGTTACCGATCACCACCACCCCCGGCCAAACCGCCACAATGGATACGCTGCGTCAAGCCATCATCGAATACATCGAACGCTCACGCGGCATGTTTTATAACGGCCAAAATACCGTCGTTTCGATGTACGTCATGAACCTGAACACCGGCGAGGAAATGGGTATCTTGCCCAATGCACAGGTTTTGGCAAGCAGCACCATCAAAATCGGCACCCTCATCAATTTCTTCCGCTATCAAATCACCGCCCCCACCGACGACCTGAAATTTTTACTAGGGGCAGCAGTCATCTGTTCAGATAATGGCGCAGCGAATACCCTGACCATTTACACGGGTCAACAAGCGATCGTGCCCGGTCTGCAAAAATTGAATGATACATTTTGTAAGGCGGGTGCGGTCAATACCAACCTCCTCAGCATGATCTACATCGGCGATCAAGAAACGTTACCCATTCCCGATTATTACACGACCGTTTTCCCAACACCCTGCCCCGGTGAAAGTATTGCCAGCGCCCAAATTGACACCTCAGTCAATACCAATCCCGGCAACCAAAATGTCACCACCGCTGCCGATATGGGCACAATGCTGATGATGATCTACGACTGCGCCTACAATGGCAGCGGTCTGTTAAGTGTGTTCCCCGACGAAATCACCCAGACCGAATGCCGCCAGATTATCGAAATCTTGAAAGGTACACGCTTCCATCGCTTACTGGAATTGGGAGTACCGGAGGGTGTTACCATTGCCCATAAGGTTGGCTATGTGCCTGCATCTGGTGTGGTGGGGGACGTTGGCATCGTTTTTTCGGATGGTGCGCCCTACATTTTTGTCATGTATGTGTGGGATGCTGTCAACATCAATGCCCCCGGTATACAAGTCACTCAAGACTGGACATTAATTGAAGATGTCTCCCGCCTTGTCTATAACTACTTCAATCCAGATGTCCCTCTGCTGCAAACCCGTCAACCCTATTTAGCTGATCGTGGTGCGGCGTGTGTCATGCCGTACAGTGGGGCAGAAATCAACCTAGAGGACATCAATGAGAATCGGTTTGATATTGACGGCGATCCATTACCGTCGGCTTGTTACGATTGGTCCGCCTGCAAACCCTTTGACAATTGGGGGCAGGACGCGCAATAGCCGACCTATTATGTTAGGCCAATATTGCCATGTATTTTAGGCCGCTGGTATAATTGCCGTCATATAAAGCGGTTTCTGACTAGACAATTGAACCACCGCACAGTGGCTTGAAGTGAAATTGGAGATTATGCGATGTCCGGTCATAGTAAATGGTCAACGATTAAGCGTCGCAAAGGCGCAGAAGACGCCAAACGCGGTAAGATTTTTACCCGCATTGGGCGCGAACTGATGACGGCTGCCCGTGAAGGTGGGGGCGATCCAAATGGCAACCCCCGGCTGCGTATCGCGGTAGATAAAGCCCGTGCCGCCAACATGCCCAAAGATAATATTGAACGCGCCATCAACAAGGGCGCTGGTGTTGGTGAAGATGCGGTCGAGTTTGAAGAAATCACCTATGAAGGCTATGGCCCGCACGGCATCGCCTTGATGGTGGATACCCTGACCGACAATCGCAATCGTACCCTTGCCGAAGTCAAACATGCCTTCAGCCGCAACAATGGTACGATGGGCAGCAGCGGCGCGGTGCAATGGCAGTTTACCCAAAAGGGTTATATTGAACTTTCGGCTGATGGGGTGGACTTCGACACGCTGTTTATGACAGCAGCCGAAGCAGGCGCAGATGATCTTGAACAAGGCGAAGAGACTATTTCGGTCTACACGGCTCGTGAAAGTCTTGCCGCAGTTGAACGGGCACTATCCGAGGCAGGGTATACTGTCGCCGATAGCAAATTGATCTGGTCGCCAACCAACGAAGTCGAACTCGAACCCGATCACGCGGTACAGGTCTTTAAGCTGATTGAAAAACTGGAAGAATTGGACGATGTCCAGACCGTGTCCAGCAATCTGAAGGTCAGCGACGAAGCCATCGCCGCCTTCGAACAAAGCTAGACGTGGCACCCATTGAATCCATTAAACCCCTCTCCGTCGTTGGGGAGGGGTGAGGTAAAACCTTATGCTTGTCCTCGGTCTCGATCCCGGTACTGCACGAACAGGGTATGGCCTTGTGCGAGAACACACCGATGGCACATTGGAAGCCATTGCCTATGGGGTCTTTACGACCACCCCCGACACCCCAACTGCCTATCGCCTGCTCTCTCTCTACCATCAACTGAACCAAGTGCTGCTCGCCCACCACCCGGAACAGGTCGCCATCGAAGAGTTATTTTTTGGCAAAAACGTGACGACGGGGATTACGGTGGCTCAAGCGCGGGGGGTACTGCTGCTGGCACTGGCTCAGGCCAAACTGCCTATTTACGAATACAAACCCAAAACCGCCAAGATGACCATTACGGGTTTTGGGGACGCCGATAAACATCAAATGCAAGAAATGATTCGCCAACTACTCGACCTCGAAACCATCCCCAAACCGGATGATGCCGCCGACGGTCTGGCAATCGCCATTACTCATCTCCAATCTACACGCTACGAGCGTCTATCGGAATAACCTATGATTGAAATTATTTCTGGCACTGTCGCCGCGCAAGGCAAAGATCATCTGGTCGTCATGGTAGGCGGTGTTGGCCTGCGTGTGGCTGTTACTCGCACGGTCTTGGAACGGCTTGATGGCCCTTCCGTCACCCTGCACACCCATCTAATTGTGCGGGAAGATGCTCTTAGCCTCTATGGGTTCGCCGATGAAGAAGAATGCTTATTGTTCCAAACACTGCTGACCGTCAGTGGCGTTGGCCCCAGAACCGCGCTGACCATTCTAAGCACCATCACCCGTGAGCAGTTGCAACACGCGGTGGTGCATGAAGAAGCCGATGTCCTGACTCGTGTACCCGGCATTGGCAAAAAGACGGCCCAGAAAATCGTCTTTGAACTCAAAGATAAAATCGCCAGTTCTTTGTCCGACCGCCCGGTTATGATCAGCGATGTAGACGCCGATGTCTTGGCAGCACTCACCGCCCTCGGCTACAGTATCGTCGAAGCCCAAAGCGCCCTACAGTCTATTCCGCGTGACGCATCCAGCGAAATTGAGGAACGTATCCGCTTAGCATTGCAATATTTCACATAATCGCATGATTTCTGTCTTTGCAACAAATGGGGTTCTACAGTTACACTAGGGTCTAGATATTTACAATATTTATAAGCACCTTTAGAGTGAAAGACTGGTTCATGCTGTCCACTTCTAACCGCAAACCGATTGTCCTTTGTGTAGATGACGACACAGGGATGTTAACGATGGTCAAAGCCGTAATGGAAGGCGAAGGCTATTTCGTTATCCTTGCTGCCGATGGGGCTGAGGGAATCTCACTGTTTGAGGAATATCAGCCAGACATCGTCCTAATGGATGTAATGATGCCCGTGATGGATGGGCTGGAAGCCTGTGCCAGAATTCAAACATTACCCGGTGGCCCTCAAACCCCGGTCGTTATCATGACCGCCTATGATGAATTTGATGCGGTTGAACAGGCGTTTAAGGCAGGCAGCACCGATTATCTGACCAAACCTGTCAATTGGGCCGTTTTGCGAAATCGCGTGCGGCGTCTGCTCAAAGCTCGCCGGCTAGAAGATAGCCTTCAAGAAAAAATCCAGCAGCTCGATATTCTGCATCGGATTGACCGCGAGTTGGGATATACCCTCAACCTTGACCGCGTGCTAAATCTGGCAACCGATAGTGCCCTGCGGCGCAGTGGGGCCTCGGTCTGCGGCGTGGCATGGTTAAATGAAGATACCCTGCTATTTGAACGCTTAGCGAGTGTTGGGAAATCGCAAGTCCTCGCCCAACCGATGACACTCGATGCCCTTTATAAAAGCTATCCACATACCATCAAGATGTTTCACGACAATACTCCCGTCGTTGATGCCCGTCCCGAAGATCACATGGGCAACCTGTTTATCCCAATGATGATGCGCGGCAAACCAGCGGGTTTTATCGCACTTGAAAATGTCGCGGTGAGTGAATTTACCAACAGCAGCGACTGGGAGTTTTTAGTACATCTAGCCGGACGCACCGCCGCCGCATTGGACAAAACCCGCATCTATCAACGAACCCAGACCTATGCTATTCAGCTTGAAAAACTCTATCAAGTGAGTACCACCATTTCAAGCCGATTAGAGCGCCAAGACGTCATCGAGCTTTCCACAAGGGGCATCACCACCCTTTTGGACGGTTCAAGTGCCCTCTTCCTCGAATACGACTCACGGATCAAAGTGCTGACCGTCAAGCACAGCTTTATTCCCGATAAAATACCCGACACCTTACCGGTCGAGGGCACATTGTATAGTGTACAAGACTATCCTGATTTAATGCGAACGGTCAAAGACGGCCCGCGCCAATTCCATCTCAACGACTCGTCGGTAAATGCACGCATCCACAGCGTCATCGCGGCCATGAAAGTACAGTTCGTTTTGGTCGTGCCGCTGGTGTATGAAGAAGATCTGCTTGGAATGCTGGTGTTATGCGAAAGCCGCAACAGTCGGCAAATTCAGCCCGATGAAATCAGCCTCGTCCGCAGTATGGCCCTACAAGCCACCGTCGCGTTACAACAGGCCACCTTGTTTGCCAATGTGCGTGAACTGGAACAGGTCAAATCGGAAATGATTCGCATGGCCTCCCATGACCTGCGTAATCCGCTGCACAGCGTCAAAGGCTATCTGGAACTGTTGTTGATGGATTTAGCCCCGCGCCTCGATGAGCAGCAAACCGAATTTGTGACGCGCATGAAAAACGGCCTCAATCGAATGCAGAGTCTGATGGAAGACATCTTAAACCTAGAGAAAATTGAGAGCCAGCAGGACATCAAGCGCCAGCCGGTCAATATGTGGATGGTGGTCAGTGAGGTTAGCGAAAGTGGACGCTCACAGGCCGACCTTAAGCATCAAAATTACATTGCAAACCTGCCCCCCCAATCGGTGCTGGTATCGGGCAGCGAAATCCAACTGACCCAAGCCCTATCCAATCTAGTCGGCAATGCCATCAAATACACGCCCGATGAAGGTCGGGTAGAGGTACGCAGTTGGGTCGAAAGTGGCCGCTTTCGATTCGAAGTGGAAGATACTGGCTTTGGCATCCCACAAGATCGCCAAAACGGTCTATTTCAGCGATTCTACCGTGCCCAAGCCCCCGGCACCGAGGATATTCCCGGCACAGGTCTAGGGTTAAGTCTGGTCAAAGCAGTGATCGAGCGTCACGGGGGTGAGGTCTATTTTTCTAGCACACCCGGCGTGGGCAGCACCTTTGGCTGCTGGTTGCCCCTTACCGATACCAAATAAATCAATAAGCCGACTCATTGAATCGGCTTATTCTCAATTCTCGATAACTCCGGTCATGCGAAACATTAACCGTTGACGAATACCTCGTTATCAATGGCCCCGCAGTTAAGGGTGATGCCATTTTGTTTGGCCCGCACTGCCCAATAATAGTTGCCGCGTGAGGGGAAAAGATCACCCACAAAGGTAACCTTTGTTTCAGCAACCTCGCTTGAAAACACCACCACACCCGCCACATCATACAGCTCGACCGTATAGGTGACCCCCGGTGCATCCACCGGAAACCAATAGATGGTCAAGTCGGTCTCCACAAAATGCTGGTCTATGTTAAGCGTATAATCGGGAATGAAGCTGTTACACATGGCAGGTCGTTCAAACGTCGGCTCGGCCAGAGTCGCGGGAATCGCTGAGGGAGTCTGAGCAGCACCATTCCCAGAACTCGGTGTCCATGTCGGCGGCAGGGTCGGCCCACCTCCGCGTGTGGGAATTGGCGACGATTGATTTGCTGGCTGGCTGGTGCTGCCAGAACTGGTGTTAGAACTAGGATTCCGAATATCAATCGTCGCGGCGGGCGGCAGTGTTGGATTAGTGATAACGGGAATGGTCGTCGCCGTTGGCACATCGGTGGCCGTTATGTTCGGGATGGGTGTGTTTTCGACAGCCCCACCGGAACCCCCGTCATCTTTCTCTTTGTCACCACCACACGCTGCTAACATCAGTGCTATGACAAGCACCCCCCACAATGAAAATCGGCGCATCAGCTTTCCTCCGAAGAATTTCTATAGCACAAAACCAAATAATAGACTCAATATGATTTCGAGTGCAAAAATCAGGAAGGCCATTACGCCAAAGACCATCATCCAGCCAGCAGGCCGTTGGGCCACCCATTCGACATCGGTGTCGAAGCCAACCATTGACCACCAGCCAATACCATACGTCACTACCCAGATCACGGCAAGAATCGTCACCGGCACGGTTGCGACTCCCCCGCCCTCAATCGTATCGCTGCCAGCCAATAAAAACATAATCGGCAGGCCGATCAGCGCCACCACCGTCAAAGAAATCAGCATATTCACGACGATCCGCGTAGGCCGTGACATACTCGCCACCCGACGGGTGATTCTGTCAATTCGGGCACTTGGCCTTGTTGGTGCTTTCGCCATAGGACTCTCTCCCTTATCTCCCTTCATCTTCCCACATCTCGCCTCATTGGGCATTGATCAAAAATGTGGCCCCATTTTCGAAATAATCACGCATCACCGCCGTTACCTCCGGAGCCAATCCAGCCTCATCCAAGGCCGCCATCATAAGCTCAACCCAGCGATTCCGCGCCGATTGGTTAATCTGAAACGGCGCATGACGCAGACGCAAGCGAGGATGGCCGCGTTCTTTGGAATAGGTAGTGGGGCCGCCAAAAAACTGCTCCAAGAACAACTGCAAGCGGCGTTGAGCAGGTTGCAAATCGTCTTCAGGATACATCTGGCGCAGAATATCATCGCTGGCAACCCGCTGATAGAACCCCTCGACCAATTTTTCAAACCCCACACTACCAATAATAGCGTAAACCTGATCTGGCGTAATCTCAGCCATATAGTTCATCCCAGTGTTGTGTAACCAATCCTTTAGGAAGTTGACGGATTGCGGTCACGATAGCTGCGGCGCTCGAATGGGAAGGTCGGCGGGAAACGGTCTTCCCACGCTACACTCTCATCCTCCTGCTGCAAATAGGCCAAGATGAAATCATCCAAGCGGCCTTTTTCCATCACATCCTTAATGCGCGTAGTACGCACGGTCGTTCGCATATCCCGCACAAACCGTTCCCCCTGTTTTTCCAGCGAATAGGTGCGGATGACCGTAAGTTTTTCGGTGGGGGGTGGCGGTCGCTTGCCCTCAGCAATTTCGTTTTTGATGTATTGATAATCCGACAGCCAGCGATTGATATTCGTGCCATCCGGGATAGCAAACACCTGCACCCGACAAAGTTCATTCGATACCCCATCCACTCCGATGAGTTTGTGCGTCCCACGCTCCCCTTTAAGGAAACCAAAGACATTGCTACCCTCGAAAAACACCGCAAATTCTTCCGATGGGGCATAACTCTCAAAGCGTTTGATGAGTTCGTCATAGTTTCCGGCAGTAATATGATGGAATACCATCTTGCCGGGGTTCTTCTCATCCGGTTGCAGCAGATACACGTCACGGTCATAGCCCTTGCGCTCGGCCCATTCCAAATACATGCGGGCGATTTTGCGCGGCCATTCCGTCGCCGCCTGCTGATCTTTCATCGGCGATTGTCCCAAGCGATTAATCAACATCATGGCTTGGTGGCGGTGCGGCAAATGCCCGGTTCGCATCTCGATTTCCAGATATAACACATTGCTATACAGTTCGGCATAATCGCGTGCCAGATCGGGCTGATAACGCAAATCGCGCTCCCGATTGACCAGCATAGCAAAATCTTCCAGATATTCGCAGCGTTCCAGCAGTTGGCGCAGGCGGCGGGTCAAACGATCAAGGAAATAGAAACGGGCCAATCGGCGACGGGCCTCATCCCCTTTATCCCAAAAATCCGGTTGCTGGGTCGCCGTCAAAAGGGCCGCTTTTTCGGTATTCATCTCTTTGGCCGTATCGCTGTCGGCCCAATCCGCCAATTTGCGCCGCAGCATGGCGAACCCTTCCAACAACTGCCCGGTATCCATTTGCAGCTTTTGAATATCCGTGCCATCCAGCGCCGACGAAAGCGCGACTTGGGTGGTAGTGCGTGCTTCATCAATCGGCACAAGTTTCAGGTTGATCTGTTTGGTTTCCCGATCCACCTCAATCCGCATCAACTCGGTATCATCCACCGATTTCTGGGCGAGTTGTCGGGCCATCGGGGCGACTACTAACCGTTCAATTTCGCGCTTAAGTGGGCGTGCCCCATATTGTGGGCTGTAGCCTTTTTCCAAGACCAGATCAATCACCCCGTCATCAATTTCGACCAGCAAGTTACGGCGAGTGATGCCATCCCGCATCAAGATTTCGCCCAACTCACGTGAGGCGATACTCCGCAGGGCCAGCGGTTCAAGCTGCTTAAACACCACCACATGATCAATCCGGTTGACAAATTCGGGGCGGAAATATTTTTCGACCTGATCTTTGAAATGCACCATCAATTGGGCGTTTAATTCGGCATAGTTGACGGCCTCGCTACCAAAACCTAAGCCACGAAAACCACCCGCCGAAGTCCCCAGATTGCTCGTTAGGATAATGATGCTGTTGTGGAAAAACGTGGTACGTCCCCCCGCATCAGTCAAGCGCCCTTCGCCCAACACCTGCAAAAAGATGTCATAGATGCGTGGGGAGGCTTTTTCAAATTCGTCCAGCAGCACCACCGAAAACGGTTGGGCACGCACCTGCTTGGTCAATTCGCCTTCGCTACCAAACGACCCAATGAGGCGCGACACCCCATCCAAATCGGCATATTCGCTCATATCAAACCGAATCAGCCGCTTTTCATCGCCAAAAAGATAGGAGGCCAGTGTTTTGGCGAGAAAGGTTTTGCCAACCCCCGTCGGCCCGATAAACAAAAACGTACCTAGCGGCTTGCCGGGGTCATTCAAACCCGCCTTAACGGTCGCCACCAAACTGACGATTGAGCCGACGGCCTGTTCTTGACCACGCACCCGTTCCACGAAGTATTTATCTACCTCATCCAGATCAAGCCGCGAACGGTCATTGACAATAAACTCCGGCATCCCCGAATGGCGGGCAAACGTATCAATCACGTGCTGACGTTTGACGACAGCCCGTTTTGGCAGACGCCGCAGCAAACTTGCCGAACTGGAACCGTTATCGGATTCCGCCGAGTCTTTTTTACGCGAGACATCCGCCACCGCTTCTTCCAACAAGCGAATGGCCTTGCCCGGAAAAGCGCGATAGGGTGAGAATCGGCGTGAAAGTTGCGTGGCGGCTTCATTGGCGCTCGGCTCAATCCGCAGATCAAATTCGCGCTCCAAATCGCGGGCCACATTGCTCAAAACCGAAAGTGTTTCTTCCTCCGACATCGCCGGCACTTCCACCCGCCGGAACAAGTTCATGAAATCCGAGCCGAGTCGCTCCCCCATCGTCACACGATCAGGCGACCCCTCCCCGATAATCACCACGTCACCGGAGGCGATATGGGGCTTAAGTGCCTGGGCCACATTAGCATCACTCTTAGACCAGCGACCAATTTCCAGCAAACCGGGCAGGTCGCTGACATACAAAATATGCTGTTTCTTGCGGCACTCATTGACCAGATCGTTGATGCGTTCTTCCCACGTGCCAATATACTGTGCCCCTGCGATAATCCGATCTGGGGCCAGCATCCAAATTTCGCGCTCTGCCAAACCCTCTGGCGCGTCTTGAGAGGCAATCCGCCGCACAATTTCATGCACAATCGAGGTTTTGCCGCTTTCACTTGGCCCGGTCAGCAAAACGCTGTTATTGCGCGATTGCAGCAGCACCTGTATAGCCTTATCCACCACTTCTTCGCGGTGATAGGCTTTGCGGAAACGTTTTTCGGTCGCCTGCGCCGTCAGGTTGATGCCCATTTCCTTTAAGGCCCAATGGCTGTCGCCGCCGCCACGACCAAACATCCCGCCGCGCTCAGGGGTATTCGATTCGCGTTCTTTGGGTTTCTTGAGCGAGACTTCGACTTCCAATGGTTCGAGCGTCTCTGTCCGCGCATAGCGATATTCCATCAACTGATCCAGCGACAGGTTATCCAGCCAGCTTGCCAATTCGATGTTGGCCTGCGTCTGCAATTCATCCGGCTGATAGACATAAAACGCCGGGCCGTGTGGGCCTAATTTTGGCACGGTGACATATAGCTGCCCGTCCTCTTGGGGTTCGACCAGCACACTAAACAGCAACTTGACCTTTTCGCGCCGTTTGTTGCGCTTCTTGCGGTCAACCGGACGGAGTTCGACCTGCACTTTTTGCAGATAGATATGGGAGTCAAATTCCAAGCGATGGAGTTGATTAGGTGGCATTTCGGCAATGCGCTCAATCACGACATCCGACAGTTCTTTTTTGATTTCTGTCATATTGATGCCATAACTGCTGATGTCATAAAATGGCAGCACCGTCACAGTATACGTGCGGTTCCGATGCTTCTGAACGTACAGGTGAAATTTAAATTTCATGGTTTTCCATTACAGTACAAAACCTGCCCATTACCAGAGATTGGAACGTTCATTATAGCATAATTGGCATCTCTCAAAGGGTCGGGGGCGACCTTTCGAATTTTTTCAAGATTCGTCAGAAAAATGTGATAACCGACCATTTTGACGATATAATCTATATAAATTTGCAAAATTCAGAATTGGCAACTAATGTTAAATAAAAGTCCACAACCATCTAAATAATCCAGCGATTGTTGTACCTGAATTTTCATTCTATAACAGTTGGAACTACATGGCCTTACATCACCCTCCCCAACTTGATCCTGTTTTTTATACATAGCTCACTCCTCCGTCCAGAAGGTGAATGTCGATGCCAGAAAGTTCTTCTACACAATCGTTTTCGCTACAAAAAACCCCTACAGGCATTGTTGGGCTAGATGAAATTACCGAGGGTGGTTTGCCCAAAGCGCGTCCAACACTTGTTTGTGGAAGTGCCGGGTGCGGGAAAACTCTCTTTGCGACGGAATTTTTGACGCGGGGCATTACCCAATTTGATGAACCGGGTGTATTTTTAGCATTTGAAGAAACGCGCGAAGAACTTATCCAAAATTTCGCCTCACTGGGTTTCCCTCTCGCAGACTTTATTGCCCAAAACAAACTCGTCATTGACCATATAAGTATTGACTGGGATCAACTGGAACAAACAGGGGATTATGATCTCGAGGGTTTACTGATCCGCTTGGATCATGCGATCAAAAAGGTCAATGCCAAACGGGTGGTACTCGATACGATTGAAGTTCTATTCAGCGTATTAGGCGACACCGACATCCTGCGAGCAGAACTGCGCCGAATATTTCGGTGGCTCAAAGACCGGGGTGTAACGACTATCATCACAGGCGAAGCCGGTGAAGGCACATTAACCCGGCGGGGCATTGAAGCCTATATTTCAGACTGCGTAATCTCGCTAGATCAACGGGTTGAGAACAATATTGCCCGCCGCCGTTTACGCATCGTAAAATATCGAGGGGCAAAACATGGCACCGATGAATATCCATTCCTTATTGACGAAACGGGATTTTCGGTGCTGCCAATTACCTCGGTCGGACTCGACTATCCCATTTCTGATGAGCGTATTTCCAGCGGCATTCCCCGCCTTGACCTAATGCTTGATGGTCGGGGATTTTTTCGTGGAAGTACCATTCTGATTTCCGGGTCAAGTGGAACCGGTAAAACCAGTTTGGCTGCCCAATTCGTTGTGTCAGCCTGCCAAGGGGGTGAGCGCTGTCTATACTTTTCGTTTGAAGAGGCCCCCAGTCAAATTATTCGCAACATGCGCTCAGTCGGAATAGATTTGCAATCATGGGTACAGGCCGGTTCGCTGTGCTTTAAATCCGCCCGTCCAACCGCCTATAGTTTAGACATGCACCTTATCCAACTCCGCAAGCAAATCCAATCGTTTGATCCGCAAATCGTCGTCATTGACCCGGTGACCAATTTCGATGTGATTGGAAGCAAAGCCGATAGTCGAACCATCTTGACCCACTTAATTGACTTTCTCAAGATGAATGGCATCACCTCGCTTCTCACCAGCCTTACGCGGGGTGGGGATGTCTATGAACAATCTGAAGTCCATATTTCATCCATGATTGACACATGGCTGTTGGTTCACAATCCCGAATCCAATGGCGAACGCAATCGTGTAATCTATATTCTCAAATCACGCGGCATGGCCCATTCTAATCAAATTAGTGAATTTGAGATTACGAGTCAGGGCATCCAACTCATGGACGCCTACTTAGGTACAGCCGGTGTATTAACCGGGTCGGCACGACTGGCGCAAGAAGCTCGTGAATATGATGAAACTTTATCGTATCAACAAACGATCGAGTTGATGCGTCTTCAGCTTGAAAGCAAACGGGCGGCAGTCATGGCCCAAATTACAGCATTGCAGGCGGAATTAGATATCGAAAATGCAGAGGCCCAACTCCTTTTGGATCAAGAAACTCGGCGAAAAGCCGCAGCCAAAAAATACGGTGATTCAATAAAGCGCAAGAGAGTGGGAATTCTCTCCAATCAGAAACCATTTGGAAGTAGAGCAGAGGATATGGCTCAGGATGAACAATGAGGACCGGCCTGACAATTTAGGCCAAGAACTGTGGAAACTTCGACTTTATATTGCAGGGCAAACTCCACGATCAATAACGGCCTTCGCCAATCTCGAAATCCTGTGTAAACAGCACCTTAAAGGAATCAATTACGAAATTCAGGTGATTGATTTGTTGAATAACCCACAACTTGCCGAAACGGATCAAATTATTGTGATCCCAACACTGGTACGACTGACACCCGAACCCGTGAGGAAAATCTTCGGCGATTTGTCTAACACAGAAAAAGTTCTGCTAGGTTTACAACTTCAATCTCATTAACCAAACAACGGGTGAATACATGTTACCTGATAACAACCGCAATGATCATGCCATGCAGCAACCCGAGTCCCATCCAACCCAAGGGGGCATGGAGTATTATAATTTTAACCTTTACATTTCCGGTCATACACTTCGTTCGATTCAGGCGATTTCATCCATTCAGTCTATATGCGAAAAGTACCTGAAGGAGCGCTACACACTAAGAATTGTTGATGTCTATCAACAACCTCAACTGATTCAAAGTGAACGGATTACAGCAATCCCAACCCTCATCAAATTTCATCCATTGCCATTACAGCGCGTAGTCGGCGATCTTACAGATGTCGAAAATGTGCTCAATAGTTTAGGTTTAACTGGAATCAGCTAGTTTATCTATAGATCGTTTGTGTAATGATCAACAATAAAACATATCAGCAACTCTTGATCGAAAACAATGACCTCCAATTCCAATTAGATGAGCTGCACGAAACACTTCGGGCTGTTCGACAAGGTGAAGTAGATGCCCTCGTTATTTCCACCGAGACGGGCAATCAAGTTTTTACCCTCCAAAGTGCCGACCAAGCATATCGGCTGTTTGTTGAACATATGCAACAAGGGGCGGTCACGGTCTCTTCAATGGGCATAATTCTCTATTGCAATAACTACTTTAGCGAAATCTTGGGGTATCCGGCAGATACCGTTATTTCGCATCCCATAAGTGAATATGTTGTTGCAGACGAAATTCCCTCGCTTGTAACCTTTCTTGGGATGGCTTCATCAAACAACGGCATCTTTAGAGAATTTAAATTGCAGACTCGGATGCAAGAAATCGTCCCAGTCTATATTTCAGCCAATTTGCTCGTTCTGGATAAAGTCGAGGTGGTTTGCCTTGTAATTACCGATTTGCGCGAACGAAAAAAGGCCGATTTGCAGGCTATGGAACTCCTTTTCGAAAAAGAACGCACCCAATTGCTGGCAAACTTTATGCGCGATACCTCCCACGATTTGCGGACACCGATTACGATCATCATCAACAAACTCTACAAGGCCAGACGACTGCGAGCGGAC
Source organism: Anaerolineae bacterium (assembly GCA_041753455.1). Classification (GTDB taxonomy): domain Bacteria; phylum Chloroflexota; class Anaerolineae; order Aggregatilineales; family J027; genus CFX10. The sequence goes on along the minus strand of JBGSUK010000011.1, from coordinate 878,718 downwards.
GACGAACGCATCCAAACTATTATAGATGCTGAGAACTATGTGTTCTATTTAAACTCCGTCCTAGAGCAACTACAGCAAATGGCAATTTTGGACAGCCTACGCGAAGTCTCCTATGAATTAGCTTCAATCAACCATGTCATCAATGAAGCTGTGCACGACCTTGAGCAAAAGAGCAGCGAAAAAAACATCTCAATTTCGACTGACTTAGCTCCAGAGCTACCCCCTATTCGATTCAACCCCGATAATATGTACCGTGCCGTGAGCGAATTAATTCGCAATGCCATTCAGTTTACACAACCGGGCGGACAGATTCATGTTCGCTCGGCCCATTTGCATGACAGCCGAGTATTATTCGAAGTAATTGATAATGGCAAAGGCATCAAAACCGAGAACCTACCGCGCATTTTTGAACGCTTTTTCAAAGAGAGTGTTTCACGTGAATTGTCGGGTGGTGCGGGGCTTGGATTGCCGATGGTGAAACGCATCATTGAGCTACATTACGGATCAATTGAGGTCGAAAGCACACTTGGCGAAACAACCCGGTTTCGCGTTTTCCTACCCACAAATTCCACCGCACCTTAATTTCCCGCCGCGCCTGCCCAAGGAATTCATGCAAAATCATCCCAAATGACACCCACTATTGATAGCCCTGCTATACTACTCCCACAAGGAGACTATCACACACAATGAAACCGAAAGTAACGATTTACACCGATGGCGGTTGTATCCCCAATCCCGGCCCCGGCGGCTGGGGCGTCATCATCATTGATGAAAATGGGCAGGAAAGTGAACTGTCTGGCGGCGAAAAAGATACCACCAACAACCGCATGGAATTGACAGCGGTCATGAACGCCCTGCAAGCCCTTGATAAACCCCATGAAATTTACCTGTTTGTCGACAGCGAATATGTCAAAAAGGGCCTAACCGAATGGATGCCGGGGTGGATACGCAAAGATTGGCGCAGCAGCACAGGCCAACCCGTCAAAAATCAGGATTTGTGGGAACGGCTGAATATATTGGTCACCAAACACGACATCCACTGGAATTGGGTGCGTGGTCATGCGGGTAATGTCTATAACGAACGGGTAGACCGACTAGCCGCCGCAGCCATCCCCGGCGCGAAACCCTCCGTCGAAAAAGCCCCCATCGTCATGACCGAGGCCGCATCGGGCACCCTTAGTATCTATTTTCGCGTGTTCGTGCCGAAAAATGGCGGGCCGGGGGGTTGGGCGATTCGTGTCTGGAATGGCGACCAATCCCAAGATTTTACGGGCCGTGTCCCTGCCGTCGAATCCTCCAATAAACTGGAATTGATGATCGCCTCGCAGATTTTCAAAACCGTGCCCAAAGATGCCCCCCTGCGAATTTATTGCACCAGCGAATATGTCTTTAAGGGCATGACCGAATGGATTAAGGGCTGGCAAAAACGCAATTGGATTACCGCCAGCGGCACGCCTGTCAAATATGCAGAGATTTGGCGTGAACTGCAAAAATACACCACGCAGGGTCGTCCGGTAGAATGGGCACTTGAGGCCGGTAATCCACTCGCTAACGCCGTCAATGGCCTTGATAAATTGGCACAGGCGGCCCTCAATAATTAGGAGATTGCGCTACTGCTTGCCGCATGTCGCGTATAATTTTCATAGGGAAAAACCAGATTCAGGAGCCGCATTTATGAGAATTTATCGTGTACTACTGCCTATCTTGATGTTAGCAGGGGCAACCCTCGCCTGCGATCTAAGCGAGGTCGAAGATACTGTCAATGCTGTAAGCAAGGCCGTCACCCTGCTCACCGAAATCAGCGAAAGCGGGACATGGAAATATACCACCGAAGGTTTGGAAGCACTCGATAAGGCCAATGGATTTGCCGCCGAAGCGACCATGACCTCTGGCGACACCACCACAACGGGCGAAAGCATCACCCAAGTGAATCGGCAGGTATTCTGGTCAATCAGTGCCGACGCACAGGGCGATTCGATACTCCGCATTACACAAGGGGATACCACACGGGAATATTTGACCGTAGATAAGAAGCGCTACCTCATTAACGCCGACGGCACCTATACCTGTGATGACACCACCAACGAAAACGAGCTTTTTGCGGGTAATGTAGGTGATTTGTTTGTGCAATACAGCGCCAGTGCTATCGGGGTGCAGGCCATCTCGATTGCTGAGCAGCAAAATACCAATGTTAGCATCAACGGCTTCACAACAACCCAATATCGCCTTGTCTCAAAATTGCAGGACGCCCTCGATATTTTGAAGGATGTGGAGTCAGACGACTTGCAGAAATCCATTGCCGAGGTGCCGCCCTTCTACATTGACGGCGCGATTTACATTGATAACGCCACCAAAGCCTTGATTCGTTTTGAGGCGACCTATTCCGACCTCGAACGCCATGAGGGAAACACCTTCATTTTCAACGTGACGGCGTTGGGCAATCAACCCGATTACGCCGCCCCCGACCCCGCCAAAATCACCAAGCAGTGTGGCAGCGCATAACAGACAGCAAATTCTCGCCTCTGGATACCTAATTCATTTTCCAGAGGCGAGAAATTCCGTCACATTGGTTGCCGCTAATTGGCAAAGAAAATATCGTAGACGCAATAGTCATCGCCTTTAAGCCGTGATGGAGAATCAGCCCGTTGCACCTGAAACGTCTGGCCTTTGGGAGAGAACTTCTTGACCGTCCGATAGATGATGCCATAGTCAAAATCGCTGGGATAGGGATTATCACAAACCATACGGATATGGTGGGGTTCAGCGAATTCGATCTCATAATGACCGATCTCCCCACCCCGATGGTTGAGTTGATAAGCCACTTCAATACTTTCTAAAGCGTCTTCGACGGAGTTCACATCGGGAGGCCAAACGGCATTATCCGGAATCCACATTCCAATACTCATCAGATCAACCGTGGAACTCCCAAGTGACCAGCCCTCTTGAATATCCCGCAGAGCATCCAGAAAAGCCTGTTGGGGATACCATCTATCAGGCTGAACATCAAAAATACCGTGCTTTTCAAGTAATGGAACGACATCGGATTTCAGATGGGCGATTGCAGATAGAATTACTGCACCGACAACTTCAACATTGGGATCGTGTGCTATAAATTGAGCCATTTCCTTTTCCTTATGGGGAAGAGTAAATTAAGAAATGAGGCGATGGCGAGTGGTGTTTTAGTGCTGTGCGTTCGTTATAATAGCGTATCAGAGATTCGCAGGTAGCTCATCTAATAAAAGTCATTAATTCTGTAGCAATTTATTATTCATCCTTTGCCGACACCAACCCATGCTGCCATGCCAATGCCGCCGCTTGGGTGCGATCGGTGACGTTCAATTTGGCAAAAATCGAACTGACATAATTCCGCACTGTGCCCTCCGCCAAAACTAGCCGTTCCGCAATCGCCGCGTTGCTCATCCCGCGTGCCAATAACTGCAAAATTTCCCGTTCGCGCTCATTCAATTCGTGGGCAATCGTCGAAGTCTGCGGCATGGGTCGAGCATTTCCCCGTACCAATGCAAATAATTTGTCTGCCACCGCTGGGTCAACTGGGGTCTGGCCCGCCATTGTGCGCTGAATCGCGTTGACAATATCCTCCCGCCGCGAATCCTTCAGCAAATAGCCCGCCGCCCCTGCCTGAATTGCATCAAACACCCATTCATCTTCGACATAGGTGGTCAGCACCAACACCCGCACGTCAGGATACTGCTCCCGAATTTTGCGCGTAGCATGGATGCCGTTCATGCCCGGCATTTTTAAATCCATCAGCACCAATTCTGGCTTGGTGGTCAGCACAAGTTCCAATGCCTGCGCCCCATCCTGCGCGATACCCACGACCTCAATGCCGGGGGTGGCACTCAAAATCGCCTTCAAGCCTTCCGAAACCACAATCTGGTCATCCACAATCAAGATACGTGTCATCGGTTGATCTGACTACTCCCCACACTAAATTCGACCCGTGTGCCCTGCCCCGGCTGGCTTTGCACATTCAATTGACCCCCGCACAGCGCGGCCCGTTCTTGCATCCCCACCAAACCATAATGCCCATTTTGTGTGGCCTTATTTAAATCGAAGCCCTCGCCATTATCCATCACCATCAGTTTTAGCTGACCGCCATCATACCCCAACATCACGCCCAACGCCGTTGCATTGGCATGGCGCACCACGTTATTCATCGCTTCTTCGGCAATGCGATAGATCGTCTGTTGAATGGTCGGGTGCAGTTCGCCGAGCGTTTCAGCGGTTTGCATACTCAATTGTAATCCGGCCCGTTCTGCGTTCATTTGCGCCAAATCGCGCACCGCCAACACCAACCCCAAATCTTCTAATGGGCTGGCACGTAGGGCTTTGAGGGCGCGGCGTGCTTCGGTCAGGCCATTGCGAGTCAAATCTTTGGAGAGGGTCAGCGTTTCGCGGGCTTTAATCGGGTCAGTATCCCACAGTACATCCAGCGCCTCCAACTGTACCGCCACCGCGCTTAAGGTATGGGCCAATGTATCATGCAGTTCGCGGGCCATCCGGTTACGTTCGCGGCTAACCGACAATTGTTCCAATGTGGTGGCATAATGGGCGAGGCGTGCATTCGAGAGGGCCAATGCTCGCCGTTCTTCGCGTTGTCCATTCATCAATTTGCTGACGACATAGGCGAAGGGTACAAAAATAATCAGGCGATACAGCCCCTGCTCAATCATGATGCCTAGTGCTGGCCCACCCAAAATAGCGAGAATCAGATAGATACCGATTTCGCACAGGGTCGCCACCACAATATAGGCAATCGTGCGCCGGAAGCCATATTGCACGCTGACGAGAATCATCGGCACAAACAGCCACACACTCGTCAACCCCGGTTCAGCCAGCGCCGCATTACCCATCGTGCCGCCAATCATTTGCATCAACACAGCAAGCGCCTGAATCAAAATAGGGCTGGCGGTAGCCCAGCATAAGCCAATCGGCAAAAAATAGCGACCCAGTTTGTTTCGCAGCAAAGGCCATGCCAGATACCCCATCAGCGTGCCGGAAGCCAGCGTCATCAGCAAAAATGCGCCTGCCTCTTTGCCATCCGACACCGCCCCACACAGCGACAGCAGCATCAGCGCCAGCCACATGCCGACATATAACCGAAATATTTGAAGAAGACCGGGTTCCATGTGTTTCATATCGTCAATCGTAACACACGTCCGCCCGACCCGACACTGCGCCCAATCATATCCCACATGACGGGTGTCATATCACCGCATGAGCCACCTCCCGCCAAGTCATGACCCCGTTGACTACATCGGATTTTCCATCCCTGCTATCGTGAAAACATCAAATGTGAATTGCTCTGGAGGTTACATCATGGGCATTGGTGATTCGATTTTAGCCATAAGCTGTCTCGCAGGGTTGATGTTGGCACTGCCCGCCCTGTTGATTTTTCTGAATCTCGGGTTTTATGACACCAGCACCCGCGCCGCCACTCGTCTCGCCAAAGGCGCGATCACTCCGTTTTTTGTCGGCCTGATTCCGATTCTGTTCGTGGGTGTCCCCGCTACGCTGTTCATCTCAATCGGCAGCTTCATGCAGGCGTGCGGCACAATCTTTATGCTGCTGGTCGTGCTATGGGCCTTCTGGGGCTTAGCGGTCGTGGCACGACTCATCGGAATGCGGATTGCATGGATGAATCGGCGGGATGAAAACGCGCTGGTCGAGTCCATTAGCGGCGCGGTGGCTCTGTCCTTTGCGATTGCCTTCCCGGTCATCGGCTGGTTTATCGTGTTGCCCTTCGGTCTGATTATCGGTATGGGAGCAATTGTTATCGTGATGGCGAGTCGCTTAGGTCAAATTTTCAGTGGCAACCCGCGCCCCAAACCCGCCCCGGTTGCGCCCCAATTTCAAACCACCTATGAACCCCAGCCCGCCGAGGCTTAATGACTAAGGGCAGTGGAGGCACTTCCATGAAAACCCAACTTTCGCGCCGCGCTTTTCTGACCACCCTCGCCGGAGGGACAATGGTCGCAGCATCCGGTTGCAGCAAAGTGATTGACCGCATCGCACAGCCCGACCTCCCCAAAGAACTCTGGTTGCCATCGGGAGCGAACCGTCACCCCATCGCCCATTTGCTGAATCGTGCCGCCTATGGCCCACGTCCCGGTCAGCTAGAAAAAGTTCAGCAGATGGGTCGTGAAAAATGGATCGAGCAGCAGTTGGATTACCAAGATGTGGACGATGACGCCCTCGATTGGCGGATGCGGCGCTATGATACGCTCAAATGGAACGCCGAAGATTTAATGTCGCTCAGTGGGAGTGACGATTTCGGCGGCGGGGATAAAGATTTGGTCGCCTATGAATTGGCCCAGATGACTCTCGTCCGGGCGGTATTCTCCGAACGCCAACTTTATGAGGTGATGGTCGGCTTCTGGACAGATCATTTCAGCATCTACCAATTTAAAAACGACGTACTGTTTTTCAAAACGGTGGATGACCGCGAGGTGATTCGTCCGCACACCCTCGGCAAATTCCGTGATCTATTAAAGGCATCGGCCCACAGCCCTGCCATGCTGCACTATCTGGATAACACCGAGAACGAAAAAAGCCACCCCAACGAGAACTACGCCCGCGAGATTATGGAACTGCATACCCTCGGTGTGGATGGTGGTTATACTGAAAAAGACATTCAAGAAGTCGCCCGCTGTCTGACGGGTTGGGGCAAAAACGATGACGGCGAATTTGAATATCACAGTGCATGGCACGATGATGGCGAAAAAACCGTCTTGGGTCATGTCATCCCAGCGGGTGGTGGCAAGGATGATGGCGACAAGGTCTTGGAAATTCTGGTCAATCACCCCAGCACATCGAAATTTGTCTGCACCAAGCTAGTACGCCGTTTTATTGCCGACGACCCGCCGCAAAACATCATTGATGCCTGCGTCAGCACATGGCAATCCACCGATGGCGACAGTCGTGCTGTCCTGCGTACCCTGCTAAATCATCCCGATTTTGATACCGCCCCGGCCAAACTCAAGCGCCCCTTCGAATTGATGGTATCCCTGCTGCGGGCCACCAACGCCAATTATGACGGCAATCGTGATTTGATTGATTTGTTAGACCGCATGGGGCATCGTCCATTTGCATGGGCCACTCCGGACGGCTACCCGGATAAAGCCGTCGGCTGGGCCAATAACATGCTCCCCCGCATCAATCTGGCGCTCGACCTCATTAACGACGAATTATCCGGCGTCTCAATGGATGTCTGGGATATCGCCGAACGCATGGATGCTGAACGCAACGCCGAAAAACTGCTGCATAATTTTGGCCGATTGGTGTTTGCGCGTGATTTGACCGTGACCGAAAGCGCCTCCCTCTGGAATTTTGCGACCGACGGTTCCGGCCAAAAACCAAACTTGAATGACGATAAGGGCCGTGACCAAATGCTTCAAACACTCGGCCTACTACTAGCCAGTCCCGCTTTTCAATGGAGATAAACCATCCTCACCTCTTTTCGCTCCTTGCTTGCGGGGAGGGGTGAGGTTCAAAACACAGGAGATTCATCATGTCCGATAACCGTACCCACCTGTTTACCCGCCGTCAATGGCTGCAAGCCGCCACCGCCCTAAGTGCTGTCGGAGCAAGTCGGGTTCTGTGGCCCGCATGGCTACCCCGTCTTGCTTTTGCCAGCGAAGGCGTCAAGGGCGATACGCTGGTCTGCATCTTCCTACGCGGCGGCGCGGATGCCCTCAATATGATTGTGCCGTTCGGCGATGACAATTATTACAAAGCGCGTCCCTTGCTTGCCATTGGTCAGCCCGACAGCAGCGATGGGGTCAAGGCGTTGGCGCTAGATGATTTTTTCGGCCTCAACCCGGATATGCGCCCTATCCATGAACTCCTGATGAATGGGCACATGACCGTCATCCACGCGGCTGGCACACCCAATGTCTCCCGCAGTCATTTTGAGGCGATGGATTTAATGGAACGTGGCACAAATGGCGCCGAGGCGGGTATCGGTTCGGGTTGGTTGGGCCGTCATCTCATGTCAACTTCAGCCGAGGGCGATTCGCCATTACGGGCGATTGGGTGGAGTGATAAACTGCCGACCAGTCTGCGCGGTTATGTTTCTGCCAATGCCCTGCGCTCGATTGCCGATTTTCATCTGCATGGGGATACGCGCCAAACCGACCAGATGGCCGCCACCCTATCCGCTATGTATCAAGACGGCGGGGCACCCCTCAGCCTCAGCGCCGATGCCACCTTCCAAGCCCTTGAACTGGTCAAGCAGATTGATGTAGACAAATATCGCCCTGCCAACAGCGCCCGTTATGATGATTCCGATTTAGGACGCGGCCTCAAACAAACAGCGGCGCTCATCAAAGCCGGGGCAGGCTTAGAGGTCGCTTGTGTAGATCATGGCAATTACGACACCCACGTCGCGCAGGGCCGTAGCGATGGCCTATTGTCCGGCTTGCTGACTTCCCTCAGCCAGAATCTCCGCGCCTTCCATGATGATATGGTCGATTACATGGGCAAGGTGACAGTCGTGGTCATGTCGGAATTTGGGCGGCGGGTGCAAGAAAATGGCGGGGGTGGAACCGATCATGGGCACGGCGGCGCGATGTATATTATGAGTCCGCATGTCACCCAAACGCCCGTGATTGCCCAATGGCCCGGCCTCAATTCCGACTTTTTGGAAAATGGCGATTTGCAGATTACCACCGATTACCGTGATGTGTTGAGCGAATTACTGACCAATCGCACCGCCCGAACTGACCTCAATATCGTGTTCCCCGGTCATTCGCCCAAATCCGTCGGCGCGATTCTGAAAGACTAAACCCATCGTCTGTGGGTGGCCCATCAGCTTTTAGGTGGATGCCACCCTGCTTGAACCCAATAGTTCCTCACAATAAGAGCATCAGGATCATCACTCAAATGTAAAGCGATGACAGTGGCCCTTCCAATAGGGGTCAACCCTATAATCTGAATACCATCCTCGCTCCATTGAAAATGCTCAAGCCAATTCTGCTGACGGGGATGAAAAAGCGGTACAGTATCGCCACTCATCGGATCGGTGGCAGAAGTCTTATCGCTTTTATGCCTATTGCAGAGGGGGCAAGCCAACCACAAATTCTCTTCATCATTTGTCCCACCCTGCGCCAATGGGATGATATGCTCGATTTCAAGCCGTGCCATGACCAGATATTGCGGGCTAAGGCAATAGCCACAGCGATGATGTGCTGCTTCTCGAACTCGTTGGGCTACCTCATTAGGAATAGATACACGCGGCATCAATTTTCACCCAATGATGGAATTAGACCACGCTCCACTGCAATTTTGGCAGCCCGTGCTTTTTGGATTAATCCCCGCCGATAAATACCCATCAGTTCATCTAAACGCAGCGGATCGGTCAATTCACTTTCACGCTGTTTTGCCAAAAGGTCACTGAGTTCTGCTTGGTCATGGGCCGACATCTGCAAATTGGCGAGCGCCAAAATTTGCTCATCGGGCAAGTTATCAATCGCGTCATGAACAGCTTGGTCAAGCAGTTCCACCAGCAAATCTTCAACCCGTTTATGTGACAACTCCGCAACCGTTCGGGCATATTGGGCGACATTTTCGGGTAGTTCGAGGGTAATAATGGCACTCAACTTATATTCTCCAAATTAACCCAACCGTGCATTTTCATTATACAAGATTGCCACAAACTCGATTTACGACTACTGGGTCTCAAACCATTCAAAATGGGTCGCCGTGAAAGAAATCTCAAGAACATATTGATGATGTTTATCTCGAGGCCGTGTCTCAAATTCCAATAGCCCCCAAACCCCCTCCCTTTCACCCGAATCCAATTCTGGCTGGTAATCAAGGTCAAGCACACTCAGCCCAAGATTCATATCCCACGCAAGCCCTGTCCATTCCGGCTCTGTTTTGAAATTCTCAACCCCATGAAAAATCAGTAATCCCGATTTGCTAAACACCTCATCCTCTGGTTCAGCGCCACCGTAAGGATCACACAATTTGATCGGCAGTATCAGGCGCTTTTCCGATGGCACATGATAAATGGCATCAATGTTTCCATCATGCAGATGAAATTTATGCAGACTCTCCGAGATTTTCATAAGCCGCTTCGATCTTCCTCCGGCTCGGTGTGAATCGTGACCCGATGAATTTGCGGGAACTGGGTTCGCAAATACAACTCGGCCTCCTCCGCGATTTGATGGGCCATTTCGATGCTGATGTCCCCCGGCAAATGGCAGTGTAGCGTCAGCGCATAGCCCGTTCGGTCACGTCGAATATTTGAATCATGCCAATCGCCCTGCGGAAATTCATGGCGTAATTTGGTCAAGGCGTCCACATGCAATTGGGTGGCATCCGGCGAAACGGCAGGCATCGCGCTGGCAAATTCGGCAGGTTCGATATGCGTCACCACATCAGCGATTTCGGGCCGTTCGCGTAGACGCAGTTCTAACAAGTCAATTTGGCGATGGGCCTCGCGCAAGGTCACCGCCGGGGGCACTTCGACGTGCATCTCCAAAACTTTGCCCTGTGGCGTCACCACACCGCTGATTTCATGCACCCCCAGCCCCAACGCATCCGCCGCCGCCCGTGCCGCCGTCAAATAATCCGGTTGATGACTATTGTCCGGGATAATTTGCACCTGCACCTCGGCAATATGTGGAAAACGTTGTTCCAGTCGTTCACGAATACGATCCGTGATATTGCTGGCATATTCGGTACTGATGTTAGAAGCCATCTGCACCTCCAAATCAACATGCACGGCATCTTCTGTACCCCGGCTTCGCACCCGCACGACCTTACTAACCCCCGGCGTCAACTCTGCGATTGCAGCCAGTTTTTCAGGCGATAGGGGTGCTTCATCCACCAGCACGCCCCCGGTGCGCCGCAAAATACCCCATGCCGTATAGCCAATCACCACTACAATCAGCAGCGACACCGCCGCGTCCATCCAACCCAACCCCAATTTGACACCAATCAGGCCAGCGATGACGGAAATCGTCACCCACACATCGGAGGTGGTATGGGCGGCATCGGCCTTTAACAATTCCGAACTGAGTTTTTTGCCCTTGCTACGTTCATATAACACAACCCATAAATTAATCACCAGCGTCGCCAGCAGCACCGCAAATTGCAGGGTACCGACTTCTGGCACTTCACCCGAACGCAGGCGGTCAATCGCCACTTTCAGCACTTCCCATCCCGCCAAAAGAAGCATCCCACCAATCCCCAAACTTGCCAGCGTTTCAATACGTTGGTGTCCATAGGGATGCGTTTCATCCGGTGGACGTGCCGCAATCCGTTGGGCAAAAAGCGCAATAATATTAGAAGCCGAGTCAATCGTGCTATGTAACCCATCCGCAATGATGGATACCGTTCCGGTCAAGAGGCCAACCGTGATCTTGCCAGCGGCTACCAGCACATTAAGGGCCAATATCTGCCACAGCACCCGACTAACGGCCTGAGTACGCTCATTCAACTGGTGTTCGTGAACTGCCATAGATTCTCCTGATGGGTTTTCGCTTTGTGTATTGTAGCAGGTGTTGCGGGTTCATTTCGGCCTATTTTCAGGGTACAAAAGACCCAAATTTTGCTCTTAGCCCACACTGATAGTACAGTTGATAGAAAGCGATTCGATTTTATGGAAAGGAGAACCCAAAAAAATAGTTTGCAGTGGTTTTCATCTGGACTGGCCTATTGTTTAGGTTAAATTCAGCACGGCTTTAGCCCTGTGTACGATAAGGCCAACCCACCCGAAAACCGCGATACGTCTCACCCCCATGAACGTGGTTACATTTATCAACAATTTGGAGATTCTTAAAAAATGCGTACCAAAATAGGGTTGCTTTTAATATTGGTGCTAACCCTCATCCCCATTTCTGCCCGCGTCAATCAACCTGCCCCCGCCAAAGCCCAAGACGGCGAAACCCTCACACTACCGGGTCTTGATGGCGAGGTAATGGTCTATTTTGACGCCTATGCTATTCCCCATATCTATGCCCAGACCAACCATGACCTGTTTATGGCACAGGGCTACATCCATGCCAGCGAACGCTTCTGGCAAATGGAATGGTCACGCCGCCTCGCCTCCGGTCGTCTCGCCGAAATTGAGCCCGACTATGCCGGCCAAGACGCCTTCTTCCGCACTCTCGGTATGCGCGTCGCCGCTGAAAAAGATTTGGCGATCTTTGGCGAGGAAGCCCTTGAGGCCCTGCAAGCCTATTCCGACGGTGTCAATGCGTATCTCGCCGATAAGACCCCCGATCAAGTTGCCATCGAATATGCCTATTTAGCCGAAAAAGGCATCGAACCAACCATTGATCCTTGGACACCCCTAGACACGGTTACATTCGGCAAAGCCCTAACCTTTTCATTCGGTGATGACTTCCAATCCGAAATTCAGCGTTCGGTCATTGCCGAGGGTGCAGGTGCATTAGCCACCATCGCCCTGCAACTATTCTTCCCCAAATATCCCGCCGACCACCCCCTCATTACCCAGCCGGGTGGGATTGATTACACCGCCGCCGCGACCTCAATGGTAGTACCCGAAGGTGATACCCCCCTGTCATTCGATTTCAGCAATGTCCACAGCCAATTAGTCGGCAATGTGGATTTGGATGAAATCCGCACTGTCATCGGCTATGGCACGACCGCGATTTCCAATTCATGGACAATCAGTGGCAGCCGCACCGACACAGGCGCTCCCATCGTTGCCAATGACCCCCATATCGGCATTGCCATGCCCGGTGTGTGGTATGAACAAGGACTGCACTGCGTCGAGAAAAATGAAAATTGCGTCTATGATGTCGTGGGTGTCGTATTCCCCGGCGCTCCCGGTGTGTTGATTGGCAACAATGATCACATCGCGTGGGGGCTAACCGTCGGTGGCGCGGATACCCAAGACCTGTACACGCTCACCCTCAACCCCGATAACCCCCTGCAATATCAGTACAATGGCGAATGGGTAGATTTTGAAGTCCGTACCGAAACCGTCAACGTGGTGGGTGGTGACCCAATTGAAGTACAGGTGCGTAACTCGGTCTGGGGGCCAGTCATTTCAGAGGCACTCGGTTTTGAACCCGTTTGGGCATTGCGCTGGACGACCCTTGATGCCAGCACCATCATTGAAAGTATTCTCTATTTTGACCGCGCCACCAATTGGGAAGAATTTTTGACCGCCGTTTCGTTGTTTGATACCGCCTGCCAGAATATCGTCTATGCCGACACGGCTGGCAACATCGGCTACAAGCTGTCCTCCAAAGTGCCAATCCGCGCCGAGGGTCACGATCCCCGTATGCCCGTTGATGGCAGCACCGACCAGTTTGCGTGGCAGGGCTTTATCCCGTTTGAAGAAATGCCGGAACTGTTCAACCCCGAACAGGGCTACATCGCCACCGCCAATAACCGCGTGGTAGGTGATGACTATCCCTACTATCTGCTCGAAGTCAATGACTATGGTTATCGCGCCAAACGCATCGAAACGCTTCTCCAAAGTGATGCCGACGGCATTTTCACCATAGACGAACTCAAGGTCATCCAAACTGATAATTACAATGGCAATGCCGACACCATCGTGCCCGCCCTGCAAGCCTTGACCTTTGACGACTCGGCCCTAGCCGAAGCCGTTGCATGGTTAGGTGAATGGGATCACTACAATTCAGTAGACAGTCCCTATGCCGCCTTGTTTGAAACGGTCTGGATGGAACTCAACTTCATGACCTTTAGCGATGATTTTGGCAGTTTCTATAGCGATGTCGGCCCCGGTAGCCCGCGCTTCTGGGAAGTGTTCCGCGTTTTGCTGGCGAACAAAGCCAATCCGATTTATGGGCAGTTGTGGGACAATGGCGACACCGCCGATGTCATCGAGACCCCCGATGATATTTTGAAAGCAGCCTTTGCATCTGGTTATGCCAAGATGGTGGAAGAATATGGTGAAGATCGTAGTCTGTGGCGTTGGGGCGCGTTACATATGACCCGTAACGTAGCCGAACCGCTTGGTTACAGCGGCGACTCCGAAGTCGAAGCCATCTTCAACCGCGAAATCGAAACCCCCGGCGGCGGGTCTATCGTCAATGCGATCGGTTATTCGGATGCTTCGTTTGATACAACCTACATCCCCAGCCAGCGCCAGTTGATTGATTTCAGTAATTTCGACAACAGCCAGCGCATTCTACCGATTGGTCAAAGTGGCAACCCCTTCAGCGAACACTATGATGACCAAATGGAAATGTGGGCGACGGGTCAATATCGCAATTCATGGTTCACCCGTGCAGCAGTCGAAGCCAATGCCGTGCGGATGTTTACGTTCGTCCCCGGCTGATAAATCCTCGTCCATTCAAGGGGTGGTGATTCGTCATCGCCCCTTCGCCTTCAGTTTTCGCCAAAAACTCATGACCCTATCCCGCGTAGAAATCGGTTGACCCGAAATCTGCTGTGTCCCCCACCGAAACCAACCCATCATGTAACCTCGTGAGACCTTCGGCTTGCTGCGTTTGCGCCACATTCGCGGAGCATTAGCAGCGACCTTGCGTGTCATCACCCAGCCACGTTTCGGCGTAATCACCAACCGTACCCCGCAATGGAAAATAATGAGGGGCATGTTGTATACAAGTAAATCGAGCAGGAAGGCATTTTTGATGACACTCAAATAGCGATTACCCAGTCCCTGTGCGTTCAGCGATTCGCGCAAACTACCCCGATGATACGCGACCGCCGACGGCTCGTACCAACACTTAAACCCTTGCAGCCGTGCCCGCCAATCCAAATCCGTATCTTCCGAATAGAAAAACATATCGGCATCAAATAATTCGCCATTCGGTGCGACGGCAGCAATCAGTTTTTGGCTCATCAACACTGCCGCCCCCGGTGCGCCAAATACTTCCCGTCCCTCATCAAATTGACCCGTATCCTCCAACCCCTTGCCAATATTAAGGGCATACCCACCCCGCAGCATGGCATGGCCCGTGCTATAAAACTGACGGGTCGGTTGGCCCTGTTCATCCATCTGATACAGCTTACCAATCCCCCAATCCGCCCCATTATTACGAAGCGCATCCAGAAGTTGTGTAACATAATTCGGCGAAAGCACCAAATCGGCATTCAGGGCTAAATAATAATCATCAGGGCCAAGTTTTGCTTCGGCCAAAATCTGATTATGCCCCCGCGCAAACCCAACATTGCTCGAATTCACAACGAGTTTGGCAAAGGCAGCATGTTTTTGGACAAATTTCACACTGTCATCTTGCGAAACATTGTCCAAAATAATCACTTGCAATGCAGGGTAATTCTGAGACGCTAGGCCCTGAATAACGCTGGGTAAATCTCGCATGGAGTTATAGGTAATCAGTCCCACACAAACATGCGGTGGTGTATATTGAGTTGTCATGGGTAAAAATTTGACCTTCAAAATGGCAAAATGAGACGCGGCTTATTGTACCAAGATTCGGCAATCACCAAGAGACGGTATATCATTGGTATTCGTTGCGTAAAGACAGAGCAGACAATTCCGTGATACCTTGTGTAGGAAGCGATCAACCTCTAGAATGGTCTAGCACACGGCTCAAACAAAAAGGGAGCTATTTCTAAGTCCATGACACGCGGCTTTAGCGTTTCATTTATGACCTTCTTGCTTACACTAGATTTTATCTGTGCGATGCTGGCGGTTCGGCTTGCAGCGGTGATACGTGCCGCACTCTTTGATGTAGGGATTGGCAAACCCATCCCTACCGATAATGCGTCCCCAACCCCTTGGTGGTTCTTTATTGTTTTTCCGGTCGTCTGGCTGATTATCCTAAACGCCATCGGAGCCTACTCGCCGCGCCAAACCTATCGTCTGCTGCTCGAAATCGGCGCGTTATTAAAGGGCACATTTATCTCGATTTTTATTTTTTTTGGCATTCTCTACATGACCTCCCGCACCTATTCCCATCTTCAGGCCAGTCTGTTGGTCGCGCTTGCGGGCGGGCTGACTGTCACCTATCGCATCACCATTCGGCTCTATTTCAGGCTTACCGGCGGGCGCACCTATGACAGTCGGCGTGTTCTGGTGGTGGGTACAGGCGAGTTGGCCCAGCAGATCAGCCGCCAAGTGCGGGCCTATGCGTGGACAGGTGTCTTTCTAGCGGGTTATGCCCAAGATGATGAATTACCCGAATCCTCCATTGTGGTAGATGCACCGATTCTAGGAAGGGTTTCACAAGTGGTCGAATTACTCGATGAACACGCGATTGATGAGGTCATTTTGGCCCTCGAAGAGCCAGATTACACGCACCTACGCCAGTTAGTCCAACAGCTTCATGAATGTGGGGTCGCCATCCGCTTTGCCCCCGATTTGCGCGAAATGCAGTATCTCTTTAGCACCGTTGAAGAGCTAGAGAAGATGCCCCTAATCGGCCTACGTGAACCGCGCCTCAGTACCTCGCAACGCCTTGTCAAACGGGTGGTGGATGTCACCCTCAGTTTCATCCTATTGGTTCTTGCCTTGCCGCTTCTACTGGTTGTCGGTCTAGGCGTCATCCTCACATCTCGCGGGCCAGTGATCTTTGCCCAAGACCGCATCGGCGAAGGGATGCACCCTTTTAAGATGTATAAGTTCCGCACGATGGTCAAGGATGCCGAAGGCCGCCAAAACGAGGTCACTAAGGTGGACGAAAATGGCAATGTCATCCACAAAGACCCCGATGACCCCCGCGTCACACGCTTTGGCAAGTTCTTACGCCGCACCAGCATTGATGAACTACCCCAGTTGATGAACGTCATTAAGGGCGACATGAGTTTGGTCGGCCCCCGTCCGGAGATGCCTTGGATTGTCAGCTTATATGAGCCTTGGCAGAAAAAACGCTTCGAAATTCCAGCAGGCATGACGGGCTGGTGGCAGATTAACGGGCGTGCCGGAACAATGATGCACCTGAGTACCGAAGATGATTTATACTATATTCAAAATTACTCGATCTGGTTAGATTTCGTGATTCTATTGCGAACCATTCCGGCGGTCATCAGTCGGCGCGGGGCGTTCTAGCAAAATTTCTGGGGGGCAAGTTAAATTTATGGTCGTTAGTAATCCTTCCGATGTTTTAAATGAAACGACGCTAAAAGAAGCCCTAAAACATCATCCTTTTCGATTTTACCCCCGTATCAACAGCACGATGGATATGGCCCGCGAATGGCTGGCAACCGAACCCAATCTCTCGCCCTGTGCAGTAGTAATTGCCGATGAGCAGGTAGCGGGACGGGGTCGCCTCAATCGCCACTGGCACACCCCCGCCGGGCAAGCCCTTGCCATGAGCATCATTTTACATCCCGACCTCCTCCCCGAACATTTACAGCGGGTCACAATGGCGGCAGGTGTCGCGGTTGCCGAAGCCTTTAGCCCCCTGCTCATCCCCGGTGTTATCAAACTCAAATGGCCCAATGATGTCCATCTGGCGGGACGCAAGGTTGCTGGCATTTTGACCGAGGCCCTCTGGCTTGGCGACCAATTACAGGCCGTCATTGTGGGGATTGGGGTCAACGTGCGTGTCAATTTTATGGGCACATCGCTCGTGGATGGGGCGGTTAGCCTTGAAGCCTTTACCCAAGAGTCGGTTAACCGCGCCACTCTCGCCAGTAACATCATCAGCCATCTCGAAAACTGGATGAGTAAAATTTCTGAGCCGATTCTAGTGGATACATGGCGAACATGGCTCTCGACCATCGGCCAAACTGTCAACATCCACACCGCCAGCGGCATTATTTCGGGCCAAGCCGAAAGTGTGGATGACATTGGGGCACTGCTGGTCAGGGACAATCAAAATGTGTTACAGCGCATCCTAGTGGGTGATGTCACGCCGGCCCATTAACACGGGCACTAAGCGAGGCGTAGGCGAATCACTGGCAAAGCACTCTTGACAGTCTTCCCCGAATTTCCTAGTCTAAGGCCCTTTGGATAAGGCTTAACCGGATTAACCATATGGGCATCCAACTCGACTGGCAAATCGAATCTGAGCGGGCCAAACAACGGGCCACCGAAGACCCCAACGCCAAACGGTATCGGCGGCGTCAGCGGCGCAATTTATTATTGGGCATGGTAGTTTTGGCTTGCTTGATTGGCAGCGTCTTGGGTGGCATCATTTGGCGGTTACGTGCGGTAGATAATCAAGTGCGCCAGAACCTCTTGGATACAGTGGATGTTGAAATTACTGCCATCAACGTGGGCAACTTATCCAACTACATGCAGGTCAAGCGTAGTGCCAGTGAAGATTGGCTGCAAAATCAGCGCGACGTTTTTGGCGAATATCAAACGCTCAAACAAGCGGGTCTATTAGAACTGACGGGCAAAGTCATATCCGTCACCATTGATGAGCCACGAGGTCGCGTGGTACTAGAAGAAAAAGTAGCGGGTGTGCCCTATCGCGTGGTGTGGTTCTATTGGCTCTATGAAGATAATGTCAATGGTCAGGCGGGTTGGCGGCGCGTGCCCCCCGATGTCGAATTTTGGGGTGATGAAAAAACGATTGATAAAGGCGGCCTCAAAGTCACCTACCATGAGCTTGACCGTCGCATAGCTGAAGCGCTGGCGAATCAAGTGGATGGTTGGTGGGACGAAGCCTGTACCCTGTTAATTTGTACAGCGGGTCAGGCCCAACTAACCGTTGAAATTGTACCCGAAACGCTGCTTGAGCCGGAATGGGACTTATATGAAGAATGGAAAGTCCGCCTACCTTCGCCCCTATTATTAGGCCGTGCCCGCAGTGATGTGCCTTTTACGCCTGAAACCGAAGCCGTCCTTGCCGGGTTATTGGCCGAAAAGTTGGCGGCCTACAGTCGCGGCAACAGCTTCTACGCCAACAGCTATAGCGATGCCGAATGGCTGCAAAAAGAAGTCGTCGCGTGGTTGGCGGGTGAATTTACCTCCAATCCAGCCGATGGGTCACGTTTTTTCACGACGTTAACCGCCGCCTTTGGCTCAAGTGCCCCCGGTCAAATTCTAAACAATCTACGCCCCGATTCGACCCTCAGCGATTTACAGGCGGTCACGGGGAGTGTAGCCCTTCAGGATTTGGGGCTTGAACGCCTCAATACCTTCTATTGGAACGATTTTTTCCAATGGCGCTTAGAAATCGAAAATATGGCCCTCCGCGACCAAAATCAACCCGCCTGTTATCAGTTATATGATGAAACAATTCCGAATGCGGCGGCAGCAGCCAATGCCCGCTGCGTGGGGTACGATCCCAATAAGGTGATCCCTGTCGTCAATGGCACGGTCATTACCAGCGATCCCGATGGGAATATGTTCGCCTATGTGGACGCCCTTTCCAATCCTAATGACACCAGCCAACGCGAACAGGTCATCTTTCGCTGGGTGGGATCAACGTGGAAACGCATTAACTAGAATCTTGGAGAATGAGGATGGAGCGAGGCCGACCTATCCCCCGCCTGCAAACCGTAGATCAGTGGGAACATGAAGAAGGCAGCAACTGGACAGGCCGCTTGGCGTGGCTGATTTTTGGTTTTAATGTAGGTTTTGTGGTGCCCATATTGCTGATTTTTATTGTCCTGCCCGTTGTCCTGCCAAAGTTCCATTTTCGACGGGCCGAATCAACTGCCAATCAGCCACAAAATCAAGCGGTGGCCTATCAAATCATCACCAATACTCCGGCCCCCACCCTGACGCCGACCAACACCCTGCCCCCCAGTCTAACCCCTACACCATCCTTAACTCCCACCATAGACAACGGGGCAACGCTGGAATCTATTTTTGTGGCCCAAACGCAGACCGCCTTCGCCATAACCGCCGCTGCCCCCACCCTGCCGCCGACCATCCAACCAAGCCCTACCCCCATCCCCCCCACCCCAACCCCGCTGCCCCCACCCCAAGCCTACAAGCTGGAAGGGGTCAAATTTTTTCAGCAGGGCTGGAATAACTGTGGGCCTGCGAACTTGGCAATGGGCCTGTCCTTTTTTAATTGGCAGGGCACGCAGGACGACACCGCCACCTATTTAAAGCCTGACCGTGAGGACAAAAATGTCACCCCACAGCAAATGGTGGATTACGTCAACCGCTTCACCAGTGTCAAGGCCATCTGGCGCATGGCAGGTTCACTCGATCAAATCCGCTGGTTAATTGCCAATCGTTTTGTGGTCATTATCGAATCGGGCTATGAGCCTGCGGGGGAGGGCTGGTTTGGACACTACGAAACCGTCATCGCCTATGATACCGCCGCCGACACGATCACCGTCTATGATTCCTATTTGGGACGCGCCAGCCGCCCAACCGTGACCTATGCCAGTGCCAAATTTGACAGTCAATGGCAGTCGTTCAATCGCAACTTCATCGTCCTTTATACGCCTGAGCGCGAAACCGAACTAGCAGCATTTTTGGGGTCGGATTGGGTCGAAAGTCAAAATCGTCAAAAAGCGGCACAGGTCGCCCAGCAAGAAGCCGCCAGCGACCCCACCAATCCTTATGCGTGGTCAAATCTCGGCACATCCCTAACCTCGATTGGGCGCTATCCCGAAGCCGTAACTGCCTATCAACAAGCCCTCGATCTCGGCCTGCCCTATCGTTTTTTCTGGTATCAATATGGGGTATTCGAAGCCCTACTGCAATCAAGTCGCCTTGCCGATGTGCAGACCTTAGTCAACAGCACCCTCAAGACGACCTCATTTGTCGAAGAAATGTATTACTACTTGGGACGGGTCTACGAAATTCAAGGCAATTACGCTTTGGCTCAGACCGAATATCAAGAAGCCCTAACACGCAACCCAAATTTTGAGCTTGCCACCATTGCTTTACGGCGTGTCGGGGGTACTTAGTGTAACGGGTTCTGGCAATGCCTCATCTGGCGTCGTGCTGAGGGTCGGTAGGATTTCGGTCTCATAGATCATCTCGTGATATTTGACCATCACTTCTTTGGTGTCCCCATCCATCATCATGCGGCCCCTGTGCAACCAGATTGCCCGATCACATAGTTTGATGACCTGCGCGGTCTGGTGCGTCACAATCAGCATCGTCAGTCCGCTGGCCTTCATCTCCAAAATTCGTTCAATGCACTTATCTTGAAACGCCGCATCGCCCACCGCCAAAATTTCGTCTACAAACAAAATGTCGGGTTTAAGATGCACGGCAATGCTAAACCCAAGTCGGGCATACATCCCGCTGGAATATCGCTTAACGGGCAGATCAATAAACTGCCCCAATTCGGAAAATTCGACAATCTCGTGGATGACGGATTCAATCTGTCGCGGGGGTACGCCTTGAATCGCCGCGCTAAGGTAGATGTTCTCACGTCCACTGCGCTCCTGATTAAACCCTGCCCCCAACGCGATCAAGGTTGAAAACCGACCCCGTACCTGCACGCTGCCTTCGGTGGGTCGAGTGATACCGCACAAGGTACGGAACAGGGTACTTTTACCAGACCCGTTGCGGCCTACAATACCAACGGTTTGACCCGCCGGCACACTAAAAGATATGTCCCGCAGCGCCCAAAACGGCTCAACTGGTTTGCGGGCAATAGATTGCTTCAAAAACCGCTTCGCCATGTCGTTAAATTCATGCCGCAAGCTGGTACGGCTTTCGTTTTGGGCATAACGCTTCGAAACGTGTTCAGCCACGATAATTGGCTCAACAACTGGCTCAACACTGGGTTCAACTGGAGAAATTGGTGATGTCATAGCCGATCCGCAAAACCATCTTCTTTGGATTTAAAGAACACATAGCCCATAAATAACACGATGATCGAAACGACCAACGGAAAATACAACGTCGAAAAATCGGGCGTTTTGGCATACACAATCACATCCCGATACGCTTGGAACAACGGCACAAGCGGGTTGATCGCCAGTATAAACCGATACTTTTCCGGGATAAACGAGGTGGGGTACAAAATCGGCGACATATAAAACAAAAGCTGCATCACCACCCCAACCAACTGCGGGATGTCACGTACCAACACACTCAACGATCCCAAAAACAGCATCAAGCCCAACATAAAGAGCGCCTGAACCAAAATGAGCAGCGGCAGATAGAGATACAGCCAATTGGGCCATACCCCACTAACTGCATTAATCAGCAGCATGGCTAGGAACATGAAAAACACGTCAACCAGTGCCTCGCCAAGCGTAACCAACACCAAAATCTCGCGTGGGAAATAGACCTGAATAATCAGGCCGATTTGGTTAAAGATGCTGGTCGAGCCTTTGGTGATCCCCTGTTGGAACAATGTCCAAGGCACTAATGCCGCCAAAAAGAAGGTAACAAACGGCACATCCGAGGTCGTCACACCGATTCGCAAAAATTCCGAAAACACGAAGGCCAACACCCCGGAGGTCGCAAGGGGCAGCAGGACAATCCACAAAATACCTAGCGTGGCTTGGCTGTAGCGGGCCAAGATGTTATAACGTAGCCAGATGATCAGCAAAATCCGATAACTCCAAAGTTTGGTAAGATGGGATGAGACTGATTCGCCATCCGTACCTTTCCACAGAACCGGAATCACCGTGACGCATGGTGCAAAGAACACAGCGGCACCCGCAAAATAGGCCAATTGAAGCTGCGACAATGCTGGAATGAGACGAATCGCTAACACGACCATCATCGCCGTTGCCAGCCACAAAACCAACAACTGACGTAGGGCAACCGTCAATTTTAGCCCTACACGAACGAGTATCGAGATGATAAAGTTAGCCGACACGACCGATAGCACCATCAAAAGATAGAGGCCAATCGGGTGGGCCTGATAGTCTTCGCCCAAAGGTTTACCATAGGTATATTTGAGGCGTGTCTGAACGGCAACCAACATCGCGCCGACCAAAACCGATAGCATTTTGAGCAATGACAAAATTGAATAAACTCGAATTTGGCGTTTTATCAAAGATTTCTTATCCAAGTCAGTAGTCACAAAACGAATGAACCAACACCATAACAAAACGCTATTGCTAGGCTTGGCCCTATGGTTGATATTAACCGGGACTTACATCTTTAGCTATAGTGGATTACCGCTAAGTTCTGACGAATATATCATTTTTGATAGCACCCAAAGCCTTGTCCTAAACGGCACAATGGCCCGAACCATCGGGTTTAATGTTGACCCAAGCATCCAAGAAGACGGCACGCCGTGGCCTCAACAAAAATATGAACCCCTACAGGTAATTCTGGCTGTCCCATTCTTCTGGATCGGGCATCACCTAGCGGATATTGGCCGACTCCATACCGTTTTTACCCTGAATATTTTTATTATGGCCCTGACGGCGCTCAGTCTCTATACCATTGCCCTCCGCCGGGGCTACAGCCTTGCGGTTGCATGGTGGGGAGCGCTCATTTTTGGGGTCGCCACCGCCGCTTGGCCCTACAGCCGTTGGATTTTTCGTGAACCCGTTATGGGTCTGTTTGTGCTGTGGTCTTTCCATTTTGCCACCCAGATACCCAATATCACACAGCGTAAATCGGTCTGGCGACAAGCCCTATTAACTGTCCTAACCATCGTGGCGGCAATTCTGACCAAGCAAATCGGGTGGTTAATTCTACCTGCGATTGCCCTCTCCCTTTTCTCAACTCGGGACATCTGGCGACACGCCCTACCCGCTGTGGTCATACCAGCACTGATTTTTGGCAGTCTAATTTTGGTGGTGATGTTCCTCCAACCCGATGTCGAAGAAGGCCGCTATTCCTTCACTCGCTGGACAGATTTTGATACCCTCACGTGGAAGTCTGTCCCGGAAAGCCTTCTCGGTTATCATGTCAGCCCTGCCCGAAGTTTATGGTTGTTTTCGCCCATTTTGACAGCCGGTTGGGTTGGTGCAGTGATGCTGTGGCGCAAAGGCCAATGGCGCGTGGTGGTAGGGCCAGCCCTCGCTTTGATCTTAGTCAGCGCCAGCTATGGAATCACGCGGCAAAGCACCGTCTGGAACGGCGGATGGGGTTGGGGGCCACGTTATATGGTACCCTTCGTACCCGTCCTGATGTTATGGGTTTTGCCCATCCTCGAATGGCTTTTCCGCAAACCCAGCGCCCTCAAACATTATGCTGGATGGTTCGCCTTCATTCCATTGTTGATCGCCAGCATCGGGATGCAGTGGTTGGGCCTCGGCGTCCCCTACACCAACTATTATACCGAGCTACAATTCACCCTCTTTGACGACCCGGCCCGCTTTGATGAATGGCAAGAATGGGCGGATTACAATTGGGTTTGGAGTGAATCCCAAATCCCGTACCATTGGCGTCATTTTAGTGGCGATCAACTTCAACCAGCATGGACAATGGTTGATCCGGCGTGGGTAGTTCCCCTGTTGACCCTGATGATGGTGCTGATAGGCACTGGCCTTAGTGGGTGGGTGATATTCGCCAAAAAAGACCTCTCCCAATTGCACCGGTCACTCAAAATCAGTCTCACGTCCATGATGCTGCTGTCGCCGCTTATCCCCATCAGTGAGGGCATCCATCAACTGCGCGAGGATAAACGCTATATCAATGAGCAGGGCGATATGTTTCACCTGATCAATATCCTCAACGATGAAGTGCAGCCCGACGATATTGTCTTCATTGAGCGTGGCGAATATTCGCGGCTGTTTATGAATTATTTCAAAGCCGATGCCGTGTTAATGACCCTCCCGCTCCCTTTGCGCGGCGGCTATCAAGAGGGTGAGCCCGAAATTCCGGATGAAGAACTCTACCCAGCCATTGGGGTCTACGGGGGTTATGTCCTCGATTGGGCCGCTGACCGTTTTGATCGCTTGTGGCTTGTAACTTCATCCGGGCCGTTTATCACCAACGCGATTCGCCCGTCTGAAAAAATACTGACCATCCGTTATTTCCCAATTCGGGAATACACCGTAAGCCAAACGGCGCGAGCCATTTTGTATGATACGGTGGACGCTCCCGGTGCCCCATCCGCCTACCAGACCGATGTTGTCTTTGGCGACCTCCTCGGCCTGTGGGGTTTTGACCTACCACGCGGTACAACCTACCATCCGGGTGATGTCGTCGCCGTGTCGGTTGTTTTGGCGGCACTGCAACCAACCGTGACCGATTACAACGTCAGTGTTCGCATTTCCGACGCCAACCATCGCCCCATTATCCAACAAGACGGCCTACCTATGGCTACTTTCGGCCATACCTCGCGTTGGGAAATTGGCCGTACCTATCGTGACAATCATGGCCTCAAACTCCCCGCCGACCTCCCACCGGGCGAATATTATGTGGAAGTCACCGTCTACAACTATGTCACGGGTGAAAATTTGGCCGTGCGTGTGAATGATGACCTACCCCCGAACCGTATCGCCACCCTCATCCCCATTACAGTGGTGGAGAAGTCGGATGATTGATCGCGGCCAATACAATATCTTGGGTGTACAGGTCAACGCCATTGATTATGCCGCCGCCGTCGAACGCATCATTTCCGCCGCCCATACCCAACAGCCCTTTGCCGTCACCGCCCTTGCCGTACATGGCATCATGACCGGCGTCCTAGACAAAACTCAGCGTTACCGTCTCAACCATTTAGACCTCATCACCCCCGATGGTCAACCCGTGCGGTGGGCGCTCAATTGGCTATATCGTGCTGGCCTAACCGATCGCGTCTACGGCCCGACCCTAACGCTTAAATTGTGTGAACGCGCCGCCGCCGACAACCTGCCCATTTATCTATATGGCAGCAAGTCGGCCACCCTTGACCAGCTTGCCAACAATCTGACCACCCAGTTCCCCGGTCTACAAATTGCCGGGATGCAGCCCTCCTTTTTCCGCCGTGTCACCGCCGATGAAAAGCAGCAAATCGCCGCCGCCATCCACGCCAGCGGGGCTAAATTGGTCTTGGTGGGGTTGGGGTGTCCACGCCAAGAAACATGGGCCTATGAATATCGTGATCTGCTGTCCATGCCCCTCATCGCCGTTGGTGCCGCCTTCGATTTCCACGCCGGAACGGTCGCCCAAGCCCCCGCATGGATGCAAAAACGCGGCCTCGAATGGTTCTATCGCCTCACCCGCGAACCCAGCCGCCTATGGAAACGTTATCTCCTGTTGAATCCGCTCTATCTAGGGCTGTTATTGCTCCAAGCCACCCGCCTCAGAATCAACGACCCCGCCGACGCCACCGCCCCGACCGAAGAAATGCGTTTTGGCTGATTAGAAAAATTTCCGCAGTTCTCGCCACTCAACCTTGCGCCCGGCCTGAATAATGCGCCGTTTCGCCATCATCCGTTTACGCATTTGCCACGCCGACCCAAACGCCCGCAACGAAGCCCGTTCCTTCAAAAAGATAAACCCCAATATTTTCAGGTCATACCACACAATCGCCGGGGCATCCCGCCAAAAATGGGGCATGATTTCATTTTTCATCATCAGCAAATACCGATTCCGCACCCCCAAAAAGCGCATATCCGCCGACACCCGTTCACGCTGACCGGGCCGAAATCCCCGTACATGATGCCCCACCGCGTCCGGCACATACGCCGACCCCCACCCGCGCAGTTGGGCCCGCCAACACACATCCACATCTTCTTTGTGCATAAAAAAATCTTCGTCAAACACTTCGCCGTTAATCGTTATATCGTCCAGCATGGCCCGCCGATAGATCGCCCCTGCCCCATCCGGCCCAAAAACCGCGTCGGCCTGCATCGGCGTTTGGGCTACCGGGTCACCACTATTTCGCAGCATTTGACGGCGTGAACGGCTCATAAATAACCCCGTGCTATCCATCCATTGCGGTGTCTCGCCCAATTTTTCGACCCGCAGCAATCGCCCCGCCGCCGAACCCCATTGAGGATTGGCATCAAGCGCCGCCGCCATCGTTGCCAAATACCCCGGCGTTAACCACACATCCGGGTTAAGCGTCAATACATAATCGCTCTGCGTCCGACCTATCGCCAAATTATGCGCCGCCGAATAGCCCCGATTTAGTGCATTGACGACAACCGCCACGCCTTTGTTCTCCACCCGATTCACCGTGTCATCGCTGGAGGCGTTATCCACCACCAGCACCCCAAAATCAACCCCTTGCTGGCCTAACAAGGAATCCAAACACATCTCGATATGCTCGGCGCTGTTATAGGTCACAATATGCACCGAAATTTTGGTCGCCAAAATTTTCTCCTGTCTCGGTTTTCTTGAACCTCTACTTTACCCCGCTTTTTACAAACGCTGACGATTGACTGACGAAATATTGTCATATAATGGGGATAAACTCGCATTTGGGCGTATTAGAGAGAATTGGAGTTCGCTCGTGTCGAAATTAGCCAACAGACGCTTCTTTTCAGGCGTATTGATCTTTATCTTTTTACTAGCCAGCATCATACTTTCAGCCCAGCCCACCCCAGCCCGTTCCCAAGATACTCCCCCCGGACGATTGCTAGAATCCGATGATCCCCTCGTCCTGCGGTCTGGTAATTGGACAAATCAAGCCGCCGCCGGGGCCAGCGGAGGCAGTTATCTATACAGCGGCAAAAGCGTAGATGACGCCCTCACCGTAGAATTTGTCGGCCCGCGCATCGAAATCATCTATGTGCAAAATCCGGCTCTCGGCGCACTCGCCATTGAAGTGGACGGCACCGTCCTCCGCACCGTCATGACCGATGGCACCAGCCCTCAATTTGGCAACCGCGCCATCATAGACTATCTCGCCAACGATACCCATACCCTCAAGGTCTATCCACAGGAAGGCACCATCATCGGGGTAGACGCTTTTTATATCCCAGCAGCCCCCCCTGTTGAAACTACACCGCCAGTTACCACGCCAACGGCTTCAACCCCCATCCCGCGTGGGATAAATCCTGAAAAACTCGGTGACGGGGTGCTTGCCGCCGCCCAAACCGAAGGCGAAATCCGCGTCATTGTCCACCTGCGTACCCCATCAATCGGTTTTGGTCGTGTGCCCTTTAACACTCGCCTCAATGCCGAAATGCAAAACGACGTCTTGGCAAGTGCGGGCAAATTTATCGTGCGCCACAAATATTCGCACCTGCCAGCCTTCGCGGGTTATGCCGATTTTGCCACCATTCTGCAAATGCAAGCCAATCCGCTGGTCGAATCGGTCGTTATTGACGAACCCAGCACCATGCACACCGGGCAAAGTGTCCCCGCCATCCAAGCCAGCATCGCCCACAGCACCTATGGCCTGCGTGGACGTGGTGTAACGGTTGCGGTCATAGACAGCGGCATTGACACCAACCACCCCGATCTAAGCGACGACATCATTGCCCAACATTGCGAAACGCAGGGCAATTGCCCCCCCAGCAACACCACCAGCGGCATTAGCGCCGAAGATGCCAACGGGCATGGCACCAACGTCAGCGGCGTCATCACCTCGAACGGCGTCGTTGCCCCTGTTGGTTTTGCCCCTGATGTCAAAATCGTGGCCGTGCGTGTTCTGAACTCGTCAGGTGGCGGTTTCGTCTCGGATTGGGTAGAAGGGCTGGACTGGATTATCGCCAATCAAGCCACCCTCAATATTGACATCATTAACATGAGCCTCGGCACAACTGCCCTCTATACCAGCACTTCTGCTTGTGATATAGCCCAACCGACTGTAGTGACGGCGATCAACACACTGGTAAATACGCATGGAATCGCCATCTTTGCTTCCAGCGGTAATCAAGGGAGTTCAACCAGCATCTCATCACCTGCCTGCAATACCGGGGTGGTTTCAGTCGGTGCGACCTATGACAGTGATCTAGGCCGCGAACCCGATGCCAACACTTATAATACGCTGTTCGGTGGCACATGGCCTGCCTGTTTCGACGCCGCCACCAACATCACCACCATCACCTGCTTCACCAACAGCCACGCCGAACTCGACCTACTGGCCCCCGGCGCACAAATTACATCGGCAGGCATAGGCGGCGGCACCAGCACCTATCGCGGCACATCCCAAGCCTCACCAACGGTGGCAGGGGTGGCGGCCTTGATGTTAGAGGCCAATCCCACCCTGACGCCTGCCCAAATTCAAACCACCCTATACACCACCGGGGTCAACGTCACCGATTCCAAGAATGGCTTCACTTTCCGGCGTATCAATGCCCTCGCCGCCGTCCAAGCCGTCTTGCCGGATGAAGCCGCCGGAGCGCCCTCCAACGACCTGTTCGCCAATGCCGTTGTTGTTTCGTCGCTGCCCTATCGGCGCAACCAAGCAATCTATCAAGCCACCACGACGGCTTCTGACCCCAGCGGCGCCAGCCTCTGTAATGTCGGTTCCCGCTCAGATACCGTCTGGTATCGCTATGCCCCCCTTGTATCAGGCACGGTGTCCGTCACCACCGAAGGCAGCACCTATGATACGGTCGTCGGGGTCTACACGGGGAACGAAGGCGCTTTAACGCTCGTCGGCTGTAGTGACGACATAGATGCCGCCCACGCCATTCGTCAGTCCGTCGTAAATTTCAGCGCGACGGGTGGCACCACCTATCGCATTATGGTTGCCAAATTTGGCTCGGCCTCAACCGAAACCGAAGTCCTCCGTTTAAGCGTAAGCAACATCCCGGTCGGTGATACCGTCGCCGTATTTAACAACAGCGTCAACTATGCTGGCCTTGTGGATACCCTCCAAACATCGCCCCCCCCGGTCAACTATGCCATCTATCCAACAGGCTTCACCGTCCAAGCGGGTGGTCAATGGGTCATGGGCGATTGGGATGGTAACGGGCAAAAAACGCCGGGGGTCTATGCGCCCAACGGGGTATTCTATTACACCAACAACATCGGCTTTAACAACGCCAATCCTTGGTCAGGTTTCTGGATCGGTCTCTTTGGTCGCCCATTGGTAGTCGGCAAATTCAGTGGCGCGTTAAATGATTGCGTGGGTGCGGTCGACAGCGGCAATTTCCCACCCTACGGCACGGCCTTTGCCCTCTATTACACCTGCAATTTCATTGGCAACCCCAGCCCGCCCCTAACCTTCCAATGGCTAAGTGTGATTCTGAGCGACAGTGGGGGTTTTGCAGGCTTAGGAGCGCATCAATTTGCAGTAGGCGATTGGGATCTTGACGGCCTCGATTCCGTCGCGGTGCGGCGTGGGCCATACATCGCCTTCACCAATATCGTCCCCGGCGCGGGTCATGCCCAGTTCAACCTAGCCCAATACATCGGCGCACCCGGTTCATTCGACTACGGCTTTTTCGTGGCGGGAGACTGGGACACCAGTGGCACCGACAGCTTTGGCCTTGTCTATGGCAATGGCGATTTCTACCGCCGCAATGACCTCGACTGGAACTCAGGCGCATATATCTTCCAATATATCGGCCTACCCACTGGCACCATCAACAGTGCCGCGTCGTGGCGTCAGCGTTAATCATAATCTAACTTCCCCCTCTTTCATCTCAATGGGCCTTATCGGATTGAGGTGAGAGAGGGGAAGTATTGCAAAAGAGTTGAGAATTTATTATACTTATATAGAGTTCTTAATTTTGACTCCATTTTCTGTTTTTATTTTTATGTCATGCCAAATTCGGTTGAATGATAGACAGAAAAGCTGGATGAGTCACAAACACATCCCTACGAAAATGCGCGGCATTCCTTGTAGGGGGGGGTCTGTGACCCCTCCTTGTGAACGACCCAGTATCTACTCGAATTTGGTATCAATGGATATCATCTGGTTAGGGAAGCGGAATGATCAAGTATAGGGAGAATAATTACCACATATGCTGCCCAAACGTTGGCTTATAATTGCTGTCCTAGTCGTCCTTAGCTTTATCGAAGCAGTAACCGTCACCGTCCTTCTCACCGACACTTCCGCCGCCGCACCCCATTATCAGGGCACGATCACCCTTGTCGGTAAACTTGGCGTCTTACATCACGATCCGGGTCCAAATTCCCCCCTTGCCTATCACTACGATGTCACATTGCTCGATCAGGCCGGGAACGTCACCCCCCTAATTCTCGATATTTCAACGGCCTCCCGCCTGCAAGATAAAACTGTCAAAGTCAGCGGGCATGAGGTCGAAGGTGGCGTAGCGGGTGCGGATGGCGACGGCCCTGCCCTTCAGGTCGAATCCATCAGCATTGTCGAAGACGGCGACACCCAAGCCCAATCGGCCCGTATCAATGGCAGTTATCCTTTTGTGAACATTTTGTGCCGTGTCACCAATGGCACCGCTGGCAATGAACAGCCAATTTCCTTCTTCACGGGCCTGTTCAGCGCCTCCTACCCCGGCATCAATCACTATTGGCAGCAAATTTCCGGCGGTATACTCAACGTCACAGGCACCGCCACCTTCGGTTGGTTCAATCTCTCCGGCAGCTCATCCACCTATAACCTCACCACCAGCGCAGGACGCCAAGCCCTCTACAATGAATGTACTGGTCTCGCGGATGCCCAAGTCAATTTTGCCAATTACTCCGGCGTCAATCTGATCGTCAACCACTCCATGCAAAATGTGGCCTATGGCGGCTACGGCGGCTACCCCCTCAATCGAGATGGGGTGACGTGGTATCGCTATACATGGCTGCCAACATGGGCATGGCAAAACGAATCGCCCTTTGTCCACGAAATGGGTCATGCCTTTGGGATGCCCCACTCATCCGGCGCATACGGCGCGGCCTACGATTCACAGTGGGACGTGATGAGCGATACATGGGGCAGTTGTAATCGCCCCGGCGCAGATGACCCGACCTATGGCTGTCTGCCTCAAGGCACAAATTCCTTTCATCTCGATTACTACCTCAGTTGGATGCCTGCCGCCTCAAAGGTCACGGTCAATCCCGGTCAATTCCAAACGGTAACCCTCGAACGGCTCAATCAACCGTCCGGCAATCCGGGCCACCGCATGGTTCAAGTACCCTTCTATGGCGTATCCAATCGGTTCTATGTCGTCGAAGCCCGACGCGCCACCAGCACCCCTACGCCGACCCAATATTATGATGCCATCCTGCCGGGTAACGGGGTCGTCATGCACGATGTCCTAAACAACGGCACGCGCAGCCAACCCGCCCAAGTGGTAGATATTGACCTCAATAGCAACCCGAACGATGCCGCCGCCCAATGGATACCGGGTGAAGTATTTACCGATAACGCCAACGGCATCACCATGCGTGTCCTGTCACAAACCAACACAGGCTATACGGTGCAGGTCAGCAATGTCTATGGTGATACCCTAGCCCGTTTTAACAACACCAATGGCAACGTCAACCTCGTCAATACCTTGCTAAACAGTCCTTCCGCTGGTTCCTATACCGATTTCCCCGGTGGTGCGCCTGTTACGGGTCAATGGCTTATGGGCGACTGGAATGGCGACGGGCTAAAAACCCCCGGCCTCTATGGGTCAAACGGGGTCTTCTATTTCACCAATAGCAATGCCACCACCAGCACATGGGGCGGTATCTGGGTCGGCCTAATTGGTCGTCCCGCCGTCGCAGGTCGCTTCACCAGCGCCACCAATGATTGTTTCGGCGCGGTAGATAGCGGCTACTTCCCACCCTACGGTACGGCCTTCGCCCTCTACTACACCTGCAATTTCACCAGCGGTCCCACCCCCGCCTTGAATTTTCAATGGCTCAGTGTCGTTCTCAGTGATAACGGTGGTTTTGCGGGCCTCGGGGCGCATCAATTTGCCGCAGGCGATTTTAATGGCGACGGCATAGACAGCATTGCTGTACGGCGTGGCCCCTATATTGCGTTCACCAATGTCGCACCAACCTCCCTTCAAGCCGCCTATGATCTTGCTCAATATTTTGGCGCACCGAGTGCCAACGATTATGGCATTTTCCTTTCTGGTGATTGGAACAATGACGCGGTGGACAGTTTTGGCCTCTATTACAGCAACGGGGATTTCTATCGCCGCAATGACGTGCAATGGAATACTAGTCAATACACCCGCCAGCAAGTTTCAACGGGCATCGGCACATCGTCATTAAGCATCACCTCGTGGCGACCCGGTGGCACAGCGGGAAGTGGTGCCGGCGACATCTCTCAACCAGCGGCCCCCAACACCGTTGAATCCGACAATCCAATGGTCAGTCAAGACGGCCTATGGGCATTTGCCAATTCGGCTGAATCCAGCGGCGAAGGGTATTTGGTAACCACCGCACCGGAACAAAGCCTAACCTACAGTTTCAGCGGCACGTCGCTCGAAGTAATCTATGCCCAATTGGGTGCCCCCGCCTCATTCACCATCTTGGTTGATGATATTGCGGTTCGCACCGTGATTCTGCCAGACTCAACAACGGCCTATCGCCTAAGCAGTCTGGTGGATTATCTGGAACCGGGTGATCACACCCTGCGCATTGAATCAATGAGTGGCCCTGTCGCCATTGATGCGTTTAATATCTATTCTGGCGGGTAGACTAAAAACAAGTCCCTGACAGACTCTAACAATTTCAGTTCCCTGATTTCCTACAAGTTCCAGCGATTTTTGATTTACAATTAAGAAAAATCGCTGGAATTTGACCCTGTAACGACGTTTCAGCCCAATTTAAGGCCTAAGGTAGACTTTTTAGCATCTCTCACTACAATTAACATAACATTGAGACCCTGAATATTTGGGTGATGGGAAAGATAAGTTATGAGAAATAAGGCTATGTTCAGGCAACGATGGTTCACGCTGCTGCTCCTATTTGGAATAGTAGCCGTTGGATTTTTGCCAACTCATGCACCTGTCGCGTTGGCTCAAGTGTGTGCAACGGGTGCTATGTATCGCGTGTCCATCAGCACCAACGGTACAAATGCCGGGAATGGCAATTCTGACCCGGCTCGTATTTCAAGCGATGGTCGTTTCATCGTATTTGCTTCCGAATCCGACAATTTGGTCGCCAACGACACCAATGGCGTTAGCGATATTTTTGTGCATGACCAATTGAGCTGCAACACCAGCCGCGTTTCCCTAACAAGCTCAGGGGTGCAGTCTTCTGGGGGTGGGTCTACCAATCCCCAAATCTCCAACGATGGCCGCTATGTCGTTTTCCAATCAACTGCAACGAACCTCGTGACCGGTGATACCAATAATGCCGAAGACGTTTTCGTGCGAGACCGTCAGACCAATATCACCACCCGTGCCTCAGTCACCAGCGCAGGTGGGCAAGGTGCGTTAGGTCGAGGGTCCTTTAACGCTGTTATTTCTGGCGATGGCCGCTATGTCGCCTTCGAATCGGGCGCTAATCTCGTCGGCGGCAATGATGTCAACGGTGATTTGGCAGACATCTACCTGCGTGACCTGAACACCAATACGACCACGCGGGTCTCAGTCAATAGCAGTGGGCAACAAGCCGAAAACGAATCGCGCGAACCTTCAATTTCAGGCGATGGAAGCCTTGTGGCCTTTATGTCGTTCGCCGACAATCTGGCTGCAAATGACACTGAAGACCCCGATATTTTTGTCCGTAACCTGACCAATAACACCACCACGATCGTCTCGGTTGCCTCAAACGGCGCTCAATCTCCCGGTAATTTTGCCGAGCCGGGACCCGAAATCTCAGCGGATGGGCGTTTTGTCACGTTTGTCTCAACCGCATCATTTGACCTTATTGACGGGAATGGCATCAACGACATCTATGTGCATGACCGATCGAATGGCGTCACCGAGTTGGTTTCGATCAGCTTTGACGGTGTTCAGGCCGACGGCGATTCTACAACCCCTTCAATTTCAACCGATGGCAATTTGATCACATTTGAATCAGATGCCACCAACTTGACAAACAATGATACCGAAAATCAACGCGATATTTTCCTCCGCAATCGCACCACCGATGCCACCAGCCGTATCTCACAAAACACGATTCAAGTAGGCGGCAACAATTCCTCATTCCGAACCAGTATTTCGACCGATGGGCGTTATATCGCGTTTACCTCGGATGCCGATAATCTACTTGGCACAGGCAATGACTCAAATGGCCGTACCGACGTATTCATTTTTGACCGTCAAGCTGGCTCTGGCGCGTTCTTCGCTCCTGCCAACCTGCTCGTCACTGCAATTTCGCGCAGCCAAATCAATCTTCTTTGGACCGACAATGCGACCAATGAAACAGGTTTTGCTATTGAGCGTTCTGAAAACGGCATAGATAACTGGCAGCAAATTGCTGTGACCGCCCCCAATGTTGGCGTCTATGCCAGCACCGGCCTCATTTGTAGCGCCCGTTTCACCTACCGGGTACGCGGGGTTATTGATTCCAATGGGGATGGCGAATTTGAGTCAGCTTCGGCCTTTACCAATCCGGCCAGTGCCACAACTTTTACCTGCGCCGACGACAAACTCGCTATCTTCCAATCTCAGACAGGCCAAACCAGTCTGTGGCTAAACTTCAACAATCCATCAACGAGCTTCGATCGTAACGTCTACACAACGGGCGCTCCGGCGGCTACTGTCGGCGGTGCGTGGGTGATGGGCGACTGGAATACTGACGCCGTCAAGACTCCCGGCGTCCTAGCCACCAATGGCGTGTTCTACTACACCAACACCAGCGGGCCGACTGCCACATGGTTTGGCATCTGGATTGGGTTCCTGAATGGTGGACGCCCCGTTGTCGCAGGGCGTTTCGATTCGCGGACGATGAATGATTGTTTCGGCGTAGTAGACAGTGGCAGCTTCCCGCCTTGGGGCACAGCGTTCGCGCTCTACTTTACGTGTGACCTAACCAACGGAACGGCCCCACCGCTGGGTGTCCAGTGGCTAAGTACCACCCTCTCAGATTTACAAGGGTTTACCGGCACCCATCAATTCTGCGCGGGCAACTTTGATCTTGACCGCATTGATTCGGTAGCCATTCGGCGTGGGGCGTTTGTCGCCTTTACCGATCGTGCCCCCTACCCGCCTGAACCGGGCCTGTGGCTGAGTTACTCAACCTACGATCGTGCCCAATATCTCGGATTCCCCGAAGCCCCCGAAGGTCTATTCACCTGTGGCGACTGGAATCACAATCTGCAAGACAGCTTTGGCCTCTACTATCCCGACTCAGGTAATTTCTGGCGACGTGAAGACCTCGATTGGAATTCAGGTGCATGGGTAACCCAACAGGCCGGTTCACCATTGGGCACCACCGCCATTGCTGGGGGTTCATGGCGCTAAATTTCCCGCTACACTAGAACCGCTTGGGGCAGGCACTTAAAACCTGCCCTTTTTTTGCCTAATGCTTTTGCTGATGCATTTTTTATGTCGGCCCTTGTATCATCTGACAATCCCCCAGAAAGGGATTGAGCATCACCTAAAATTAGGTTAAGATGAACCGCTGAATTCGATTCGGGCCATACTTTTTGGAGTAGTCATTTTAAATATACTTATGACCAATACAATTCCACCCAACGCGACCATCGCCTGTACCATTATCTCAAAGAATTATCTCGCGGCGGCCCGCACGCTGGTCAATTCACTGCGTCAGTTTCATGACAACGTGCATCCCGTTGTGCTGTTGGTAGATACGATTGACGGTGACTTTGACCCAGCCACCGAGAACTTCCAGACGATACTGGCCCAAGACTTAGGGATTCCACGCTGGTCCCACTTCGCCATGAAGTATGACATTATGGAACTCAACACAGCCGTCAAACCTTACCTATTGGAAGTCTTGTTTGACCGTTATGAAGCCGAAAAAGTCATCTATTTTGACCCCGACATCGTCATCTACCATCATCTGGATGAACTGCTTGGTCTGTTGGATGAGCATGGTGTGGTGTTAACCCCCCATCTGCTCGACCCGCTAGATGACAATTTTTCGCCATCAGAATTGAACATTCTACAGGCCGGCACTTTTAATCTCGGATTCATCGCCCTGTCTCGCAAGTATCAATGGCGCGAGCTGCTTCAATGGTGGCAAAAACGCCTATACAACAACTGCACCCGCGAAATTGACAAGGGCATGTTCGTAGATCAGCATTGGGCCGACCTAATGCCAAGCCTCTATGATGGCGTCTATATTTTGCGTAACCCCGGCTACAATCTCGCCTATTGGAATTTCAAAACCCGCGAGTTGCAGGATGGCCCCGACGGTTTTTTTGTTGATAGCCCCGCCAACCCACTCATCTTTTTCCACTTTAGTGGCTTTTCGGTGGATAATCTTGAGGCGGTTTCCAAACACCAAGATCGTTTTGTGCTGGCCCAACTCAACGCGGCCTATCACAAAATTTTTGCCGACTATCGCCAGCGCCTGATTGATAACGACTATCACAATACCCGCAAACTGCCCTACTTCTATGGCAAATTTAGCGACGGCGTCCCAGTTCCCGACATTCTGCGAATTTGTCTGCGGATGCAAGATATTGACGGCACACGCTGGCCCGATCCTTATGATATTGAATCACCGGGGAATTTCCGCGAATGGGCCATCACGCCAACCCCCAACGGGTATGTGTCGCCCTATCTCTTGACCCTGCGCGAAGTCGCCGGTCATCTCAAAGAAGCCTTCCCTAGCCTTTCGGAAATCAACGAAATCGCCTACGCCAATTGGTTTGTCATGACCGACAGCGCCGAAGCGATTTTCCATCCCTTCTACCGAGCGCCTATCCGAGCCGCCCTCAAAAAAGTTCGGCGTGCCGAGCATATCTCAGAAACCATCATTGAAAGTGGCACCGGGCCAAACTCAGGCGCTACCCTTTCGCCCCAGTTTACGCCTACCGGTCTGGGTGGACGCTGGACACAAACTGTGCGCTACTACCGCCGTTTCCCCACCAGTGTCCAACCGTTTCTGCCGCCGAACCTCCTAGATGCCCCCCCTGCCATTTATACCGGGCCAGGTGGCTTCTATGGAACAATTCGTCGTCAGCTTCTGCAAATGGGCGTACTCAATCAAGTGCGCCGCATGGTCGGCCTACGCTCTATCATGACGGCCCGTTTCTATGCCCAATATCCGCGCATGAACACCATCGCTAGCGGTTTCCAATACCCCAATAAGCCGCCACTGGAACCCGCATCACCCCATTTGTTAGCGCCGAACAGCAAACCACAGGAAAACCTCGAAATCAACGAGGGCACGAACATCGTTGGGTTCATTCGTTCCGAAACAGGCATCGGTCAAATCGCCCGCAATCTGATGAAATCCCTCGAAGCCGTTGATTTTCCAATTGCGGCCTTGCCCGTCGAAGCCTATGATCCGGCACGCAAAGACGACCGGACAGCCGATCAATATCAACAGGGCACACCCTATACTGTCAATGTATTTCAGGTCAATGCCGATATGACCTTCCCCGTCCGTGATGTGCTTCCACAGCATGTCTATGAACGCCATTACAACGTCGGCTATTGGGCGTGGGAACTCGATCACTTCCCGGATGATTGGCAGCACTGCTTCGATGTGTATAACGAAATTTGGGTATTTAGCAGCTTCGTCCAGCGGGCCATTGCCAAAAGTGCCCCCCTACCAGTCGTGCTGATGCCAGTTTCGTTCCCAATCGAACTACCCGAAGTCGTCAGCCGCACCAAACTTGGCCTGCCCGAAGATGCCTTTATCGCCTTGTTCGTTTTTAATGCCGACAGCATTATCGAACGCAAAAACCCTTGGGCCACCATCCGCGCCTTTGCCGAAGCATTTAGCCCGGAAGAACGCCAAGAAAAAGCCCGTTTGGTCATCAAGGTCAACCGGATTGGCAACTTCCCCGAAGAAGCCGAACGCCTGCGTGAAGAAATGCGTCAGGTCAACGGGATTCTGCTGGAAGACTACCTCTCGCGTCAGGATACCTATGCCCTGCTCAAAACCTGCGATGCCTATATCTCCCTGCATCGTTCCGAAGGCTACGGGATGACGCTGGCCGAAGCAATGGCGCTGGGGCGTCCGGTCATCGGCACGGCCTATTCTGGCAATGTTGATTTTATGAACGTCAACACCAGCTATCTTATTCCCTATGACCTCGTGACCCTCACTGAACATTATCATCCCTATCGCGCAGGTAATGTCTGGGCCGAACCGGATACTCATGCCGCTGCCCAAGCCCTACGCGAAATCTATGAACACCCTGAAATAGCAGCCGAAAAAGGCCGTGCTGCGGCTGAATACATGCGGCGTTATCACAACCCACAGGTGGTTGGCGAAGCCACCGCTAATCGCATCCGTTATATTTTGAAGAGGCTTTCAAAATGACCAAAGCGCCAACTACTGGCCGTATTACCGATACGAACGAAATAAAATCCTTGGTAGATGGGTTCAGCCCTTGGTATCACCGCATCAAACTTCCCGGTAACATTACCACCCCCGGCTTGAACAATTCCGACGAGATGCTCACCCATCTGGATATGCTGGGTCTCCCCCGCAATGCCAAAGGGATGCGCGTTCTGGATATTGGCTGTCGGGATGGCTACTTTATGTTCGAGATGGAACGACGTGGCGCGGAAGTCGTCGGCATAGATTATGCCCTGCCAACCACCACTGGCTATTCGATTGTCAGCAAAATTCTCGGCAGCAAAACAACCTTCATGGTCGAAAATGTCTACAATCTCAACCCGCAAAAACACGGCCTATTCGATCTAGTCCTGTTTTTG
Organism: Anaerolineae bacterium; assembly: GCA_041753455.1. Taxonomy (GTDB): domain Bacteria; phylum Chloroflexota; class Anaerolineae; order Aggregatilineales; family J027; genus CFX10. Next base: position 839,373 of record JBGSUK010000011.1, on the reverse strand, counting down.
GGCGTTTTGTACCACCTACGTCACCCCATGATGGCCCTCGACAAAATTCGGTCTGTCTGCCGACCCGGTGCGCTGACCTTTACCGAAACCCATCTAATTGACAACTATTTTCAACTCAAAGATGGCACATTCATCCCGATGGGCCGCATCTCAATGAGCCTGATTGATATACCCACCTTGCAGTATTATCCCAAAGACAGTTTGGCGGGTGATGCTACCAACAAATTCGCCCCCAATATGTCGGCCCTGTGCGCCATGACCCAAGATGCCGAATTTGAGGTATTGACGGACTATGTAATCGGCTCACGTGGGTATGTCAAAGCACGCGCCATTGAAGACCGCAAAATCAGCCGCTACCGTCGAATGGATGGTTCAACGGAATTGGATCGCTAAAAGCCAATCTAGGGGTGGGGTTCACCCTTAAATCGTTCTGATAACTCAGAAAGCTACCCATGCAGCTCAAATATCTCTTTGAAAACCCTACCGATGACATGACACCCGAGGAACGTTATTGGTGGGATACAACCCGCAAGTCCTTTCGCCAATATCCTATAGATATACTCTTTTGGCTTTCGCAACTGCCACAAGGGGGTATCCCTCCCATGCCACCCCCTCACCTACGCTATCGTGTTGCGGGGGGTTACGAGGTCAAGCGGTTTAATCGCACCGGTAAAGAATCACGCCGCGATTTCGAGGCCGCCCTACAGTCTATCGGTAAAACCTATACCGACTTCCACAGCATTCTGGATTTCGGCGTTGGCTGTGGGCGCATTATGCGTTGGATGAAAGACATCAGCCGTACCGCCCAACTATACGGCACAGATATTGATGAATTAGCCATCAATTGGAGCAAAAAGCATATCCGCTTCGCCCAATATGAGGTCAATCAAGGCCTGCCTCCCCTCAATTACCCCGCTGGGCAGTTCGATTTAGTCTATGCCCACAGCGTTTTCAGCCACTTGGATGAAACGTATCAAGATGCTTGGTTAGCCGAGCTAAACCGCGTCACCAAACCCGGCGCGATCCTACTGCTCACCGTGCATGGCGATTTTGCGTGGCAGAGTTTTTATAACACTGCCCCCGAACTCCCCGCGATGATTCATCATGTCATCGCCTATGAGGAAAATGGCTTTTGTTTTGTCCCGGATGATGAATGGACGGGTGTATTCCCCGATTTTTATCACTCCATGTTCCATTCCAAAAGCTATATCATGCAGCGTTGGGGTCAATATTTCACCGTCCGTAACTACCTATCACGCGGCATGTTAAGTTATCAAGATATTGTGGTTTTGCAGAAGGAATAATCCATGACCAACCCTGCGATCACCGACCCAACTGAAATTCGCCGTCTCGTTGATTCCTTCACCGGCTGGTATCATCGCATCGCCCTACCCGGCGGCATCATCACACCCGGCACAAATCATTCCGACCACACCCTTGCCGAACTAGATAAGCTGGGCCTGCCCCAAGATTGTACAGGTCTGCGCGTCTTGGACATAAGCTGTCGTGATGGCTTCTTCGCCTTTGAACTGGAACGGCGCGGCGCCGAAGTCGTCGGCATTGATTACGTTCAGGCCGAAAATACAGGCTTTCCGATTGTGCGCAAAATCCTCGGCAGCAACGCCACCTATCTGGTCGAAAATATCTACAATCTTTCGCCCGACCTACACGGCACATTCGACATCGTGTTGTTTTTGGGTCTGCTCTACCATCTGCGTAACCCCATGTTAGCAATTGACCACGTGCGCTCCGTCACTAAACTAGGCGGCAAGGTCTTTGTCGAAACCCATCTGATTGACAATTTCGTAGGTTTGCCCAACGGCACATCAGTAAAATTGGCCGATGTCGCCCCTCTTCTAAGTGATGTCGCCCTCATCCAATTCTATCCCGGTGATTCCCTATTGGGTGACCACACCAACAAAATCGGCCCGAATTTGGCGGCCCTCAAAGCCCTATTTTATGAAGGCCAGTTCGAGGTAGAGCATACCGCCATCTATTCCAACCGGGGCTACCTCACCGGCATTGCTGTGTATAACGAAGCGTTGGAAATTTCGCGTCGGGTGGATCAAGGCATCGAAAGTGCTTCCGATGCGGGCACAAAAGAATCCATTCCGCTTCAGCAATCCGCGCAGTCCAGCCCCGAACTAAGTGGCAGTTTCTGGAAAATCTCCGAGTCCTCGGCGGCAGTCTCAGCGGCCCTCGACCTTCAAAGCCGTCAGTGGCAGGACGAACGGGATAGTCTAACCAACAGCATTGCCCAAGCCGAAGCCTATGCCCTATCGCTAAAATCTGCCCTCGAAAGCCGCGAACAGGAATTGACCACGACGCGGCAGACCCTCCAAGACATCATCACGGCCAAAGATACCGAACTCGCCGCGCTGAATGAAGCCATAATCGCCACTCGCGCCGCCGCCGAAGCCCAACGGGACAGCCTGACGGAAATTCTACAGGCCCGCGATGCTGAAATTGCCTCAGCGATTGAGCAGTTGACCGACGCACGCAATACCATTGATCAGCTAAACGCTGAATTGCATATCATCAAGAACACCTTTGCCTATAAGGCCGACCAGCGATTGAAACGTTTGTCATCACGTTAAAGGTTATGAGTTTGGCATCTTTACGAGCGAGACTATTAAACCGAACCACCGCCGGGGTGTTGGTGGTCATTATTGCCCTAACGCTGCTTTACCGTCCCACCTTCCAAACCATCATCAACGGCTCATCACACCTAATGATGATTGATGTGGGCGAAACGCAAGCCGTCCTCAACACATGGGGTACGCTGCATCCTACGGGTTACCCCCTTTATGTGATGGTCGGTAACGGCATGGTCGCGGTGCTAAAAATGGTCGGGGTGTCGGCTGCCACTGCCCCGGCCTTGGTTTCATGGTTTTGGGGCGTCCTTGCCCTAATTCTGGTCTACACGTTGGCGACCCATCTCACCCAAAAAACCAGCGGTATAGTTCTCGCCGCCGCCCTAACCTTTGTGCTTGGCCTCACCCGGTTTGTATGGGTACATAACGTGGTCGCCGAGGTCTATTCATTCACCTTTATGCTACAAATTTTGCTGTTATTGCTGGCCCTTTGGCGTCAACCCATTCGCCATCGAGTCCTGTGGTTAGCCCTAATTGGTGGTATCGGGGTTTTTAATCACCGCACCGTCATTCTACTAGCGCCAGCCCTGTTGTATGCTGCATGGCCCGACCTAAAGCCCCTGCTCCGCAAACCGCCTATTCTGATATTGGCGCTTATGCTCGGCTTGATCGGCTTTCTGCCCTATCTCTATCTCCCCCTCCGTGCCAGCACCGACGCCTCATGGGTTTATGGGCAACCGAACACTCTGTCAGGGTTCTGGGAGCAGTTTAGTGGGACAGAGGCGAATCACTTTTTTGGCTTGCCAAATTCACAAGATGCCTTCCAACACAATTTCGACAAAATCAACGATATTTTGGTGCAAGAGGTAAGCATTCCGGGGATTCTGTTGGGTCTGCTTGGGTTAGGCCTAGCCCTGTATAATCCCAATTATCGCCGTCCTAGCCTAGCGATGCTTTTGGCAATGGTACCCAACTATATCTTTGCCATAAGCCTCTTTACCGACGTTCTCGCACCTAACATTCTAGCAGTGCAAGTTCCATTGGCTTTCGGCTGGTTGTTTCTAATAGATAGTGCCCTATCTATGCAGCTAGGCTCACGTACTCGCCAAGTCGTGTGGGTCTACAGCGTTGGCCTGCAATTTATGCTTTATGCCGTCCTTATTGCTGCCCCCATTTATTACAGCACATGGCTCTATGACCAAAATGCCGATTTTATTCACGGCATCACCCATGACCAAACCGGCCTTGATACGATTGCCCTTGCCGAAAATGCCCCTCCCGGCTCAACTTTAATGTTGGCATGGGGGCCGCGCTATTATGCTATCGGTTTTGCCCAAGAGGTTGACCATCAATTAACCCACATCCGCCGCGCCGACCACAAAGCCGATTTTGCTGCCCTAATTCAGCAGGGGCCGCTGGTCACTCCTGAATATACATTTTTCAATCAGCCAATTGCATGGTGGGAAAGCTACTTCGGCACAAAAGTTTATCTACGCGCCGTCGCCCCCTATTTGGTGCAGATTGATACCGCCCCCCGCCTTGCCGAATCGCCCATCACCCTTCCCGCCGATTTCGACGCCCCCATTCCAGTCGTCGCCCTTAACGCCCAAATCACCTGCACCCCCGACTATATTGTCCTAACCGTAGATTGGGCCGCCCCGCAAACCCCGTCCCGCAATCTCGCCATTATGGTACATTTGCTGAATGCCGATGGTGGGGTCATTGACCAAGCCGACCAATCTGCGCCGATTTACGGTTGGCGGCCCATGACCGACTGGCGACCCAATGAAATCGTGACCGATGTCTATCCCCTACCCCGCCGCTCCGACGGGCACAGTGTGCGTTTCGGCCTCTATGAAGCCGTCTCCGCCGATACGTACCAAAATTACAACATCGAGATTCTACCCGTCCCATGTGAGCAATAAAAAAGCCCCGGTAAAAATACCGAGGCTAATGATTCCTAGATAATTGAACGATCTTTTACGGCAGGGCATTCACAGCAGATGAGTATAAATTACCTACGCCGGGGCCGAGTATAACCAGCACGATGATTACGATGAGCGCAACCAGCATAATGATTAAGGCATACTCCACCAGTCCCTGCCCGGCTTGATTTTTCTTTAACCAAGTGGACATCGGCCTTATCTCCTTTTCAACCTCTCCTTTGTCTAATTATGAAAAAACCCCCGGCAGGGCCGAGGGTTTAGACTTTGAGTCGAGCGTCCTGCGATTACAGCGCGCTGATGATGCTGCTGAAGATATTCCCGATGGCTGGGCCGAGCAGGACCAGGATGATGATCACGACGACGGCGACCAATACGAGAATCAGGGCATATTCAACGAGGCCTTGGCCTTTTTCACGTGGCAGATACAGCATGTTGGATCTCCTCAAATAGATGGAAAATTGCAGATGATGAATACAGTGTACAATGAAGTATCGAGTTAATCAAGCACTGTTTATGAATTTTTCATAAAGTTTTGTCAACGTCTCAACTTTAATTTTATTATTAGTAATCTCCTGTCTTGACCCCCGGCATTCGCACGCTACAATGTCACGCCATGATGAACAAGCACAATTCCCTAGTACGCCTTGCATCATTTCTACCCGGCTGGGCATGGTTTGGGCTTGCGGTTGCCCTTGCCAGCGCCATCTCAATGGGCATCATTGCTGGGGTAATCATCTCCAGCGATAACGACGACCCACCCGCCAGCGAGTCGGTGGATGCCCCCCTGCCTGTGATGATGGATGTCACACGCCTACCCACCTTTACGCCCTTGCCAACGCATACCCCCGCCAACACCGTCACACCGACCCCAACTTTGACGTTGACCCAAGCGCCTCCCACCGTGATTGCCCAAGTTGCGACACCCATCCCAACTGCAACCCTCCTACCTGCCACACCTGTCGCCATTGCCTGCACGCCTCCCGGCAATTGGGTCGCCTACACCGTGCAAGATGGCGATACATTATTTGCCTTCCAATTGGGTGCGGGGCGGGCTGGTAGTCCTGCAACGGTAGATGAAATTCTAGCCGCCAACTGTCTCTCGTCTTCATTTTTGACCATCGGCCAATCCTTGTGGCTGCCCCCCGGCGCGGCAGATCAAGCCCCACCTTCCCAACCTGTCGTAGCCGGATTACCAGCGGGCACCAAACGTAATCCCAATTGCCCCTGCAATATCGAAGTCAAACCCGGTTGGCGTCTGGAACAAATCGCCGATGCCATCAACAGCACCCCGGTAGCCTTCACAGGTGCGGATTTTATGGCGGTGACAGGTCGCAGTTCCGCCATCCCCCCGCGTGATTTTCTGTCGTCCGTGCCTGCCGGATCAGGCTTAGAGGGCTTCATGTTCCCCGGCACCTATACCCTGCAAAACGATACCACCGCCGAAGCCTTCCGCAATATGATGCTGGATGCCTTTGGTGCCAACGCCAGCGGATTGGTCGCCCCCGGCTACACCCTCTATCAAACCGTGATTCTGGCCTCCATCATCCAGCGCGAAGTCAATATGCCCAGTGAACAACCCACCGTCAGCAGCGTCTTTCATAATCGCTTGGCGGCAGGTAAAGGTCTAGGCGCGACGGTCACGCTCATGTATGGCCTCGGCACTTCTGGCAATTGGTGGCCGCACATTTGCTGTGGCATGACCGACATAGACATCCCCTACAACACTAACCTTCATGCGGGTCTGACTCCCACCCCCATCAGCAGTCCCGGCCTGACCGCTCTGCAAGCCGCTGCTAACCCTGCCCAAACAGGCTATATGTATTTCACATCTCGCTGCGACGGCGCAGGCATCGCCTATTCCGTCACCTACGAAGAACACCTCGCCAATGTGAACTGCGGGCAATAAAAGCCATTCCAAAGCTAAAAGGAAGTAAGGTTATTCGGGTGTCACGTCTATGAAAAAACGAATAGTTGCTCTGCTATATGGCTTTTTGAGTGTATGCCTCGTATCTGGAGGATATGTGTCGTTACGAGATTATCCTTCCATCACAAGTGCATTGGAAATTACACCAACGGCAGTTTGGCCTAATGAATTTGAGCCTATCGTTAATCTAAATGTAAATCGTTTGCAGGCAATTGATACCCTTGGATTGGGCCAACCAACAAGATTAGTATGGTCGAGGGATGGGTCTCGTTTAGCGGTGGCTACTCCCTACAATTTCTGGCTCTATAATGCCGATGTTTTGAATCGTCCACCAAAACTGATTGAACAACGAGAAATGGTCACTAGTGATTTGGCCTTTTCACCTGACGGTAAGCAGCTTGCCGTAATTGGAACAATTTATGATGATACGATTCCATCCGGTGTTTTGTTTATCTGGGATTTGGAGTCAAACCACTCACAAGAAGTCAAGATTATCTCAGATCGAGCACCTAGATTGGCATTTACGGAAAATCAAATCCTCCTTGGCAGTTTCTCAAACGAAGATAAGACCATCTATATTACGGACCTTGTAACCGGAAGCACAATTTCGCACATAAATGCAGATGATATATCCAAGTTTGAATTCGGTGGTGATGGACGCCTTATTGCGTATGCAACTCTAGATAATCAAGTCCGCGTCTTCGACCTGATAGAAAATCGTGAGAAGTTTTCAGTTACATTAGATGTGCTCTATAATCAAATTGCGTTTTCCCCAGATAGCAAGTTAATAGCCATTGGTGGTCTGGATGGGGGGGTACAGATTTGGGACTGGGAAACGAATCAATTGCATTACCAATCTCCTCGCAACTTAGGACAACCTGTGATTGGGTTGGCTTTTGACCCTCAAGGCAAGGTTCTTGCGGAGAGCAGATATTATGAAAACGATCAAAGCCTTCGAAGAGGCACTATTCGTTTCGTAGACCCCACTACTGGGGATGAAACTATTTTCTTTCCCTTTGAAAAGCATTCCCTAGAAGTTGACAACTATTATATGCAACTTACCTTCGCCCCAGACGGTCAAAGACTAGTGGCAAATTGGACTGGCTTTGGTGGTTGGGGTGAAACTCAGATGTGGGAAATTTCTTCAGGACACGAATTGCGGTTAAGCGCTCTTTTGCCCTATCACCCTATATTAGACTTTTTTGAAATCGACAGTGTTTTTACCCCAGATAACAGCGAATTACTCTTTCTGAGCGAAGATGGTGTGATAAATCGTTGGCATATCGGCGAAGATGATGCTACTCCCACATCTATCGGATTAAATGTCAACTTTAACTCTATTACGAAATCAAACTTCAGCCATAATGCTCAAATTCTGGCAAGTGGAGGTAAGGACGGCAGAGTTTATTTCTGGGATACACAAACCGGAGATTTGCTTCAAGTAGCAGATTATCAAGCATTAATTACAGCACTTGCTTTCAGCCAAGATGACATGCTTCTAGCGGTAGGAACTGAAACCGGAGAAGTTTTCTTATGGAATTTACAAACGCAAAGCAATGAGGCTATCTTAAAGGCTACCTCCAAAACAATATATAATGTTGTTTTTAGCCCAGATGGGCGCTGGTTAGCAACAGCAGATAATTCAAATTTCCGGTTGTGGGATATGGAAAGCAAAATTGTATCTTTTGAGGAAGTATTGAATTGTTATGCTCTTGTCTTTAGTCCCGATAGTAACCTACTGACGATCTCCTCAAAATCAGGCAGTTTTATTTGGGAAGTATCCACTCAAGCGAAGTTGGCTGAGATTAGTGATTCTTCGATATATATCAGTAGTTTGGCTTTTAGCCCAGATGGTACTCTGATAGCTGGTACAGACTTAACCAATTACACTGTACATCTTTGGGACAGCAAAACAGGTGAGATATTGGCGAATATAAGTCAAGATGCTTGGCCTTCAAATCTGGAGTTTGGCTCTGATGGGCGACTACTTGCCATACCAACAAATGTGGGCACTATTACAATATACGGTATTGCATCAGAATAATCGCAGTTGTTCTCGAATCGGAATATCCTTTGCTTGGACTGCCTGTATGTCTCAGCCAATCAACCCCTGCTCCAAATCGGCGATAATATCCTGCACATCCTCAATCCCCACCGACAGCCGCACCAAGCCTTCGCCAATCCCCATCGCGGCCCGATCCTCTGGTGACAATCGAAAATGCGTCATACTCGCGGGGTGCTGTATCAACGTATCCACCGTCCCCAAGCTAACCGCCAATTCGCACAACTGCACCCGATTCATCAAGCGTGCCCCTGCTGCATACCCGCCCTGCAATTCAAACGACAGCATCGCCCCAAAATCGTCCATCTGCCGTTTCGCCAATTCATGCTGCCCAAACGATTCCAGCCCCGGATAATACACTTGTTTGACCGCCGGATGCGCCGCCAGAAATTCCGCCACCGCCAGCGCATTTTCGCAATGCCGCTCCATCCGCACATGCAGCGTCCGCAACCCCAACAAGGTCAGCCACGCATCCATCGGCCCTGCCACCCCGCCATAATGAAAGAGGGCCGTCTTGAAAAGACGCATTAAGTCATCATGCGGCGTCACAATCACCCCGCCGACCACCTGCCCATGCCCGCTCAGATACTTGGTCGTACTGTGGATAACGACATCCACCCCCATTTCCAGCGGTCGTTGCAGATACGGCGTTGCAAACGTGTTATCAATCACCACCCGCGCCCCCATTGCGTGAGCGCGTTCGACCACCCCGCGTATATCCGTCAGCACCATCGTTGGATTGACGGGTGTTTCGATATAGACCACCCTCACATTTTCGGCTTCTGCCAGCACTCGTTCCAGATCATCGAGATTCGGCCCATCAAACACGACATGCCGCACACCTTTTTCTTTCAGGTGATAGGCGAACAAATTATACGAATAGCCATAAATCGCCTGCTGTGAAACAATCGTGTCCCCCGCATTCACCAGCGGCAAAATGACCGTACTAATCGCCGCCATGCCCGACCCACACATCAGCCCATACGGTTTTTCGGTCAGATTTTTCCCCTCCAACGCCGCGATTGCCGCCGCCGTCGCATCCGTGTTGGGATTACTCAACCGTCCATAGATATAGCCGTCGCGCTCCTCTTTCCAGATAGCCTGTCCACTTTCCACGCTATCAAACCAATAGGTCGAGGATTGATAAATCGGCTGCACATGCGCGTGTGTCTCATTGACCTCTTTGCCCGCATGGGTCGCCACCGTACCAAACCCAGCTTTCTGCCCAATCAATTTTTTCGCCACAAAAACACCCCTATTTGGATATGTAATACGGAATTCTGGTCAATCCTCACCTCCCAGCCCTCTCTCCATGCAATGGGGAGGGGTTGGGGTGGGGATAGCCTTTACCCGAATCTGGTATAAATACAAAAAAGCCCCCGCCAATGACAGGAGCTTCTCAAAATCTATGCTCAATAAGCTACAGGAATTCTCATGTTGCCTGATTCTCGCTAGATTCAGCACGGCGGCTTTAGCCCCGTGTTCTAATCGCTCAATCTACTCGGCAACCGCTATCGAATCTAGCGCCCATTACCATTGACATGATAGCCATTGGAGGCTTCTTCGCGCACCTCAACAGGTACAACCCCATTCGTCTTAATCGCCGACAGCACCATGCTGGTATGTACCTTATCCACACCGGGAATAATGGTCAATTCTTCCATCAAGAAAATTTCGAGAGCCTGAATGCTCGGAACAGCGACTTTGAGGAGGTAATCGGTGGAGCCTGTCAGGTGATAGGCCTCCAACACTTGGGGAAATTCCCGAATCCGCGCCGAAACCTGCTGCAAGGGTTCGCGCTGATGATGCACCAGTGTCACCCCCACATAACAAATAATCGGGTTGCCCACGGTGGCGGGGTCAACAATCGCCTGATACCCCTGAATAATCCCCTGTTCCTCCAATTTGCGTACCCGTGCCAACACCGCCGGCGCAGACAAATCAACGATTTCTGCCAAGCGTGTATGGGCAATGCGCCCATCTTGTTGCAATACCTCAAGTATCTGACGATCTTTTTTGTCCATAACCATCTAAACCTTAATCAACCTCTAGTTGCAGAGGAATATCCACCCAAATCAAGTTTATCAAACAGGTGTTTGTTTATAAATTGAAAGTTTAGCAGGGGATAAACTTAGAGACAATAGCTCGACATTGGTAGATTTCTACAAATGTTTAAGATTTATTTGTCAGATGTGCTGATGTATTGGCTTATTTCTCAAAGAGGGCACGGTGCGGATAGACCAATTCACGCGGGCGGATATGATTGGACACCAACGCCTGCGAATTAGCCCGTTCAAAATCGCGCTGCATATCTTCCACGCGCTGCAATTGGGCCGGGGAGGGTTCTAACGAAAATACGACCACCGAAACAGTATACAGGCCGGGCACAAATACCACCCACCGTTCATCCTGTAGCTTGCGGCGTGCCAGATTCGCAAACCCGCGTTCATTCACAATCGCACGCAGTTTGGTCAACAGTGGAGCCACCTGCTGTAGGGGCAATTGAACCGTCCCCGTCACAATAATGGGTTTTTGTAGGCCGAGATGATAAATCGCATAGGACTCAACTTTGGCCTCATAATAATCGCGCAAAAATCCAGTATGGCCGGGGCGCATCACCGATTGCCATGCTCCTGTTTTGGGGTCACGTTTCAGCAGCATTTCGGTAATCTGCCGCTGTTCCTGATACCGTTGATAAATGGCATGGAACTGTGCCCGATTAATTTTGCCCTGTGCAAATTCTTCCGCGACGACTGCCATTTTTTGGCGCAGGCGGTCAAGGGCTTGCGTGGCCTGTTCTTCAACCGAAGCGGCCTTGTCAATTTCTTCAGTAGGCGTCGGGTCTGTTTTAGGCGGCATCGCGGGTCGTGATGGACGGCGCGGCATCGTCGGTTTAACAGGTTGGCGTGGGGGTTCCGGGTCTTCAGGGCGAACAGGCGAGGTATTATACCCCGGCACAGGTGAAACCCTCGAACTGGGCTGAATGGGACTCATCGGCTCAATCGGCGCTTCGTCCGGGGGCTGGCTTTGCCCAGCTTTAATAGCCCGTTGGATGAAAGATTGTTCGTCAGAGTTTTCGAGCGGATTATTCGGGTCCACGCGCTTTACCTTAAAAACCTAGCTGGCGATAATTCACAGATTCAATACTAACAGAAAAGCGTTTTGCGCGAAAATCAGTTGAGGCTGTCCAAACCAACTTCTAACGCAACAGCGCCCACTGTTTGTTTAGTAAATCCCGATACTCATGGGCCAATTGACCCGCCTGCCGAAAAATCTCCGCCACCCCCTCACCTGTCGCCGCACTGACACTCATAAACCGGATGCCCTCAAAGGTAGCCCATCCCTGCGCCTCACTCATCGGCACAATCGAAGGCAAATCATGTTTGTTGCCAACCACCACCAGTGGCATATTGGAGCGTATGCGCTGCACTTCCTGTTTCCAGCGATAGAGACCAAAAAACGACACGGGTGACGTGACATCATAGACCATCACGACGGTTAGGGCATCTTCGAATAGATCCTGAGGAGGGGTACGCCGATAATCAGTGCTTTCAAAGAGTTCCAGCGTGACGAGCACTTCGTCAACCAATCCTACCAATACATTTTCTTTCCGCAGTGAAGTCCCAATCGGATGTGTGCCAAACTGATTTTCGCAGACCCGCCGCATCAGGCTTGTTTTGCCTACCTGCTGATCGCCTACCACCACAATTTTATAGATAGGATTCTCATCGTTGCCTAGTTCATTTTGTCCTTGTATGGTGCTTCTATCGTCTACCATTCCATCCGTTATCCAATCCAATCATGCCAATGTCTGTAGTATAACACACGCCCCTTTGGACTTTTGTCAGGTTGCAGAAATCACCATGAAAGCTATACTAACGGCGTTTGAATAGCATTACGCACTCAAGTCGAGGAATAGAGTTGAACCGTCTGTTAGGTTGGCAAAAATTCATAATTTCAACTGGAATTCTAATAGGATTACTCCTATCGTTGGCGGCTTGTGGCAGCGATAAATCGGGCGAGGCCACCAAACCAGCCCCCCAAATCGAAAACAATGCCCAAACGCCACAATCCATCCCTACCGATGCTGGCCCGGCCCTCGCGGGTATGGTCAACAACGACCCCATCACCCAAGAGCAGTTCGATATCGAATTGGCTGCCAGCCTGACCGCGCTTGGCGATCAACAACCTGCTGACCTAGCCGCCTTCGAAACCGAGATTTTGGATCGCATGATAGACCAAAAATTGGTCGAGCAGTACGCCGCATCCACCAGCATCGTCATCACTGACGAAATGGTACAGGCCGAACTCCAAACCCTACAGGATACGGCGGCCCAAAGTGGCTCATCCTTAGAAGTGGCCTTCATCGGGTATCCGGCAGAAATGTATGCCCAAAAAGTCCGCGAAAACCTAATCTGGCAGGCCGTCAGCCAAGCCGTCACAACCGATGTCGCCACCACCACAACCCAAATTCATGCGCGGCATATTTTGGTCAAAGACGAGCAAATGGGGCGCTATGTCTTAGAGCAGCTTGCCAATGGGGGTGATTTCGCCCAACTCGCCCTCGAACTGTCCAAAGATGGCTCAACTGCCAGCGCGGGCGGCGATCTCGGCTGGATTTCCCCCGGCGATTTATTGCAACCCGAAGTGGAATCGGTCTTGTTCCAAATGCCTGCCAATTCACGCTGGCCCGATCCCATTCCAAGCAGTCTCGGTTATCATGTCCTCGAAGTTTTGGAAATTGCCGAGGGCCGTCCCATTGACCCTATTCACCGCACCGAACTGCAAAATCAGATGTTTACCGATTGGCTTGCCGGACAGCGTGCCAGTGCCACGATCTCACGCTCAGTCGGGAACAATGCTCAATAGCGAATTTCAATGGATTAATGCTATACTGTTGAACGCACTTACATCTAAACGCAAAACTATTCGTCGTCTACGCGCTCATGAGGAGCCAAAAAATGGCCCAACGCGATAATACACTTTATAACCTCATCACCATCTTTTTTATTGGTCTAAGCATCATTTCTTGCCTAATATCGCTGCTCATCATCGGCGGCGCGGTAGATGCTGGCCCGTTTGAACCTGCAACCGAAGTCCCGCTTCCAACAGTCCAAACGGTCATCCCCAGCTTCACACCCAGCCTAACACCCCCACCCAGCGAAACGCCTGTCGCTACCAACACCCCGGTAGATACAGCGACATGGACGCCTTTCCCAACCATGACCGCCAGCAATACTTTTGTGCCGACCAATACCCACACCCCAACCCGGACGCGCACCTTTACGCCATCGGCAACCTTTACAGGCACGCCGCAGCCAACCGAAACCGCCACATCATCGAACACACCGACCGAGACCCTAACCCTAACGCCATCCTTTACCCCGACCTTTACCGTAACGCCATCGCCAACCGGCCCAACCGCCACGCCAACCTTTACTCCTGCACCGTTTGCCTTGACCGTCGGGGAAGGTACGCCCCTGTTCCGTGATGCCTATCTGCACCCCGGTTGCCAATGGCAGGGTTTTGCGGGTCAAATTCGCGGCATAGACAGTGGGCCACTCATCGGCTACATCGTGCAGGTCACTACCGAAGCAGGCACAAAACTGACGCAGGTCAGCGGCACCAACACCAATTACGGCCCATCCGGTTGGGAAATTCAGGTCAGTTCCAACGGGCAATCAACAGGCCGTTATCGTGTTCAGGTCTTTACTGCCAATGGGGCAACCGCCATCTCACCCGAAGTCTCAATTTCCTTCAGCGCGAACTGTCAGCAAAATTTAACCCTGCTGAACTTTGTCCAAGTCGCGCCCCTGCCACAATAACATATGAGCAACTCATCGCTTGAACGCCGCACTCCCCCCGCCCCGCATCACGGTGGGGGGATGAATTGCCTAGATATCATCACCGTGTTGTTCCTATTGGCCTCGGTTGCCATCATCAGCGCGACCGTGCTGATTATTGATGACCCCGCAGTGCCATTTAACCCGTTCCCCAAACCGACCCTACCCAAATTGGTCGAATTTCCAACGGCTGGCCCAACCAACACGCCCTCCAATACCCCAACCCTGACGGTCACGCCCTTGCCGCCGACCCCCTTCCCAACCTTTACGCCGACCAGCACCTTCACCCCAACCGCCTCCCCCACCATCACCCCAACCCTTGTCTTGCCGGGGGCTGCCGCGACCACCGACCCCAATCTGCCCCCCGATGCTGAACCCGGCCTAAATTTGGTCACACCCACCGAGGAAATCACCTCCGCCTTTCCCTTTATTGCGCGGGATGTGCGTTATGAGGCCAATCTCAATTCGCAGGGCTGCCAATGGCTCAGTATCGCGGGTAATGTGACCGGCATCAGTGGCGAACCCCTCACCGATTTAGCCATCGAGGTCATCGGCGACGGCTATCAGAAAATTTTATTCAGTGGCAGCGCCCAACAATTCGGCCTATCCGGTTTTGAATTTCCGGTGGGCACAACCCCTCGCCGCTTCCAAGTTTCGGTTCAACTGCTCAATTCCACCGGGGTACCGATTTCCGATTTTATTTTTGTGACGACTGGCGAAACCTGTTCCGACAACGTAGCAATCGTCGAATTTGTCCAGACACGCTCCTACCAATAGAGGTATCTCATGAACCGTATCAGCAGCGGTATTCCTTCGCTCGACGAAATGCTTAGTGGCGGCTTCATTGCCGAATCCTCCACTTTGCTGCGTGGCGCTCCCGGCACAGGCAAAACAACCTTCGCCTTTCAATTTTTGATCGAGGGCCTACGCCAAAATCAACCCGGCCTGCTGGTCGCTTTTGAGGAATTTCCCGAATCACTGTATCGTGATGCCGACTCCTTAGGGTGGGATTTACGTTCATTTGAGGCGTCCGGCCTGCTGCATATCATATTCACCTCGCCGGAGGTCTTTATACATAGCCTCGCCAGTCCCGAAAGCGCCCTGATTCGCCGCATCCATGACCATAACATTCAGCGTATCGCGTTGGATAGCCTGACCCATTTCACCCGCCTAACGACCAACACCCACGAACTGCGCGACATCTATAACCGCGTCATCAATGGCATCCGCCGCGAACAACTAACGGGTCTCTATCTCGCTGAAGAAATGCGCTCCGATTTCACCGTAGATGAAAAAGGCCGCCTGTCGTTCATCGTAGATTGCATTGTCTTGCTGCGTTATCTGGAAATTGACAGCGCCATCGAACGCGCCATCACCGTCCTCAAAATGCGCTCCTCTGACCACGACAAACAAATTCATAGCTTCGAAATCGAGGCCAACGACGAACCTCATACCCCCCGTATTCACATCGGCCCTCCCTTACAAGGCCGCGCCGGATTGCTTGCAGGCTTGACAGAACGCCGAATTATTAGTAACGTTCGCTCCACATAATAATCAAAATTCCGCACCCGGCGATTGGGAGGTATGGGTGGGTCAGCACACAAATTTTAGCCAAGCATTTAGTTAAACCATGTCCTACGAAAATCTACCCATGCACAATCTCTATATCGTCCCCACCCCCATTGGCAACCTAGAAGATATGACCCTGCGTGCGCTGCGGATTCTGCGCGAAGTCGCCCTCATCGCCGCCGAGGACACCCGTACCTCACGTATTTTGTTGGATCACTACGACATCAAAACCCCCCTCATCAGCTATCACGAACATAACAAGCTGACCCGCCTGCGAGATATTCTCGAAACCTTACAGCGCGGTGATGTCGCCTTGATTTCCGACGCGGGCACACCCGGCATCTCCGACCCCGGCTATGAATTGGTACAGGCCGCCATCTCGATGGGCATCAATGTCATCCCGTTGCCCGGTGCCAATGCCGCCACCACTGCCCTTGTCGCTTCCGGTCTGCCCACCGATAGCTATCTCTACCTCGGCTTCCCCCCGCGCAAAACCACCCAACTGCGCCAATATATCGAAGACCTTTCCACCGAGCGCCGCACGATGGTTTTTTATGAAAGCCCCAACCGCCTCACCAAAACCCTAGCCGTGATGTTGGAGATTTTCGAAGAGCGTCCCGCCGTCGTCGCCCGTGAACTGACCAAACTCTATGAGCAAATTTTGCGTGGCAGCCTAACCGAACTCATCCAGCACTTTCTGGAAACCCCGCCGCGTGGTGAAATTACCCTGCTAGTCGCGGGTTATGTCGAAGAAGGCGTGCCAGAATTATGGGATGAAGCGCGGGTGCGTGCTGTCTTAGCAGGCCGTCTCGCTCAGGGTGAAAAACGCAGTGCCGCCGTCAAAGCCGTTGCCCAAGAATCCGGTTGGGATCGCCGCACCCTCTATGATATGGAACTATGAGCCAAAACGTATAATATCAGCTCGTCTGTAACCCTTGCTAAATTCAGCACGGTGGCTTTAGCCCCGTGTGTACATATTAGCGTCCCCTCACCCCTCTTGTTCGGAAATTTTGACAACCTCCCCCTCAACATCTGTTCCCGAATATCATAAAATGTCTTGGTGATGCGGTTGTGTCTTTTTTTACAAATCATTGACGAAGATTAGAAATTTCACATTGAACCGATAGGCCTATGGTGTTCCATCAAACAATTGTGAATAATGTAAAGAGACCTACCGTGTTAATTCTATCTTATGGCACTAACGCTCTGCATGGTCAGCGTTCTTTTAGCGGAGGGATGATTTGATTTCAATAAAACGGATTGTTGGGATAGGCTTTGTCATAGCCGTTATAGGGTTTGCCGCCGCCGCCTCTCCGACACATCAGTCTGAGGCCGCGCTTACGGCATCAAATACGAATGACGGGGACACACCTGCCCAATGGGTAGATGATCCAATCGGCACCCCTGCCCCGGCCCAAACATCAGGCAATCAATATTATGTCGCCACCAACGGCAACAACGGTTGGCCCGGCACAGTAGGCCAGCCTTGGCGTACCATCCAATATGCAGCCGGTCGTGTCGTCGCGGGTGATACGGTGTGGATTCGCGGCGGCACCTATGTCGAACAGGTCACCCCTTCCAACTCTGGTCAAGTGGGACTTCCCATTACCTACAAGGCCTATCCGGGCGAATTGCCGATCATTGATGGTCAAAACAGCAGCGCCCGCCTCTACAATATCCTCTTGGTCAATCGCCGCTATATCACCTTTGACGGCATTCGTGTGGAAGAACCTTGGGTATCTTGGTCACTCATCGAAAACAGTGACTACATCACCATGCAGAATATGCAGTTTATGAACCCCAACTACCCCACCAGTATGCAGCGCAATTTCTGGGGCATTGATATTCGCAACAGCAACAACAACAGCATCTCAAACTCAGTGCTGGATCGTTGGGGTCGTTATCAGGATGGCGATAGCGAAGGCAACCATATCGGGATTCATGGCAACAACAACTTCACACGCGGCATCTACAACGTCATCGAGAACAACACCTTTACCTATGGCGCACAGGGTTGCATTATCCTGAATGCGTCCTTGAATGTCATTCGTGGCAACACCTTCTACAACGATTGGCAAAAAGGCATCTATGTCGGCTGGTTTTCCAACCCCGGTGGTGAACCCGCTGGGACAGAA
This sequence comes from Anaerolineae bacterium, assembly GCA_041753455.1. Lineage (GTDB taxonomy): Bacteria > Chloroflexota > Anaerolineae > Aggregatilineales > J027 > CFX10. The sequence goes on along the minus strand of JBGSUK010000011.1, from coordinate 821,300 downwards.
TGGGTCGCCTATCGTAACCTCATCGAAAATAATCAGTTTATTCGCTCCAATAACTCGCAATACGATCACGGTGGCCTCGGCATCGAATCCACTGCGGCGGCCTCCATTATTCGCCGCAACGTCATGCGGAATAACGACCACTTCGGTCTGATTATCACCGTATTCGGCAATGGTTATGCCCTACGCGATTACCAAACGCATATCTATAACAACACGATTGTCTACAATGGCCTCGATCGTTTTCAATATCGTGGACACGGCCTGACCATAAGTAATCACGGCCTCGGCCTAGAACTACACGACACAGTGGTCAAAAACAATATCATCTATGGCAATTTGACCCATGCCGACGGCAATGTCAACCATATCAATATCGAGGTCACGGGTTCATCCAATACCCCGCCGCATGGTCGAACCACCTTTGCTGGCAACCTGATTGAAAACCCACGTGCCACCTCCTGCCAAAACGCCATCAACCAAAATGGGCAGGGTGGAACTGAGTGCCCCATTTATATGGATGGGGTCGGGTCGGGGAACGTCGCCTTCTGGCAGGCCCGCTATCCCACCTATTTTTATGGCAATCGGGAAGGCAATCCGATGTTTGCCACCTATGATCCGGGCGCTGGCCTGTTTGATTTGTCCCTAGTCGCTGGTTCTCCGGCTATTGATGGCGGCGTCCCACTAACCGCCACCCGATCAGGTGGAACAGGCAGTGTCGTTCCAGTTTGGGATGCCTACTATTTTGCCGACAGCTATGGCGGCATGATTGCTCCGGACATTATCCTAATCGGCAGTTCCGTCGCCCGAATTTCTTCAATTGACCTCCCCAATAACACCATTACCCTCGACCGCACCCTGACATGGGCCGCCAACGCGACTGTGAATCTCCTCCATTTTGGAGCCGCGCCCGATATTGGGGCATACGAGTTTAGCCAACCCGATACGGTCGCCTTGTTTAATCCGGCCATACCGCGTGCCGCCCTCCTCCACTCGCTTCAAGATTCGCCGCCGGGTTCTGCCGTCACCGTTTTCGACACCGGCTCGCCCTTTACAACCGGTCGTTGGGTGATGGGTGACTGGAATGGTGATGGTTTACGAACAACCGGGGTATTTAACGCGGGTGCATTCTATTTCACCAATGATTATGGTCAAACCGGCAATTGGTCAGGTATTTGGATCGGCCCAAATGGTATTCCAGTATCAGGCCGTTTCAGTGCCGCCTATCCCAATGACTGCATCGGTGTCGTAGATAGCGCCAATTTCCCGCCCTATGGCACGGCCTTTGCCATGTATTTCACCTGTAATTTCACCAGCGGCGCGACTCCCCCCTTGGCTTTCCAATGGCTCAGCGTGCTGCTGCCCGATTCACAGGGCTTTACGGGTGTGCATCAATTTGGCGCGGGTGACTTCGATGGTGATGGGCTAGATTCAGTCGCTGTCCGTCGGGGGCCATATATCGCCTTCACCAATGTACCCCCAACAACGGTCAATTCCGCCTTTAGCTACGCCCAATATATCGGAACACCTAGCGCCAACGACTACGGAACTTTTGTGGTCGGCGACTGGGATTCTAATTTGCTGGATAGTTTCGGCTTGGTCTATAACAACGGTTACTTCTACCGTCGCAATGACCTCACATGGAACTCCGGTCAATACTCCCTTCAGCGCCTCGGACAACCCATCGGGACATCCATCACTGCGGCTACATGGCGCAGCGGCGGGGGTGAGGCAGGCACAAATGGCGCAGAACTCGAGGCCACACCAGAGGCGAGCCCCTCCCTTGCCACCGAGCGAAGACTGGTTGAATCCGACGACCCCCTTGTCACCCCTGTTGGACAATGGACAGCGGTGAATAATCCCGACGCCAGTGGTGAACGTTATCTAACCGCCCTCGGCGAAAAGACCGGGCAAAACTCGTTGACCGTCGAATTTACGGGCACAGCGTTAGAAGTGGTCTATCTTGAAACGCCCGAACCGGGGGTCTTCACGATTGTCGTGGACGATATAGCCGTTCGCACGGTCATTATCCCCGGCGGCATCACTCAACCCCTCTTTGATCGGCGGTCAGTGGTTTCCTACCTTGAACCCGGCCCGCACACCCTCAAGATTGTGGCGATTGACGGCACAATCTCGATAGACGCCTTCGATCTGACGGTGCTGACCGACTAGCCATACCTCAAAAACCAACTGCCCCAATGATTCGCTCAAAGGGGCAGTTTTTATATCCTCAAGCTAGGTCCAACGTGGCGAATTTATCCCCGCAACCCTACAGTGGTTTGTATGTTGTCTGATCTACTTGTCACGCTAGATTCAGCACGGCGGCTTTAGCCCCGTGTTTGAATAGCTCAATCTACTGGAAACCGCTATAGATACTACAACGTCGCCCGTGCAAACTGCTCATATCTTGCCCATACCGCCGGAGCAAGGGCTTTCGCCTCAGCCATAATCGCCTTTTCATCCAGCGTCAATAGCTTGCGGTCTCGCATCAACACCTTCCCCGCCGCGATAGTCGTCCGCACCATCGAAGCCTCAAATCCAAACAGAATATGCCAGGGCAGGTTGCCTGCGGACAAAGGCGTATAGGGCCGATAATCCACCACCATCAAATCCGCCGCCCCACCGACTTCAATCTTGCCGATGTTCTGGCCGGGGAAGAACAGCGAAGCCAACCGCGCATTATTGACGAGTGCCATCTTCGCAATACCATCGCCGGGGGCGCGGCGCGGGTCACCATACGTCACCTTTTGCAGCAGATAGGCGGTTTTCCAATCGGCCCACATATTGTTCGAGAACCCATCATTCCCCAAACATAGATTCATGTCAGCGGCCAACATCGCGTCAATTTGCGCCGCCCCCACCGCGTTATTCATATTGCTGCGCGGCTGATGGCTAACCCACGTCCCCGTGTCCCGCAAAATTTCGAGTTCCCACGGATCGCAATGCACCGCATGGGCCACGATTGTCTTTGGCCCTAAAATTCCCGCGTCATGCAGGCGGCGCACCACCGGCTTGCCATATTTTTGCAGGCTGTCCCATTCATCCGCCTCATGTTCCGCCACATGAATATGGAAACCTGTATCTAAGCCCTGCGCTGCATTGACACAATCCGCCAGCGTTTTTTCCGATAGGGTTAGGCTGGCGTGTAGGCCAAACGTCGCCGATACCATTGGACGATTTTTTGCCGCCTTGAGGAAGCGCACATTTTCAGCAATCCCGGCCTGCGTTTTCGCCTCACCATCCCGATCCGTGACCTCATAACACAGCACGGCCCGCACCCCAGCCTGTTCCACCGCGTCGGCAATGATGTCCAGTGACCCGTCAATATGGTTAGGGCTGGCATGATGGTCAATCAGCGTTGTCGTGCCATGTTTAACCGCGTCTACCAAACACACCAACGCGCTCATGCGCACCGCATCTGCATCCAGCGCTTTATCGAGGGGCCACCATAGCCGCTGCAAAATTTCGGGAAAATCTTTGGGTGCCGGGCCGGGAATCGCCATCCCACGTGCATACGCCCCATAAAAATGGGTATGGGCGCAAATGCTCCCCGGCATCAACAAACTACCATCCGCATCTATCGTTTCGACATCAGGATATTGAGCCTGCAATGTCGCCGATGGCCCAATCACCTTAATTTTGTCGCCTTCAATATAGACCGCGTGGTTTTCCAATAGGCCGCTGTCGGTCAAGGTCACAAGCGTCGCATTGATAATAAGCATGATTTTCTTTTTTCTCTCAATAGGGCGTTCAAAAAGCCAGTTGATAAAAGTGCAGGTTAATCTAAATTCAGCACGGCGGCTTTAGCCCCGTGATTTAATTGAGCGTCACCCTAATACAATTCTACCGGAATATCAATCATCTTCGCCCCGCCCAACCGTTCAACGCGCTCCCTGATTTGATGGGCGCTCTCCTGAACATCCTCATCCGATAAATAATCCTGTGGCTGCAAATAGACAAAATCTTCGCCCTCGCGTTTATCCGCCGGATTGGTCGAAGCGGTCACACTGCCATTTTCACATAACACCCGAATCCGTGCCCCTGTGGGATATTCAATTTCTGGTATGGTGCTCATTTTTCCACTCTCCCAACTTCTTAGCGGGTTGATCCCGCCTTGTTTGAGAGCATGAAACACGCGATCCACAAAATAGTCAACTTGACTATACAAATCACGGATATGTTGGGCCTGCTCAAACCGATCCCATGTGGTATAGATAAACGCGAAACGGTAGGGTCTGGGTTTGTTGACAATCGGTGGGGTGCGTTCAATCAATTCCCGAAATTGGAGCTTGTAGTATTCCTCATCATCCCGTGCATGGGGTGATTCATCCGGCAGCAAATCGCGCCGCCGTGCCAATTCATAACCACTGATTTCGGCATAATACGCAATCGTGCTGGCCTGTTCACCAAAAGTCTTGGCGCTGCTAAAAAAGAGGGCAATATATTTCGCCGTGATACCATTCGGGGCTTGTTTGGCGGGGATTCGATACCAGTGCTGGTCACGCGCAATCTCAAAATCGCGTTTCCGTGAGACGACACCAACCAGCACTGCATCTTCAGGATTCATGCAACCGGACTATCCAACCCCATGCTGCCGACGAAATTCCACCAACACCGCGTCAATTTCTTGAATCCGCTGTTGATGGCCTTCCCACCATGCCGGGTCTTTTTGGGCGTCTAGTTCTTCAACCGTCCGGCCCTGCTGCTCAACCCATGTATAATATTTCAGATTGTGCCAGCGGGTGCGAGCCTCCGCCGTGCCATCCTGAATCCAATCCGTCTTTTGCCCATGATAAATCGAGCGCACCACCCCGACCGCCTCAGCTTCATCCAACACCCCATATTTGCTCCGCATCCAATCCATCGTGCTGTAATAGCGTGACATCGAATCGGTAGCAATCGTATACACGGCTTGATTCGGCCCAAAGCGATAATGTTTGGCCGCTTTAATCGCCCCCAGAATATTACAGATACTGCTAATCCCAAATATTGGGGTAAGTTTTTCAATGGTACTGGATGGAATCCCAAACCGCTTGACCAACACATCCAAGCCCGCCTCATCCGCGAACAGTTGCAAGCCACGCAGCGATTCCATATCGTCAATGCAGATCATGGCGTCCATATTCCAAGTATTGTGAATCCACGTCACATGCTTGTCGCCAATCCCCTGAATCTCATGTGTCCCATAGCCATTATTAAACAGTGTCGGGCATTGAATGGGTTCAAGCCCAACAATCTTGTGTTGCGGAAATGCTTGCTTAAGCCGATCCCCCGCCGCGATTGTGCCAGAGCTACCCATCGAGCTAACAAAGGCCGCTGCCGTCCCATCACCGATACCTTTGGCCGCCAATTCCTGTGCCAACTCAACAATCGTGTTGCCCGTCACATGATAATGGAAACGATAGTTCCCCATGACCTCAAACTGATTCAAAATCCGCACATTCGGGTCTTGGCGCAGTTCCCATGTCTTATCATAGATTTCCTTGACGTTGCTTTCCGAACCGACGGTGCGAATAATCTCTGCCCCATAGCTTTCAATCAGTTGAAAGCGTTCTTCGCTCATCCCGGCGGGCAACACCACAATACTGCGGCATCCCATCCGGCAGCCAACCCACGCCCCGCCGATGCCATAATTGCCTGTCGAGGGCCACACCAGCGTATGAACATTCGGGTCAACTTCGCCAAACAATTCTTTTTCAATCAGCACAGAATACGCCGCACCAACCTTGTGGCTACCACTGGGAAATTCTTTGCCATATAACATCACAATCGGCGCTTCCACACCCGTTAATTCCGGTGGCAGCACCACATGGTAAACCTCATTGTTGCCATCCCGCCATGTGATATTAAACAGGTTGATCGGGTCAAGGGGGTCTTCTGTCCGCATCCGCAACGCCTTAGCCCGAATCTGCGGGTCAATTTTCTGTGGATGCAGCATTTCTTCAAAGGTTGGGCCAGTAATCATAGCTTTTTGCCTGCTTTTCTGTGGGGATTAATAAACGCCTGCTACTTCTCATCGTCCAATAACTTTTTTTCCAAAACTAATATTTGATTGTGGACTTCATCGCGCCGTTCAGCCAATTCCCGATACGTGCGATAATCCGCATCCGGCATACCTTCCGTATGTCCATTATTCCGCATCAGCAGCGTATCAATCTGCTCGTCTAATTTTTCATACTCCATCACCAAATGCTGATAGAGTTCAACCCGTGTCTTATCGTCAGTTGGGGTGGGATCAGACGGTGGCATGGCTTCCCTCCTCAAGTTCAGTCTGATGTTCTGCCGCATTCGCATTCGGGCTGCGATTAGGTCGCACTTCAGCCACTACCCGCGCCGGGATGGTGCGTTTTTCCATCTCTATTCCATAGGTATCCGCCACCACATACAGCGGCCTTCCTCGTGTTTCATCATATATTCGGGCGATATACTGCCCCATAACGAAAAAAAAGAAAAATTGGAAGGCGCTCAAAATCAATACCACCGAAAGGGTTGTGGCCTGCCCCTCCAAAAATGCATCGCTCGTCGCCAGCCGCAAGAACGCCACCAATGGCAGCGCCAATACTGCCAGTACACCTAGCACAAAACTGAAATAAATGGCGACCTGTAGCGGGAAAAAGCTAAATCCAGTGATGGCATCAATCGCCAACCGCAGCATTTTACGCAGCGGATACTTGGTCTCGCCGATTTCGCGGGCCTGCCGAACATATTCGACACCCGTCTGCTTAAACCCGACCCAACTGGTCAGCCCTCGGATAAACCGATTATGTTCGCGCATCTGACTAACCGCATTCACCACCCGCCGATCCATCAAGCGAAAATCACCTGTATCCAGCGGAATATCCACATCCGTGATGCGGTAGATTAGGCGATAAAACATCTTGGCCGTCCAAATTTTGAAGCGACTTTCGCCCCGCCGTTCGGCCCGCACCGCATATACCACCTGATACCCTTCGCGCCATTTTTCCACCAATTTCAAAATGACTTCCGGGGGGTCTTGCAAATCAGCATCAATCAGCACCACCGCATCCCCAGCAGCAAAATCCATGCCTGCCGTCACCGCCGTTTGGTGTCCAAAATTCCGCGCAAAATTGACAATCCGTACTCGCGGGTCGGCGTCATGTACCGCCATCATTTCTTGCAGGGAATTATCACGGCTGCCATCGTTGACCAGTACCAGTTCCCACGTACTGTCAAATTGCTCCATCACACGCTTGACTTCGGCATATAGGCGGGGAATATTGCCTTCCTCGTTATATACCGGAGCAACAATGGACAAAACGGGCGCTGCTATATTCAGCGGTGCTGTATTCATGCGAAAACCACTTCCTAGTGATCAAATGATCCGTTAATTATGCTGCCAACCTGAGCGATTTGCCAGTTTTTGACTTGATCTCGCACCGCGTCTAATGATGGCGCAACGACCGGCGGTTTTTCCAAGCTGACACTCTGCATCGCCGAACGTACATCTTTCAAACCCGTCCCCGTCACCAACAACAACACCCGTTCATGTTTTTGGATGCATCCTGCTGCCAATGCGGGTTTTAATGCCGCGAAGGTTGCCGCCGCTGCCGGTTCAGCAAAGACCCCACTGCCCCGTGCCAATGTCGGAATCGCTGCCAAAATCTGCTCATCCGTCACGCGGATAAACGCGCCATTGCTTTGACGAACGGCCCGTAATGCTTTGGCCCGATCACGCGGCAACCGACTGCTGATACTATCCGCGATGGTATTGGCGGGTCGGTCTTGCATCTCAGCGGCGGATAGCTGATTCTCCCACCCATACACCAGCGCGTCACTACCAGCGGCTTGCACCCCGATAAGGCGTGGCATTTTGTCAATCCACCCCTGTCGCTGCATATCCACTAAACCCTTATGCACCCCACCGATGATGCTGCCATCCCCCACCGAAACAACCATCACGTCCGGCAATTGATACTTGAGTTGCATAGCGATTTCCAGCGAAACAGTCTTTTTGCCTTCCGAGGTAAATGGATTAATCCCTGTACTGCGATTGTACCAACCAAACTCATCACAGGCCGCGCCGCATAGGTCAAACGCCGTGTCATAGTCGGCATTGACCAAAATGACGTTCGCCCCAAACACCACCATCTGCGCGATCTTGCCTTCCGGTGCGCTAGCAGGTGCAAAGATCACTGCCTGCGCTCCCGGCACACTCGCACACACACCAGCCAGTGCAGCGGCGGCATTGCCCGTACTAGCTGTAGCAATCACCTGTCGCCCCAGATTTTGCACCGCGTGTGCCACCACCATCGCGCTGGCCCGGTCTTTAAGCGACCCCGTCATATTGAGGCCGTCATGTTTAATATACAGTTCGGCAACCCCGACTTCCTCAGCCAGCTTTGCCAGCGATTCCGGCCCAAGCAGGGTCGTACCCCCAAATTTCTGCAATCCGGCGGGTGGCAATACGGGCAAAAGGTCAGGTTGCTGCCACATCGTCAACAACCCCGCCTCCGCCTCATGCCGATGCGCCCCGTCCCGATACAGCACATCCAGCGTTCCCACTGGCCCACATTTCGGGCAGGTATACATCACCTCATCAACGGTATACATCGCCCCGCAAATCACACATTGCAACCCGGTGATATGCGGTAGGCGTTTGTTTAATCTGGCAGAATCCATGTCCCCGTCTCTCCCCGCAATGCCCGCAAAATATTCGGCGGGTCAGTGATTAAGGCTTGTTGACCACCGCGCTCCAAAAATCGAATCGCGGCCTGAATCTTGGGCTTCATGCTGCCTTCTGCAAATTCCCCCGCCGCCATATATTCTTTGGCTTGGGCCACCGTCATCCGTTCAAGGTTTCGCTGTTGGGGCGTATTAAATTTAATCGCCACCTGCTCCACCCCCGTCGAAATGATAAACAAGTCGGCTTTCATATGCGAAGCCAGCAAACTCGAAGCGCGGTCTTTATCAATCACTGACGGCGGCGCACCCTTTAATACCCCGTCATCGGTGCGAATGACCGGAATCCCACCCCCACCGCAGGCAATGACAACAAAGCCTGTTTCAATCAAACTTTGGATCGCATTAAGTTCCACGATTTCCAACGGCAGTGGTGAAGCAATCACGCGCCGCCAACCTCGACCCGCATCCTCGACCACTTGCCACCCCTCCGCCTCAAATTTGCGGGCAGTGTTTTCTTCCAAAAAGCCGCCAATCGGTTTGGTAGGATTCTGAAAACCGGGGTCATCTTTGTTCACCAGAACCTGTGTCACAATCGTCACCACGCCGCGCTGAATATGGCGGGCATGAAGCGCATTAATCAAGCCCTGTTGCAGCATATACCCAATCGCACCCTGTGTATCCGCCCCAATCAAATCCAGCGGGGTGGTATGGACTTCATGGGCCGCCAATTCATTCCGCCGCAAAATAAAGCCGACCTGTGGGCCGTTGCCATGCGTAACGACCACATTCCAACCTTCTTCAATCATGGCGGCAATATGTTGGCAGGTTTCATGCACCGCTTCCCATTGATGCCCCACGTCTGGACGATTTTTGTCTAATATCAGCGAATTGCCGCCAATCGCCACTACTGCGGTTTTGCTTGCCATAGGTCAATTATTTCCTTTTTTAAATTCAAAGACACAAAGAGAGGCCACCTTTTAATCAAAAACCAAAGGGTTGCCTCTACTTTGAAAATGATGGTGAATTTAATTCTATGCTTAACCCATCGTCAATGCCATCACCGCTTTTTGGGCGTGTAGGCGATTTTCGGCTTCATCATAGACCACACTCTGTGGGCCATCAATCACGCCATCGGTCACTTCGATATTGCGGTCGGCGGGTAGACAGTGCATATAAATGGCATCTTCGTTGGCGAGGGCCATACGGCGTTCGTCGGTAATCCAATTGGTATATTGCTTGCCGATGCGGGCGCTTTCGGCATTGTCGGTGGTCGTCAACAAAGCACCCCAACTCTTGGGATACAGAATATCCGCACCCTTGAAGCCCGCATCAAAATCATGCCCAATCTCAAAACTACCATGACTACGGCGGGCATTTTCTTGAGCCTGTTCCAAAATATCCGGCATCAGTTTGTATTCTGGTGGATGGGTCAGGCGCACATTCATCCCATAGCGGGTCATCAACAGAATCAGGCTTTGCGGCACGCTGATCGGTTTCTGATAGCTGGCGGCATACGCCCAACTGACATTGATGGTCTTGCCCTTCAGGCTTTCACGCCCAAAATATTCCTGAATGGTCATCATGTCGGCCAGTGCTTGGAAGGGGTGATACACATCGCACTGCATATTCAAAATGGGCACGCGGCTGGCGGCGGCAACTTCGCGGATATAGTTGTTGCCAAAATCCCAGTCGCATTGACGAATCGCGATACCATCAAAATAGCGCCCAAAAATCTCGCCGATTTCTTTGGCCGTGTCCCCATGTGAAATTTGGGTGGTTACACTGTCAATAAACGCCGCATGACCGCCCAATTGCGCCATGCCTGCCTCAAAACTTCCACGAGTCCGGGTGCTGGTGAAGAAAAACAGCATCGCAAGGGCTTTGTCACGCAGATAGGCATGAGATTCACCCACTGCCCGTTTGCGTTTCAAGTCGAAGGCCAATTCAAAAATCGTATCTACTTCGGAGCGCGTCCATTCCTGAATGGTGATCATATCGCGCCCTTTAAGATGGGTTTGCATGGGGGTCTATCTCCGATAACGCTGTCAAAAATTTAGTATGCATGATTTTAGTCCTGAAGGGCCTAAATCTGCCATAGTTTTTTTTGGATTGTCGTTCATCGAATAAATTGGGCTTGACGGCAGACTGTACCAACATCAAAAATTAGGTTACTCTATCGAGATAATTTCAAATTTTGTAAGGACTCATTGACGTGAACGACGACAAGATGATGGTAACCGTTGCCGTATTAGGTGGAACAGGTAAAGAAGGCTCTGGCTTGGCGATGCGATGGGCACAAAGCGGCTATCGTGTCATTATCGGCTCACGTGATGCCGAACGTGCCAAAAGCAAAGCGGCGGAATTTAATGAAATCCTCGGCGAAGCCCTGATCGAAGGCGCTCATAACCAAGAAGCCGCCACCCGTGCCGATATTGTGGTGCTGACTGTCCCCTATGATGCGCACAAATCCACTCTCGAAAGCGTGCGTAGCCAAGTGCAGGGCAAGGTGCTAGTAGATGTCACCGTCCCCATGCAGCCGCCCGACATTCGCCGTGTATTTGTCCCCGCAGGCCAAGCCGCCGCGCTCGAAACACAGGCCATTGTCGGTGATGGGGTCAAGGTCGTATCGGCCTTCCAAAACGTCAGCGCCGCCCATCTCAAAAAATTAGAGCATGAAGTCGCCTGCGATGTGCTGGTAACAGGTGATGACGACCAAGCCAAAGCCGATGTCATTCACTTGGTCGAAGCCGCTGGGATGCGTGGCATTGATGCTGGCCCACTCGCCAATGCGGTCGCGGCTGAGGCTTTGACCCCTGTGCTGATGTATATCAATAAGAAATATAGTGTCAAAGGCGCGGGTATCCATATTACTGGCATCGCTGCGGAATAACATCCATGCCCACAACTGAACTGAATTTAATCGCCCTGCCCCACATCCCGATGATTCAACCCGGGGATGATCTCGCCGCCATCATCTTAGCCGCCCTAACGCGAGCTAATTTGACGTTGACCGCCGGGGATATTCTCGTCGTGTCGTCCAAGATTGTGTCCAAATCGCAAAATCGTTTTGTGGACTTGCGTGAAATCACTCCCTCCCCAGAGGCCATCTCATTGGGCGAAAAAACCCTCAAAGACCCCCGTATGGTCGAGGTGGCCCTGCGTGAGTCCGTCGGCGTATCCCGTGCCGCGCCCAACGTCCTAATTGTGCGCCACAAGCTCGGTTTTACCTCCGCCAACGCGGGCATTGACCAATCCAACACCGGCAGCTTGGGCCACGATCTGATCTTGCTCCTGCCCGAAAATCCCGATGCCGCCGCCGATGATTTGGCCCATACCCTTGAACAGCGCACCGGCATCTGCCCCGGTGTCGTCATCAGTGATACACACGGACGGCCTTTCCGTTTGGGCAATGTCAATGTCGCCATCGGCATCAGCGGCATCCCATCCCTATTAGATCAGCGCGGCTATCACGATTTATTTGGGCGCGAACTCAAGGCCACCGTCACCGCCTTTGCCGATCAACTGGCAGCCGCAGCAGGTTTATTGACAGGTGAAGCCGATGAAGGCCAGCCTGTCATTTTGGTGCGCGGCTTGCAATGGCCCACCTATGCCGCGTCCGGTCACGCAACCGATATGATTCGCCCGCCCGATATGGACTTATATCGCTAATGTTAGAACAGTTTCGAGAATTTGCCGCGCTTGCCAAAAGCCGTCGTTCGGTGCGTGTCTACGAAAATCGCCCGATTGCCGACGACTTATTGCGCGAATTATTAGAAACCGCCATCTGGTCACCCTCGGCCCACAACCGCCAGCCTTGGCGTTTTGCCGTCGTGCGTAACCCGGCTCGTAAGGAACATCTAGCGAACCAAATGGCCCACCAATTGCGTAAAGATTTAGAGGCCGATGGTGTCGCCGAAGCAATCATTGCCGCCGATACCGGACGATCTACCACCCGAATTATTGGCGCATCGGCAGCCATTGTTTTGTGTTTAACTATGGCAGATATGGATCGTTATCCCGATGCCAAACGTAGCGAGGCCGAACGCATCATGGCGGTGCAAAGTGTTGCGATGGCCGGGCAAAATCTCCTGCTGGCGGCTCATGCGGCTGGCTTAGGCGCATGTTGGATGTGTGCCCCCTTATTTTGCCCAAATGTGGTACGCGATTCTCTTGAACTCCCACTAGATTGGGAGCCGCAGGCCTTAATTACATTGGGTTATCCAGCCCAAACGCGGACACGAACCCGCGCAGCACTAGAAACGCGAGTCTTATGGCGTTAAAAAATGACCCCCCCAAGGTTGTGGCATTAGCGGGTGGCGTAGGCGGCGCGAAATTGGCGCATGGCCTAGCGCGGATCTTACCCCCCGGTCACCTCACCGTGATCGTTAACACGGGCGATGATTTTGTGCATCGTGGTCTGCACATCTCCCCCGACCTCGACACCGTGATGTACACCCTCGGCGAAATTGCCAACCCCATAACGGGGTGGGGCATCAACGGCGATACCTTCCAAAATTTCGAGATGTTGGAGTGTTATGGGGCGGCCCCTTGGTTTCGTCTAGGGGATCGTGACCTTGCCACCCATTTTGTCCGCACCGATGCGCTCAACAATGGACAATCGTTAACCGACGTCACCCGCCAATTAGCGCAGGCATTAGGCATCCAACACACCATCTTGCCCGCCACCGACGACCCTTTTGCCACGTTGGTGCATACTCAAGAATATGGAACGTTGGAATTTCAGGAATATTTTGTGAAATTTCGGTGGCAACCGACCGTAGTTGGGTTATCCTATAAGGGAGAGGGGGAAGCGCAAGCAACCAAAATGGCATTGGATGCAATCCGCCTTGCCGATCTAGTTGTCATCTGCCCTTCTAACCCCCTGCTTTCAGTTGAGCCTATTTTAAGGTTAGGTGGAATGCGCGAGGCGCTTCAAGCACGCCAAGTTCCATGTATAGCGGTTAGCCCTTTAATCGGGGGAAAAGCTGTCAAAGGGCCAGCCGCCAAGTTGATGCATGAACTAAATATGGACGCCTCAGTGCTAGGTATCGCGGCCTATTATGCGGGCCTGATTGATGGATTAGTCATGGATACCGCCGATAGTAACACCGTCGAGGAGCTAACCAACATCGCTCCTGCCCTGTCTCTAGTGGTGACTCAGACGCTAATGGAGACGATTGAAGATCGAGAACGTCTGGCCGGCGAAATCCTGAAATGGGATATTGGAGGGAATTAGTTTGTGAAAACATGGGCCGTACTCCCAGTCAAACCGTTGGTGCGGGGCAAAAGTCGTCTTGCGCCTGTCTTATCTCCTGCACAGCGCGAAAAACTCTCGCTCGGCATGTTACTACACAATATCCAATTGCTTAAAAGTTTGACCTGCATCAGCAATATTCTGGTGATTAGTCGTGATACCAAAGTGCTTTCCATTGCACGCGATCTCGGTGTTTATACCGTGCAAGAAAGCGGCCAACCGGAACTCAACCCGGCCCTGATGCGGGCTTCCAAATTAATTCATACATGGGGCGGCGAGGCCATGCTCATCCTACCCAGTGACATCCCGTTGGTAACCGCCGAAGATATTGAACAAATCGTCCATCTAGGCCGCTTTCCTGCCACGATGGTCATTGCACCGGACACGGCCAAAGATGGCACCAATGCCCTTTTTGTCCACCCCCCCGGCCTCATCGCCTATAGTTATGGCACAGGCAGTTTCCAGCGCCATATCGCGGCGGCAGAACTGGCAGGTGCAACCGTCGAGGTCTACGAATCCGAGCGCCTATCCTTAGATGTAGACACCCCGCCCGATTTGGAGGAATACGTCCGGCTGGCATCCAAATACAGCATCCCCGTGATTGACTTCCAATTACAACAGGTGATCGAAGGCTAACGGATATAATCAAAGGGCGGCACACCCAAACCCGCCCCTTTTTATTTGGGAAATTAGCAAAACTCCTCTTCGGGAATATGGATCACGGATGTCCTTATGCTGGCTGATTTTTGCTAAATTCAGCACGGCGGCTTTAGCCCCGTGTGCATTGTTTTCTACGTCCGCGTCTCAATAGCCCAAAACCGGATATAATCTAAGGGCGGTGTGTTCAAAAACCCGCCCTTTTTTATTGACATGGAGAAATAAATCATGACTGACCGTGCAGCCCTTTATTTGCAAGATGCCCACAGCATTCAGCAGGGTATTCAATTAGTAAAATATGCCGAGAAAAAAGGCTTTGAAGCCGTTTGGCAAGCCGAAAGCCGCCTTGTGCGTGACGCGATTGTCCCAATGGCCGCCTTCGCCGCGCACACCGACCGCATCCACATTGGGTCGGGGGTAGTCAACAACTGGACGCGCAACGTCGCCCTCCATGCCGCCACCTTTTTGACGCTGGATGACCTCGCCCCCAATCGCATCATCTGTGGCATCGGCGCGTGGTGGGATCCATTAGCCGCCAATGTCGGTATCGAACGCCGCAAGCCCCTCTTGGCAATGCGTGAATACGTGACCGTCACCCGCGACCTGCTCAATATGAAGCGTGTCACCTTTCACGGCGAATTTGTCAACGTCGAAGGCATCGAACTCGACGTGGTGCATGGTCGCCGCGAACCCCGCCACGTCCCCATCTACATCGGCGCAACCGGCGACAAAATGTTGGCCCTCAGTGGGGAAATCGCCGACGGGGTACTGTTAAATTACATGGTCTCGCCGCAATATAACATCAAGGCGCTGGAAATGATTGAACAGGGCGCCAAGCTGGCAGGCCGCAAGCTGGATGATATTGATCGTCCCCAATTGGTGATTTGCTCCGTAGACCGTGACCGCAAACGTGCCCTCAATTCGGCCCGTAAATTGGTCACCCAATATCTCGGTCAGCAGCCCCATCTAATGAAGGCCAGCGGTGTGCGCCAAGAATTATTGGACGAAATTCATCAGGTGCTAAAGTGGCCCGCCACCGAAGAAGAAATCGAAAACGCCATGACCCTCGTCCCCGATGATGTGGTACAGGCCGTCACCGCCAGCGGCACACCCGATGAGGTCAAGGCCAAGGTGCGCGAATACTGTCAATATGGCTGCACCTGCCCTGTCCTCTATCCGCTGAGTCCCGATGTCGAATTGATGATTGATACCTTCGCGGGTGGCTACTTAAAGAATTAGGGAGACCCATGTCCGAGCATCATCACGCCGATGAACTAGATCATCGTCACGAATTACAACCCAGTTCGCAAATGTGTTTTGTCTGCGGGGTGTCCAATCCGATTGGCCTAAAAAGCCGTTTCTATTCGGTGGGGGATAATCAAGTCGAACTGCGCTTGACCTTCACCGATCCCTATCAAGGCTACCCCGGCATCACACACGGCGGCATCATCGCCACCATCTTGGATGAAACAATGGGGCGGGCGGTCTTGGCCTCCAATTTGGAACGCCTCATGATGACTGCCAAGATGGAAATCAAATACCGCTTGTCCGTCCCACTCAATACCGAGATTTTATTTCGAGGGATTGTCACCAAAGACAAAGGCCGCATCGCCCAAGCCGAGGGGTATGCGATTTTGCCCGATGGCAGCATCGCCGTTGAAGCCAATGGCACGCTGATGCAAATCCCGACCGAAAAATTGTCAGAGATGAATACCGCTGAAGTCGGCTGGCGAATTTACGAGGATCATGAAATCGAATAAGTTGAAATGGTCACGCGATCTGACGGCATGGCTCATGATCTGCCTTGCCGTCGGCATCGTCTCTTTGCTCTACCTCTCATTGGGTTTGGCGGCAAGCAATGGCCCGCTGCTGATGCCCCTTGATGACACCTATATTCATTTCCAATATGCGCGTCAGATGGCATCCGGCGAACCCTATGTCTACAATCCGGGTGACGACCCCACTTCCGGCGCGACCAGCCTTTTATATACCCCCCTGCTCGCCATCGGCTATCTATTCGGCTTGGATGGCCTCTCATTGACCTATTGGGCTGTCGCCATTGGCTCACTTAGCTTTTTGTTGAGCGCATGGCTCATTTTCCGCCTGATGATGGAATCGCCTGTCGCCAAACGCCCCCTCGACCCGCTATTTGAGCAGGGCGGCGAACATCAAGCCTTGTGGTGGATTGCCCTCCTCATCACATTGGCCTATATCGTGACCGGAGCGATGGTCTGGGCATCTGTCAGCGGCATGGAAACGATGCTGTTTGTGCTGGCGGTGCTACTGAGCCTCTACACCTATCAGCGCGGCAACCCCAAACATATCGCATGGGCCGGAGCATTCGCCGCCCTCACCCGTCCCGAAGGCCTGATTATTGCCCTCTCGCTGACCCTGATTTTGTTATTCCGCAGCCGCCGCGCCAAGCAATTTAAGTGGTTGGATTTTCTGCCCTTCTTCGCCATCTATATCCAACCGCTAGTCAATTTTGTGATGACGGGTTCGGTTTCTGCCAGCGGCAACCAAGCCAAATCTATCCTCTATGATGTCACCATCCCGTTGGATGAACGCATCAGCAAAGTATTTGACCAATGGGTGCGGATGTTGGGTGAGTTGGTCTTTGGTGCGAGTGATGTAGACGGCGTTTACGTAACCATCATCGTAGCGTTTCTGGCGATGCTGGCGATTTTTGTTTCCCTGCGTACCAGCCTCCGCAAAAAGGAACTCCGCCCCGCTGTCCTAGCCGTCGTGTGGATTTTGCTTCTCAGTGCAGCTATTTCCACCCTCGACACCGCCTTCTGGCACTTTAAACGCTATCAACTCCCCATGATGGCCCTTTTGTTTCCGCTGGCGGGGTCCATGTTATTCGGCTTCATTTCGATTGGCGTGGTCAACCGCCGCTGGATGATTACCATTGCCGCGATTATTTTGTTCTTCCAAGCCAACACCACCCTCGACTTTGCCGGACGCTATCACGACAACATCGGCGTCGTGCATGACCAGCAGTTGGCAATGGCCCGTTGGGTAGACCAAAATCTCCCCGAAGATGCGCGGGTCGGCGTGCATGATGTCGGCGTGATGGCCTATATCGGCAATCGTAAGGTTTATGATGTCGTCGGCCTCACCACTCCCGATGCCGCCGCCGCATGGTGGCAAGGGCCGGGTGCGATTTACGAAACAATGGCCCATCATCAATATCGCCCCGATTATTTTGCCATTTATCCCGATGTGCGCGGCCTCCCCATGTTGCAGGAAGCAGGTGTCTTTGGCGAAGAACTGGCCCGTTTTGAAATAGACCTCCCCCAGCATACCGTCGCCTCCGCCACCGGAACGCAAATCGTCACCCAAGCCGACTGGTCACTGACTGACGCCAAAGATGTAGTGCATCAGCCCTCGATTCTGCCGTATTTAGAAGGCTATGAATTGGTTGACACACTAAATATTGGAGACGAAGAGGACGAGACTAAATTCCAATACGAATTTACCATGCAAGCCGATGGTGGATTCGCCACTGAAGTACGAGAATTAAGCTACCAAAACTGCCCTGAAACATGTGAAGTAGTGGATGGGGGCAGAGCCAGAAGTCGCAATGCCAGTTTTGTCATAGAACATGCAGACTCTGGTTACGAATATCTGACCGTATTGAGAGTACACGCCAACGCCTACGCCAAATTATCAATGGGTGGTTTAAATATCTTCTTTGAATTAACTGGCTACTCTCAAACAAAGATTGTTCCTGATCTCCCCGGCTACTGGGTAGATATTCCTGCAAGATGGCGTCCTAATAACTCCGGTAAGGTCGAGTTTTTTATCACCACTGAAGAGAATACGACCTTCTATCCCCAAACGATTTGGTTGTATAGGACTATCGAAAAAACCTCGTTACAAAACCTAAACGTATCTGCTGGCGGATTAGTGAAGTTTTCGACCTTTACTCAATTTCGAGATGGGTGGAATGATTCTCTATATTTAGTTGAAGAGAATCATGAAGTAACACCTCAATTTGTTGAACTTAACTTGCAGTGGTCGTCTCAAGGAGAATTACGGCACGATGGCAAAATCTTTGTCCACCTCTACGACGACCCCAACCAACCGCCGATTAAACAAATAGATGTCTGGCCCGGTGGGTCGCTGCCCCCTGCCAATTGGCTACCCGGCTATCGTTCGGATACCGTAACCCTGCCCCTTGAGGGTGTGCCGCCGGGGACATATTCGCTTGCCATTGGCATCTACGACCCCAATACCAATGAGCGGTATACTGTAATAGATCAACGCACCGCCGAGTCATCCGATCGGCTGTTTTTGGGAGAGGTCATAATCCCCTAGACAAGCCAATAACATTCTAAATTCAGCACGGCGGCTTTAGCCCCGTGTCCTTAATGGTAATAAAAGCCTATTCCGAGGATGCCCCTATGAAAATTGACTTCACCCTCAACGGACAACCGACCACCTTTGAAATCGCCCCCCACGACACCCTATTGCGTGCATTGCGCGACAACGGCATTTTTGGCGTCAAATTCGGCGACGAAGCAGGCATGTCCGGTTCGGATACCGTGTTGCTAGATGGTGACCCCGTGCTGGCAGGCATGATTTTGGCGGCACAGGTAGCAGGCCATGACGTGCTGACCATTGAAGGCGTCGGCGGCGCACAGGAACGCGGTTGGCGCGGCACCCAGCCCCTCCACCCCCTCCAAACCGCCTTTATCGAAACCGGCGCGATTCAATGCGGTTACGAATCCCCGGCCTTCATTTTATGTGCGCTGGCCCTCCTACGCAAAAATCCCTCCCCCACCGAAGATGAAGTCCGCGAGGCGATTGCTGGCGTTCTCAGCCGCGACACTGGCTATGTCAAACCCGTCCAAGCGATTTTACGGGCGGCGGCGGTCATGCGTGGCGAAGCTGTCCCCCCCATCGAATCCGCCGGTGGCATCCCCCTCCCCGTCGGCTTATTTAGCCATCCCACCCCCCCCGATGATTTATCTTTTGGCGGTGGCGCAATAAGTGGCGGTGATCAGGGTGATCGGGGTGATCGCGGCGGCACAGCAACCCGCGTCCGCACCACCCCCATGCCCATCATGACCCTCGCCCCTGAATCCGAAAATTTGCGACAGGTCGGCAAGCCCAAAATCAAAGTGGATGCCCGCAAATTGATTCAAGGCAAACCCGCCTACACCGACGATATTGAACATCGCGGGATGCTGGTTGCCAAAGTGCTATGGAGTCCGGTGGCCCACGCCCTGATCAAACATATTGATGTCAGCAAGGCCCGTGCCCTAGAGGGTGTCCACGCCGTCCTGACCTATCACGATTTGCCCCGTGTCGTCTACACCACCGCCGGACAATCCGACCCCGAACCCGGCCCGCACGACAATTTCAGTCTCGACTACAAAGTCCGTTATGTCGGTGATCGGGTAGCAATGGTCGCCGCCGAAACGGAGGCCATTGCGCGTCAGGCACTAGAACTGATCGAAGTCGAATACGAGGAACTACCCGCCGTTTTCGACCCCCGCGAAAGTATGCAACCCGGTGCGCCAATTTTGCATGACGAGCCGGAAAGCTGGCATATCGAAGACCGCGACCGCAACCTTGCCGCTGTCATCGAATGGCAGGTCGGTGATATTAAAGCCGGCTTCGCGCAGGCCGATCGCATTTTCGAGCGCACCTATTTCAGCCCCAAAGTCCAACAGACCCCCATCGAACCGCATGTCTGTGTCTCGTGGTGGGACGAAGATGATCGTTTGGTCATCCGCACCAGCACCCAAGTTCCCTTCCATGTCCGCCGCATTCTTGCCCCCGTCTTGGGCCTGCCCGAAAAACGCATCCGGGTGATTAAACCTCGTATCGGTGGCGGCTTCGGTGTCAAACAAGAGGTACTAATCGAAGACGTGGCGGCCCACCTGACCATTGTCACCGGGCGGCCAGTGCGTTTTGAATTTACCCGCGAGGAAGAATTCTATACCAGCCGCAGCCGCCACCCCATGTATATCACCATGCGAACCGGCGTCACCAACGATGGCCGCATCGTCGCCAATGATATGTATGCCCTCTCGGATACGGGCGCGTATGGCTCTCATGCCCTGACCGTCGCAGGCAATACCGGACACAAAGCGATGGCCCTCTATAATGCGCCGAACATCCATTTCCGTACCGAGATCGTCTACACCAACACCCCGCCAAGTGGGGCCTATCGTGGTTATGGCGTGCCGCAGGGTTTTTGGGCACTCGACCCCCATATCGAATGGATTTGCCGCGAAATGGGCTTCGACCCCCTCGAATTTCGTCTCAACAACGCCGTCAAACCCGGTGATCTGCACCCCATCAGCAAAGCATGGAACGAAGGCCGCGAAGCCGCCCCCGAATATATCAGAACCTGTGGCCTCGCCGATTGTGTGCGACAGGGCGCGGCAGCCATCCGTTGGCACGATAAATTTGCCAATGAAGCTTGGCATCGTGTCCCCGGTCAGCCCCATTTGCGGCGCGGCATCGGTGTGGCGGCGGTCATGCAAGGAACGTCCATCCCCCGGCTAGATATGGGCGCGGCCAGCATCAAAATGAACGACGACGGCTCATTTAACTTGCTCGTCGGCGCAACCGATCTCGGCACAGGCTCAGATACCGTCTTGGCCCAAATCGCGGCGGAGGTACTCGGCTGCGAAGTCTCCGATTTCATCACCTATTCTTCCGACACCGATTTCACCCCCTTCGACAAAGGCGCCTATGCCTCCTCCACTACCTATATCAGTGGACGCGCCGCGCAAATTGCCGCCGAGCAGGTCGCGGGTCAAATGAAGCAGGTCGCCGCCCGTATGTTTAACAAAGACGAGGGTTATGATCTAGTCGCCCCCGACGATCTTGAACTGCGCGATCAAGGCGTCTGGACGATGGACGGACGGCGCATTTCCCACCGCGAAATCGCCCTCAACAGCCTGCACCATGAAAATCAGCATCAGATTATGGGCATCGGCAGTTATGTCAGCCCCGAAAGCCCACCCCCCTTCGCAGCCCAATATGCCACCATCACCCTCGACACCGAGACCGGACAATTCACGGTGGATGAACTCATCATGGCGGTGGACAGCGGTGTGATTATCAACCCCGTGACCGCCAGCGGCCAAATCGAAGGCGGCATGGTGCAAGCGCTTGGTTATGGGCATTGCGAAGAAATGGCCTTTGATGCAAACGGCTCCATGCTCAACCGCCAATTCGGCCCATACAAGATTTATCGCGCCGATGAGATGCCCGAACTAGGCGTGATTTTCGTCGAGACCTATGAAGAAAGTGGCCCATTTGGGGCAAAGGCCGTCGCCGAAATCCCGATGGATGGCGTAGGGCCAGCCCTCGCCAACGCCGTCTACGATGCGGCAGGTGTCTGGATCACCGACGCCCCCATCTTGCCCGAAAAGGTCTGGTCGGCCCTGAGAAAATCTTAGGCGTGGGATTTGCAGAGAATTGTTGTAGGGGCGGGTCGCCGTGCCCATAGGCGTTCGGTTAAGCCTTCATGTTTTGCGCGATGCCGATTCAATACGCCTTTTTTCGTAGGGGATGGCCCTGTGCCATCCCGCCTTTCTGCAATCAGGGCGCACACGGGGTATGCCCCTACGACGGTTCGAGGGGCTCGGCTGCAAAGTGCAACGGCGGGCAAAAGACATGTCCCTATGGTTGAAAACGGCCTTGTAGGGGCGCGGTCTATGACCCGCCCTGCCTTTGAAACCAAACCCTGCAACAAAACAGTTCGAGGCGACGCCCCTATCGATTATCCCTTAACCGAACGCGCATGGGTCGCCGTGCCCGCCCGCACGAAACATTTATAAATCGTATTGCGTCTTAAGGTGAAAGAAAACTCTTTGGAGGCCCATCATGCGATTTTTCAAAAATGGCTCTAATCCTCGTTCCTATTCTTTCACCTTTGCCCTGCTAATCTGCGCCACTCTATTGACCCTGCCGCCCAGCACCCACGCCCAAGCCGATACCATGCCCCCCTTCCAACTCATCATCCTTAACGAAGATTGGCACGACCTCCAACTCCGCTACGAGTACAACACCGCCTACCCCAATCTCAACGCCGCCGATAAGTCCAACCCCCTCTTTACCATCGGCCTAAATGAAATCGAATCCTACGATTGGACATGGCAGGCCATTACCCTAACCCCCGACGCCACCACCCGCCTGATTGATGTCCTACCCATCAGTGATAAGGAAGGCGTGCGAAGTCTGATTGACCTCAAAGAAAGTCTTGGTTGGGGCAACCCGCTAGAAAACGCCCTCTACATCCAGTCATTTGTCGTCATGGTCAACGATGAAATGCTGTATGGCGGCATTTTCCTTGACCCCATGTCCCAAATGGCGATTGATTTCCCCGTCATTCGGATTAGTGTGGTCAATGGGCAGGCCGTTTTATATTTGCTCCCGGTGCATATCCCCTTTGTCAATTATGACCCCTTTGCAGGTGCATCCTCAGTAGATAACGCCATCAATGAGGTTATGGAAGGGGACTGGTCGCAATTTTCCGATGAATTCAAATCCGCCGCCATGTCATCCGGCAAAACCCCCATCGCTATCCTGTTTCGCGGCCTCATCCGCAACACCCAAATCAAAGACATCATGACCGCCGCCGACAAACTAATTGAGACATCCCCAACCGAACCACCAATATCGGAGTAACTGATTCGGAAAGATTGTTACTCGAGTAGAGCCACATTGATTCTTATCTAATTTGAGCGCGGCGGCTTTAGCCCCGCGAATAAGAGACACCTATGAAAATCCTAGCCCTCGAAAAAGAAACCCCCGGCCTCACCCCTGCCCAATTTAAGCCATTCCTGAAAGCGGAAGCCGCCCGCGCATGGGAATTGCAGCAAGCCGGCATCATCCGCGAATTGTATTTCCGCCCCGATGAACACACTGCCGTCTTAATTTTGGAATGTGACACCCTCGACGAAGCCCAATCATTTTTGGCAACCCTGCCCCTTGTACGGGAAGGCCTCATTACCTTCGACCTCATCCCCCTCGCCCCCTACTCTGGTTTCGCCCGTCTATTCGACAAAAAGGCCGCCTTCTATTGTGAATGATTGCCTTGCCGACCTTGTAGAACATATGTTATAATTTCTCTATTGTTCCGTATTTCACAAACAATGGAGGCGCGGCATGTCGGTCAAAAATCTCACCACCAAAGAGGAATTGTTTGCCCTCATTCAAAAGGAATGGGACGCCCTACAAAAAACCCTTGCCCGTGTGGATAAAAGCGAAATGGAAGACGCCGGGGTGTGTGGTGAATGGTCGGTCAAAGACATCTTAGCCCATCTTTTTGCTTGGCAACACATGGTCTTGGCTTGGTACGCGGTAGGCAAGCGTGGCGATATTCCCAAAACCCCCTCCGCCGAATTTAATTGGCAGCAACTCCCCCAACTCAACCAGCGCATCTATGAACAGCACCACGAACGCACCCTAGAGGAGGTCTTAGGCGATTTTCATGCCTCCCACCAACAAATGTTGAAGGCCATTGGCGAAATGTCGGCGGAAGAAATGTTCACGCCGGGGTATTATAAATGGACAAAGAAACTGCCCTTCGTCTCGTATATCGGCTCATGCACCTCGAGCCATTATAATTGGGCGAACAAAGAGATACGCAAATGGAAAAAACCATAGATTATGAGTGAAGCACCCGCCGTTTACGCCGCCCTCCTCCAAGCCGAGCAGGAGGGCAAAATCGCCGCCCTTGCCACTGTCATCCGCACACAGGGGTCTGTCCCCCGTCAAGCCGGCAGCAAAATGTTGATCTGGCCCGATAAAACCATCGTCGGCACCATTGGCGGCGGCCTGATGGAATCGCAGGTCGTCGAAGAAGCCCAACCTGTCATGCGCTCCGGCGACACCAAAATGCTCACCTATCGCCTCACCGATTTAGCCCAAGGCGACCCCGGTATCTGTGGCGGCACAGTTGAAATATTCCTAGAACCCGTCGGCTATTCCCCCACCATCGTCGTCATTGGCTGTGGACACGTCGGCAAGGCCCTAGCCCAATTAGCCAAATGGTCAGGTTTCCGCGTCTTGGTCAGTGATGATCGCGCCGAACTCTGCACCCCCGAAGCCATTCCCAACATGGACGGCTATTACCCCATCGCCCCCGCCGACCTGCTTCAGCAAATCGAAATCGGCCCCCGCACCTTCATTGCCGCCGTCACACGTGGCCTCCCTGTGGACATCCAACTCTTCCCGCCCCTCCTGCAAAACCAAGCCGCCTATATTGGTCTCATCGGCTCAAAGCGGCGTTGGGCGCTCACCGAAAAAGCCCTCTTGGAGCAAGGGGTATCCGAGGAAGCCGTCAAGCGGATTCACTCCCCCATCGGCCTCGACATCGCCGCCGAAACGCCGCAGGAAATCGCCGTGAGTATAATGGCAGAAATTATCCAACACTATCGCCGCCAACCCTAAAATGACCGAGGAAACCATGTCCCCTAAACCCGCTAAAACCGAACGCCTCTATTATCACGACTCCTACCTGCTGAATTTCGACGCCGAGGTGGTTGATCGCACCGAGTTCAATGGCAAACCTGCCGTCGCCCTCACCCGCAGCGCCTTCTATCCCACCAGCGGCGGCCAGCCCTTCGATGTCGGAACACTCAACGCCGTCCCCGTGTTAGATGTTGCCGTCGAAGGCGATGTCGTGCTGCACCTCACCGAAAACCCCCTCGATGCCGAAACCGTACAGGGGCGTGTCAATTGGGTACGCCGCTTCGACCACATGCGCCATCACAGCGGCCAGCACATTTTGACCCGTGCCTTTATTGAAATGGCGGGTGCGGAAACCATCGGCTTCCATCTCAGCGAAAACAGCGTGACCATTGACCTCAATCGCGGCGACCTCACCCCCGCCAAAATTGACGCCGCCGAGAACCTAGCCAATCAAATCGTGGCAGAAAATCGGCCTGTCTGGACATGGTTTCCCGAACCCGATGAACTAGCCAACCTGTCCCTACGCAAAATCTCCGAAAAAGTGACCGGCGCGGTGCGTGTCGTGGATATTGGCGGTTTCGATTTAACGGCCTGCGGTGGCACACACGTCGCCCATACCGCCGAAATCGGCCTGATTAAAGTCCTCCGTGCCGACAAAAAAGCCGATACCACCCGTATCGAGTTCCGCTGTGGTGATCGTGCCCTCGCCGACTACCGCGATAAAAATAATCTACTCAATGACCTCGCCGCCCAATTCACGACCGGCTATGCCAATTTACCGGATGTCTTGGGCAAGCTGCGGGATGAAAACAAAGACCTCAGCCGCGCCCTCAAAGCCGCCCGTGAACAACTGATGGCCTACGAAGTCGAATCCCTGTGGAATCACGCCTATGTCGAAGGCCGCACCCCGACCATCATCCAACAGGTTTTTGAAGACCGCCCCTCCACCGAATTACAGCATCTCGCCAGCCAACTCACCACCAATCATCGCGGCGTAGTCGTGTTTTTCGGTTTAGCAGGCGAAAAATCCCATTTGGTCTTTGCCCGTTCCGAAGATGTCAATCTGGATGTTGTGCCCCTGCTGAAACAAGCCCTCTCCCAATTAGGCTCAGAGCGTGGCGGGGGTCGTCCCAATCTAGCACAAGGCGGCGGCGTCCCTGCTACCCGTGAAAAAATCGAGGCCGTCTTGTCCGAAATTCAATTCTGATAGGTGGCAGTGATGCAACTCAACCTCCCCATCTATGAGCAACTCCTAAAGTGCAAAAACCTCCTGATCGCAGGCATGGGTGGCGGATTTGATATTTTCAGCGGCCTGCCCATCTATTTTGAACTCAAGAAACTTGGGCAAAATGTCCACCTTGCCAGCTACAGTTTCACCGATGTCATGGCCCTCAAACACGGCGAATGGTTAACCGACACCTGCGTCGGCGTACAGGGTGAGGTCGAAGGTTTCCATATCTACTACCCCGAAGGCTACCTTTCCGAGTGGTTCAAGCTCAAACGCGGTGAGGATGTCCCCATCTGGCTATTTGCCAAAACGGGTGTGCGCCCCCTCCTAGAAAATTATCGCGCCCTCGTCAAACACCTCAACATTGACGGCATTTTGTTGATAGACGGCGGGGTAGACAGCCTCATCTTCGGCGATGAATCCGAACTCGGCACACCGCTGGAAGATTCAACCTCGCTCTATGCCGTCAACGCCCTCCCAGATATTCCCCTCAAAATCCAGACCTGTGTCGGTTTTGGCGCGGAACTAGCCATCACCCATGCCCACGTCCTTGAAAATATCGCCGAATTGACCCAGACCGGAGCATTTTATGGTTCATGTTCGCTGGTCAAAGCGATGGAAAGTTATCAACTTTATGAGGACGCGGTCTTATATGTGCAGGGCAAACCCCATCAGGATTCCAGTGTCATTAGCTCCTCGATCATTTCCGCCGTGCGGGGTGAATATGGCAATTATCACCTTACTAAGCGTACCGCCGACAGTGGCAGCAAGCTCTGGATTTCGCCCCTCATGCCCCTGTATTGGTTTTTTAATCTCCCAGCGGTTGCGGAACGTAACGTTTTTCTGTCACAATTAGGCACGACCGATACTTTTATTGATGTGTTCCGCATGTTTGCTATCGCCAGCGGGGTGATTCAGCGGCGGCGTTATTTCAAAATCCCGCTGCCCTAATGTTTGGAGAGAATGGTAGTGCAGGAGATCGTACCCGGCGTATTTGTTGAAACTGGTTTTCGAGGGGGCAATGTAGGCGCAATTCTAACCGACGAAGGGTTGGTGTTGATTGACGCGCCGCCCTTTCCCGAAGATGCCCGCCGCTGGAAAAACTTCCTGCGCGAACAAACCCACTTACCTATTCGTGCCGTCATCATGACCGATTCCTATCGAGATCGGCTATTAGGGCCATTTTGGTTTCAGCCCCCCATGCTGATTGCCCATGCCACCACCCACACCGCCATGAGCAGCCTCCCCGGTTCCTATGCCGGAAGTGTGGTCAATGCGCTCACCCGTGACCCCGGCGAAATGTCCGGTTTTGGTTCGGCCCAATTGCTATTGCCCAACATCACCTTCACCGATCAGGCCGTTTTGCATTTTGGCAAACCCTCCCTGCATCTCTATGCCCACCCCGGCCCAACCAAAGGCTCCATCTGGGTGCATTGGCCCGAACGCGGCGTCATTTTTACGGGCGATAGTGTCGTCGTCGGGACAACCCCCTTTGTCAATGCCGACCACAGCAAAGAATGGCTGGATGCCCTAAGCATTTTGCGCCGTCCTCGTTTCCCCGCCGACATCATCATCCCCGGTCATGGCGAAATCACCGACAAGGACGCCACCGAGCCGATGTCCGAATTTTTGCGTTTGGCCCGTCGTCGGGTACGCAGCCTCTATAAATCCCAGCGCCCTCTCTCCGAAACCGCCATTGTCGTCCACGAACTATTGGCCCTGTTCCCCGCCCCATTAGAAAGTGAACTCGAAATGGTGCAACAGCGTGTCCGCACCGCCCTCCAATTCATCTATAACGAATTCCGCGATCTCGAAATGGACGGCCTCGAAATCCTAGAAGAAGACGAAGAACCCGGCATCGAAATCGAGGATTAACTTTCAATCAGGCCATCCTTAACCCCGTAGGGTGGGGTCTGTGACCTCACCTCCAAATGTGTCAATTTGGTGCGATTATCTGAAATTGTTAGGCAACCTATTCTCGGTCGGCTATAATAATCAATAAGTTAACTTACTCGACTTTAACCTTCCTTACGACAGATTGAAAATCCGATGGCGCGTCTTTTTATCAGCTACAGCCGCGTAGATAAAACCTTTACTCAAAAATTAGTCCAGCGTCTCCGTCGTGTCTATCACCAACACGATGTTTGGGTTGATGACGAATTGACAGGTGGCGACAAATGGTGGCAAGAAATTTTGGTCGCCATTGATGCCTGTGATATCTTCCTCTACTTGCTCTCCAATGAATCGGTGGGATCACCCTATTGCCAAGCTGAATTTACCGAAGCCCGCCGCCTGCAAAAACGCATTATCACCGTGCAGGTACGTGACCGAACACGCATCCCCCGCGAGCTAGATGATATTCAATACGTGGATATGTCCACCGGGCCAGACGATGCCGAATCGTTAGATGATTTGTACCGCGCTATCAACAAACAGATTACACTGATTCCGACCAAGCATCTCCGCCCATTGTGGATATCTGCCACCCCGCGCCCCCATATGCCCGACGCCAACGAAGAACGTATTGAACCCGCCCGCAGCACCCATCAAACCCTGCCGATTTATATTCCGCCCCCACCGAAAAAACAATCAAGAGGTCGGGCTGGTCTTTGGGCGGGGAGCATCGGCTTGGTGGTGGTCGGGCTGGTCGTGGCGGCGCTATTTGGCTTGAGTGGGCTGCTCGGCGGGGATGATTCAAAAGATGGCGATGCAACCAGACGCCCATCACAACCAGCTTCGCAGGAAGTTGCTAATGTGCCGACGGCCACATCCTCCCCAAGCGATGAACCCGCCACGTCTTCCCCGACCACAAACCCTTCGGTGACCCCAAGCCCGACAGCCACTATCGCAGCGCCGACCCCAACCGAAACGATTGACATCAGCACGCAGGTCTGGTTGGAATTTACATGGACTGCTGAAGCCTATACCGACACCCCGACCCCGACTGATACACCAACACCGACCTACACCGCCAGTCAAACCCCGACGATTACACCGAATTTTACTGAAACCTATGAGCGTGAGCGCCAAAACGCCGCCGCTACCTTAACCGCGACATGGTTCACTCCGACTCCGACGAATACGCCAACTTCCACCCATACGATGACGCCGACCTCAACTCCAACTGCTACATTTACACCAAGTGCTACGCTAACCCCGACCATTCCACCCGGATTCATTCCTGTCGCTCACAACGCTGATTGGGCAATTATTGAGCGTGCTTTTGATGGAGTAATCATGGTACTGGTACCAGTCGGGTGTTTTGATATGGGGACTTTAGATGGCAATCTCGATGTGCAGCCTATTGAAGAACAATGTTTTGATGTGCCTTTTTGGATTGATAAATATGAAGTAACGAATGACCAGTTTTCAAGCTTTGAGGGGCAAGCTGCTGTAAATAGCTTTTGGATTGAACCAGACCGTCCGCGCGAGAGCATTACATGGTTTGAAGCCCGTGATTTTTGTGCCTCACGAGATGCGCGTCTGCCTACGGAGAAAGAATGGGAGTATGCTGCGCGAGGACCTGATGAATTCATATATCCTTGGGGTAATGAATTCGATGCTGATTATGTAGTCTATACAGAAAACTCCAACAGACATACGTGGTCTGCGAGTGGCAGAATCTTTGGACGTTCATGGACCGGTGCGTATAATTTAAGTGGCAATGTCTGGGAATGGACTAGCACAATATATGACAACGAAGAATTTCCCTACCCCTATGATATGAAAGACGGACGAGAGGACCATACTAACACAGTTAAACCTCGCGTTATACGCGGCGGTTCATGGAAAACAGACAAAACAACAATGCAGTTGGCAGATCGTAGCTCAAGTGTACCTAACGTTAGCAGCGACGATTTTGGTTTTAGGTGTGCCCGCTCGTATGATTTCTCGGTCTCACAATAAGGATACGGGCATAAAAAACAGCCTCTGCCGGAAACCCCACAGATTCCATCTTTGACCGAATCTCCATCTAGTCTAACTTGAGCACGGCGGATTTATCCCCGCGTGCCAATATTGAATACGGCGTTTTACTCCCCCTTGCCAGCTAGCGAGAGGGCTGGGGGGGGTGAGGTCGAATCACCGGATTTAATAGTTGAACTGCCTAATTGGACCGGAATGGCTTATCCATGCGGTGTTGCCCTCCCCAGTCTGCTTCAGCAGACTTTGCCAACTATAGCCGGAGAATTTATTCTCTGGCGCAAAATACCGCCATTTTCCCCAAAACCCCACCTTTGAAACGGGCTAAGGGGGTGAGGCTGCTTACTGCTCAAATGGTCGGATTCGTAGGGGCGGGTCGCCGTGCCCGCCCATTTTTTGCAGCGAGGTATGAACTCAAAAATAGGCCGATCATCCCGCCCAAACACTAGAACCATAGTCAAACTTATACACATCAGTCAGAAGTTCACCCGTTACTACGTCCCAGATTCGCAAACTGCCTGCCTCATTAAGCGTCACCAATTGCGTACCATCATCGTTGAAGGACAGGCTAAAGCTAGAGCCATCTTCTTCAATCGTGAGTTGGATCGCATTCGTCGCCAAATCATAGAGAACGGTTTTGTTCCACAAAGCAACGGCGACAGTATCCCCTGCGTCATTGAGATCGAAGCTACTGACCTGAGCATCGAATAACGTGGTTATCTGGCTAACCTCATCGACTTCCAAATCAGTCCGCATGAGGGTACTTCCCTGCTGATAAATAACCTCCGAAGTGGCAGGCAGAATTTCTAAGCGGTAGATCTCCGAAGCGCCGGTGGCATACAAAAGGTGAGGGGAATTCCCGTCGGGCCTATAGGTAATAAAATCCCCATACCCCGTGCCAGCGACAAAAACACCGGACTCAACATCACTATCTATCGTGATGTACAAATCGTTTTGGTAAACGGTACGCTCCCGGCTTGTAGTAGCATTGTAGAGGATGATACGGGAGGGAAAGACGAGTGCCAGCAATTTTCCATCATCGCTATAACGCAAATCACGAGCTGGCTCTGGTTCATCAAGCCCAAGCGCCGCAAAATCGGTGGGTATCTCAGTAATGATATCGCCTGTGGTGGGTTCGATAATGAGTAGGCGGTGGGCCATTTCATCATAAACAGCCATACGATTGCGCACCGGGTCTCCCGCCACAACAACAATACGTGTAGACGGGAAATAATGTCCGGGATCAGCTTCTAGGTTTTCAGCGTCAAACAACCACAAGCCGTCACTGCTAGTAGCACTAATCCATCGGCCTGTCCAACGCACTTCATAGGCTTGGATTGGTAGATTATCTTGACCCGAAGCATGATAGGCTATTCTGGTAGCGAGAAGAATAAGACCCAAAATCAGTGACGCAAACTTCATGACCATTCTCCCATCTCTCTCTAGCTTTACGGGTGTGACGGAGCTTTGCGTACCAGAGTTCCTCTCGAAAATTGGGAAGCGTGCAAGCGTCGGGAAGGAGAGGGGCAGTAGTATCTAACTCAATTTCTCAAGCCTCACGTTTCGTTCTCCACCCACACCAACTCAATCACCCAATACACCAACTGCCCATGGTCCCGCACAAACGCCTCCCCATCGGCATACCCCAACAAGGCCAGTTTTCGTGAATCCCACCTAAACCGCTGACCAATGACCCCAATTTGCACCACCCGCGCCCGCCCTACCACCCGATCCCACAACGGCGACTTCACCCCCACCACATCCCCCAATTCCACAAACCCCATTGGATGATTCAGCGTAACCCGGCTATACACCGCATTCGGATTCACATTTACTTCCGACGCTGGATACCATTCACCGGGCCGATGTTGAAATTGACATTTACCATTCCCAATTACCGGAATCAGCCCTGCAAATCGCTTCTCACCCAGCTTATGCTCCGCCCCGTTCACCTCCAATACCATCAACCGTGTATGTTCCGCATATTCCTGCCACCCTTCCGCCGAGACCCGATACCCGCCCCGCTTCACCCCATCTCGAATTTCAATCCCCCGCCCCTCCAAATAATCTGTCATGACCAACCGAATAAGCCCACTGACACTACGCCGCCGCATCTTGGCCTGCCGTTGTAGTGCCTTATAAATCTCCTCCGTCAAGTACAACGTCATTCTCATAGATGCCTCCTGCATTAAATCCCTTCCCTATGTTTGGGGAAGGGTTAGGGATGGGGTTGATTTTTAACGTATCCCCGCCATCACCCCATCTTATCAAAATCCCCCGTCGCTATCGGACATTTATAAATCTCCCACATAATGGATGACGGCGTTTGACAAACACACCACGTTTAATAATTTCCACACCCACCTCTGACACAAATAAAAAACAGACAAGTTTTCCCCTGTCTGTTTTTCACACCAAACTATGTCTAGGGCAATTTTAGCAGCCCTATCTATCTGATTTTTTACGCGGATACCTCAGCTTTTTCGGCTTCTTCAAGCGCTTCCTGATGCGACAGCCATCGTTCCAGCGACATCGCTGCCGCCGTGCCCTGTCCCACCGAAGTCGCCACCTGCCGATAAATCGGGTCTTGGATTTCTCCCGCCGCAAACACACCCGGCACGCTAGTCATCATGTGCTTATCCGTGACAATATAGCCATCTTCCATCTCAACCTGCCCCATATAAATACTACTGTTGGGGTCATGTCCAATGAAAATGAATACCCCTTCGATAGGATAATCATAGGCCTCATTCGTCTCAACATTCCGCAAGCGCACATGGTCTACCTTGCCATTACCGCCCACTTCCTCAATGACCGTATTCCAGATGAAATTCATCTTCTCATTGCGGAAAGCCCGTTCCTGCAACAGTTTCCCCGCCCGCAGGCTGTCCCGCCGATGTACCACATCCACTTTAGAGGCAAAGCGAGTCAGGAAAATGCCTTCTTCAAGCGCACTATCCCCGCCGCCAACCACCACAATATGTTTGCCTCGGAAGAAGAAGCCATCGCAGGTACCGCAATAGCTAACGCCCTTCCCGGTATATTCTTTTTCACCCGGCACGCCCAATTTACGCGGGTCTGCGCCAGAAGTGACAATGACCGTCTCAGCGAGATACTCATTGCCATTTTCGTCTTTAATATGGAACGGGCGACCATTCTTGAAATCTACCTCGGTGATAGAGGCGTATTCATAACGTGCGCCAAATCGTTCGGCCTGTTCGCGCATCCGTTCGGTCAGCTCCGCACCCGAAATCGCTTCAACGAAACCGGGGTAATTTTCGATTTCATGGGTAAGCGCAGCCTGCCCCCCAAATTGATGTCCAATAAACACTAGCGGGTTCATATTAGCCCGCGCGGTATAGAGTGCGGCTGTTAACCCGGCTGGGCCAGAGCCGATGATAATCACTTTTTCGTGTTGCATGTTTTTACCTCATGGTTGGGATGATCTATAGATTTCGACACCGCTAAGCGTAGTTTTCTTACTCGTCCAACAATTCGCCGCGTTGCTCAGCTTTTAGGATGGAGATTAGCGCCTCAAATTCCTCGCGGCAGTCCGAGCTTTGTATCAGATGGGCCTGAATTTCAGGTGGAATGGCATCCGGTGGCACTTCAGCAACATTGAGTGATGCCAATAACTCGGCGAGACACTCCACTTTACGGTCAAATTCAGCACAATCAGCTTCTTGATCAGCGGTATTGCGAAGACAGTCTACCAGTGACTGGATTTTGTGCTGGGGTTGAGAGGGATTGGATGATGGCATGAAAAATTTATTCCTTGCAATCCGCAAATATGCGCGGTCATTTCATGGTTCATGACGATACCGCGAATTTTAATCTTACGTTTATAATTGTATTTCATTGCCGCAAAACGGCGAATTTTGGGAGCAGTTTTTATGGAAACCTACCAATGAGGATTTTTCAAAATCCCGAGAAGAATCACAAAAAAGGGAGAATTCCCCAATTAGTTTTGCTTACAATTCTTATTGGGCTGGCACTCGTTTTTTCAAAACAAAATAAAAGCCTAGCAAAAACTGAAAAGACTGGATTCGCCTACGATCTGTTATTTGTTAGTCGTCCTCTCGTTAGTCTTTATCAACTTCAACCTGCTTCAACCTTGAATTATCTGAACACTCTCACCGGCGAAACTACGATTCTTCCTTTTGATGACCGACCCATTGGCGGACATGCTTTATCACCTAATGGCAAATATCTTGCTGTAATTAGGAGCAAAACGCTTTGTTTGGTGGGTTATCAATGGAACACCTACTTCTGCCTCCCAAGTCATATGAATCCGTCCGACCCTCAAAATTTCTTTTGGTCACCTGATAGCGTGAGTTTTTGGGTAGCCCAACATAAATCTAATGGAACTCTGCATATATTTGAAGTCTCGCTTGCCACAGGGAATATCCGCAATGACCTTCAAATCGCGCAGGCAGATGTCCCCACAGGAAATGCCGCTCTACTAATAGACTTATTTCCTAGTCAGTATACGGCGCTTGTGATTGGGGATCAGGGAAATGAAACCGCCTATCTGTTTGATTTGGGAACAAAAACAATCCTGCATGAAATAAGCATGGGAATTCATGTGCTGCCCGATGGCAACCGAACAACCCCTGTATGCAATATTGGTAACGAGGGGGTCTTTATCAAAGATATTAATGGTTCGCCCTTAATAAAAATATCATACGTCTGATGTGAAATCAAAAAGCAGAATCGGCAGGCCATAGAAAAGACTGCACATCAATGCCATAGTAAAGGCGGAGCCAATAGCGAAACAGATGGGCGGTGACTTTGGCAATCAGACGGGTCGCCAAACCGAGCACGGTCTTCGCCAAGAGATGTTCGAGAGGGCGTCCGGTGTTTTGCAGTTCGTGAAAGACGCCTTCAATGCGCTCACGGAGCCGGTTGAGAAGGGGTTCAAGGCCAAAAGGATGTTGGTGGTGCTGATTGGCACGTTTGGGGGTGGTGACGATCGTCCCGGTCTGGGCTTGCACCTCGGTTTGCCACGCCTCGCCTAGAAAACCTTTATCGGCGATGACATGAGCATTCGAGAGCTTAGCCAAAACCGCGTCGGCAGCCAAGCGTTCATCGGTGTTGGCTGGGACTAAGTCATAGAGGACGGGCAAGCCTTCAAGGGTCGTGATCATCACCAACTTATAGCCAAAATAATACAGTTGACGACTGGCACAGTACCCATACGCCGCGCTTCCCGCAAACGCACTGTGCTTTTTGCTGCGTTTGTACCCCACCACTGGCACCGGTTTGGTATCCAGCAGATAGTCTTGTCCCTGCCCAATCCCCATCTCTACCAACCATGTCTGCCGTAACGCTTCCAACACAAGCCCTAAAGCGCGTGCCCGCCGATTGAACTGACTTTGATCCACTAAGCACGGAAATAAGTCGCCATAGTTTGCCCGGATATACCCCACATACTGCCGTTCGGCTGCATACGGCATATACTCTTGCGCCACCAGCAGCGTCAGCATTTCACTATCTTGAAACGCCGCTTTCCGTCCCACTTTCTCCCCGATCAATGCCTGTCCAAATGCCTTGTACCAATCATCAATCCACACATATAGGATGGTCAACAGCGTTTCTAGGTCTATACTTGTCATCGGTTATTTCCCCCTTGGGTTTGGTTCGCACCTCCCATCTTGGGAAATAACCTTTTTTTGTCAACCTCATTTCACATCAGACGTATCAGATGATATTTTCCGAACGAACGCATCCGAAATATGGAACAGTGACTGTTTGAGTATCGCCGGTGGCTTATGGTCAACGGACTTCAATATGGTGATAGCTGTAAACACAATGTCCGATCATAATGAAGGTTATTTTGCGACAATTGCGTTTTTTCTGGATGCACAAGAAATCCGTTTGCTCAACCGCATCGATTTTGTTCCAAATTACATGGTACTTTCACCAGATAATAAGGCAATCGCTCGAACCTACTGCATTCGCGGATGCTTATTATCTATTTTGACTTTAAATGGGGAGGAATCTATATTCTCGTATCCGGGGTCGTATAGTACAAATATTGAATATGGATATTCACTTTATGACTTGGTATGGCTACCCCGCGAATGGGAGCAGATAACTCATCGGTAAAAGCAATGAGGTCGGTTTCCCGACCCCATTTTGACTTCGCTTTGATTATTTGGCGGACTCATAGCCCGCGTCGGCAGGATTATCGGCATCCGTTTTAACGAGATAATTGCCCTCGTCGCGCTTGACGAAGATAATCTGCTCACCATCAGAATCCACTACCACAATGTCCCCACGTTTGAACTCGCTCTTGAGCAATCGCACACTAAGCGGGCTTTCGACATAGTGCTGTAGAGCGCGACGCAGCGGACGTGCGCCATATTGCGGGTCGAAACCTTCCGCCGCCAGCCATAGACGGGCTGCTTGGGTCAATTCGACCACCACTCCTTGTTCACCCAGTCGGTCAGCGATCTGGTGCATCTGCAAGTCCACAATTTGGGAGACCTGTTCCTGTGACAGCGGATTGAAGATAATGATCTCGTCAATCCGGTTGATGAATTCAGGTCGGAAGGTGTCACGAATAGCCTTTTCGATGCGCTTGTGGTCAGCAATCGCCTCTTCGTCACGACTGGGCACAAAACCGAGGGCACCGCCGCGTTTGGCAAACTCTGTGCCGAGATTACTGGTCATAATGATGACCGTGTTGCGGAAGTCCACTGTGCGGCCTTGCCCATCAGTCAGCCGACCATCATCCAAAATTTGCAGCAGGGCATTCCACACATCGGGGTGACCTTTTTCGATTTCGTCAAACAGCACCACGCTATAGGGGCGACGGCGGACGGCTTCGGTCAATTGACCACCTTCCTCATAGCCCACATAACCGGGAGGCGCACCAAACAAACGGCTGACGGTATGCTGCTCTCGATATTCGCTCATGTCAATACGGACAAGGGCTTCCTCATCGTCAAACATGAATTCAGCAAGGGCCTTCGCCAATTCAGTTTTCCCAATACCGCTGCTACCCAAAAAGATAAATGAACCAATCGGGCGACGGGGGTCTTTCAGGCCAGAACGTGCCCGGCGAATGGCGTCCGATACTGCTGCAACGGCGGCATCTTGCCCGACAATACGGTTATGCAGCACTTCTTCCATACGCAGGAGTTTATCGGCTTCCGTTTCAAGCATCTCATAGACCGGGATGCCTGTCCATTGCGACAACACGGCGGCGATGTCCTTTTCGTCTACAATCTCATCAAGGGTGTTATCGCGTTGCCAAACCTCAAGCGCGGCGTCATATTCATCCTCCATCCGCGCCACCTGCATTTTCAGATTAGCGGCCTGCTCATAATCTTGGGCGAGGGCCGATTGTTCCATCTGAATATTCAGGCGATCAATTTCTTTCTTGGCCTCTTTAAGTTCAGTTGGCATCGAATAGAGCGCGACTCGTAGACGGGAGGCCGATTCATCCATCAGGTCAATCGCCTTGTCGGGCAGGCGACGGTCGGTGACATAGCGGTAGCTTAATTTCACAGCGGCGGTAAGCGCAGCATCGGTGAAAGTCACTTTATGATGGGCCTCATAACGATCGCGCAGGCCGTGCAGCATTTGGATGGTTTCTTCCACACTTGGTTCATCCACAAACACAGGGGCGAAACGGCGGTCTAGGGCCGAATCGCGTTCAATATGCTGGCGATATTCATCCAGTGTGGTCGCGCCAATGCAGTTCAGTTCACCGCGTGCAAGGGCTGGTTTCATCATATTGCTGGCATCGAGTGAACCCGTTGCCGCCCCTGCCCCCACAACCTGATGCAGTTCGTCAATGAACAGAATAACCTCGCCTTCACTGCGCTGGACTTCATCCATTGCCGCTTTGAGGCGTTCTTCAAATTCACCACGAAACCGGCTGCCCGCCACCATCGCGCCCAAGTCAAGTGAGATGACCTTGCGGTTCAACAGCAGTTCCGGCACATCGTTATGCACAATCTTCTGAGCCAGCCCTTCGACAATGGCGGTTTTACCAACCCCGGCCTCACCAATCAGGACAGGATTGTTTTTGGTGCGACGGCAAAGGATTTGAATCATCCGCAAAATTTCATCGTCGCGTCCAATCACGGGGTCAAGTTTGCCTTCACGGGCCAACTGCGTCAGGTCGCGCGAGAATTTTTCGAGTGTGCCATAGCGATTTTCCGCTTGTGGGTCGGTCACCCGCTGACCACCGCGCATATCCTTGATGACATCCACCACTTTTTCTTTGGTGACACCCGCATCACCTAAAATCCGGGCAACCGGGGTACGCCGTTCGGTGAGGATGGCAAGGAAAATATGTTCGGTCGAGATGTATTCATCGCGCAGACGATTGGCTTCTTCGTTGGCGAGGTCAATAATCCGCTTGACACGTGGGGTAATGAATACCTGCCCTGTGCCACCGCCATAAATACCAGAGCGCGGTGTCTGTTTTAGCACTTCATCGAGTTTGTAGCGCAGAGGTTCAACCTCAATCGTCATTTTTTCGAGCATAGAGGGAATGACGCCTTCGGGCTGCTCTAGGAGGGCCAGTAGGATATGTTCGGTATCCACTTGATTATGCCCATAGCGTTGCAGGATTTCATAGGCACGAGCCGCTGCATCCTGAGCACGTTCGGTGAATCGGTCAAATCGCATCATGGGGCTATATTCCCTTACTACATGACAATATTATCTAAGAATTGGACGTGTTCTCGATGAAAAAAGTGTCAAAGATTTTTAAGTACCACCTTCAAGATACACGGCTGGTTCATTTACTGCAAATCTGCTCAGAATGCCTCGTTGAAAAGGAAAGGTGCAGGTTTGGAAATGGGTAATTTTCGTGGCACCCGGATATCTCGATTGCCCTTATCTTAACAGACGAGCATTAGAAATATCTTGGTAACCAAGCGAGACGACCAATAATTTACGCATTTCTAATTTTTCTAGATGGCCGCAAAACCTTCCCCGAGCATGTGACATACCTTTATCAACCAAACCCGGACATGAATAGTAATCACTACCACAATTTGACCATTTGGATTTATCATAGTCTATGTGAAGTAATGCAAATCACCCATGGAGGGTATTCAAGACAGCCAGTTTTCAAGATCAACAAAGCATGGAGGACATCATGACCGCACTAGGACAAACTTGGACCTATGAATCACTGGCGCAGGCAAATCGAAAAACACTTGAGCAGATACTTCTAAACGGCACCCCCCCGGATATGGAACAGATGAACGGCTATATCTACTGCGGGTGGAATCATGAGTGGGTCGGGACACTTTCCGGCAGAAAGTTTAAGAAAGGCTTCTACAAAAAAGACGACAAAGTTTTCGGTTACAATGAATTGGTCATCCAAGATGGCAAGGACTATCGCGGCGAATGGCAATCCCGCATGAAAAATGATCGCCCCATCCAAGTGGGCTACTTCCGCACCTGCCTTGTGAAAGATGAACCACCCCAAAGGCTCAGCCAGCCCTATCAACACCTTGCCCATTACAACTACAACATCTCCATGAACACCGGGTTCAACCTGATTTTTCGGGTCATCCGCGATTTCGTAGTGCTTCCGAATGAAGGTGACCATAGTCTTGTGCTATGTAAGGCCTTTCTCCAATTTTTGCCTCGGCTCAACGTGTTTTACTGCTATTTCCTATTAGGTCACCGCCAACCCATTGAATTCAATCCTTGGTAGTGGAATTGATTCGGCGGCAAACATCACATAAGGGTCAAACAACGTTATTGGAGATTGCAGCATGGAACCCGACATCATATTCGCGCCACTCAAGTTTCGTAACCTCACTGTCAAAAACCGGATATTTCGCTCCAATATCTCAGGCCGCTTTGATAACTATGATGGCTCTGGCACGCAGACGCGCATTAATTGGGAAGAAAAGTTTGCGCGGGGCGGCGTCGGCGGCATCATCTCCTCATTCGTCCCGGTCTCCATCCGAGGGCGTATTGTGCCGAATTACGCCACGATTGACCGCGATGAACGCATCCCATTTTGGCGCGCACTTAGCGAAAAGGTACATGAATACGACTGCAAATTCATCATGCAGTTAAGCCATTCGGGGCGACAGCAAGACATCGCCGGGATTGAAAACCTGAAAAGAAAGCCGCAGAGTTCAACCAGCAAAACAGAGTCTTTTCACGGCTTTCGTCCACAGGCTATGACACACGCTGAAATCCAAGAGGTCGTTCAACATTTTGCCGATGGGGCGAGACGTGCCCGTCAAGCCGGACTGGATGGGGTGGAGCTACATGGTGCTAATGGCTATCTGATCACCCAATTTCTCAGTTCAGGCGTGAATGACCGAACGGATGAATATGGCGGGTCGCTAGAGAATCGGGCACGGTTTTTGTTAGACATCATTCGTGCCATCCGCCGAGAGGTCGGCAGTGATTTTCATTTACAGGTCAAAATCAGCGCGGTGGATTTTAACGCTGCCGTCATTCCGTGGGAAAAGAAGGGCAACACGCTGGAAGATTCCCTGCAAATTTGCCATTGGGTGGAGGAGGCTGGCGCGGATGCCATTCATGTTTCAACAGGCAGCTTGTTTCCACACCCACGCAATCCCATCGGCGGCCTACCTGCCGAAATGATCTCCCAGACCTATGACAGCATGATTTCAAGCGGCATTTTTACATTCCGCAACTTCCTCTTAATGCGGTATCGGTTGCTGCGTCCTATCTTCCGGTTGTTATGGAATCGGCAGCGTGGCAAGGTAATCGAAGGGGTCAATCTCGAAGATAGCCATGCCATCAAAAAGCATGTTCAGATTCCGGTGATTTGTACAGGCGGTTTCCAAACGGCCTCGTTTATCCGTCAAGCAATCAACACCGGGGCCTGTGATGGAGTTAGCATCGCCCGTGCGTTGGTTGCCAATAACGACCTTGTAAAGATTTTTGCACAGGGCAAAGATCGCCCCGATAAACCCTGTACCCACTGCAACAAGTGCCTAGCAAACGTGATTGAAAACCCACTTGGCTGCTACGAAGTGTCGCGCTATGACGGTGATTATGATGCGATGATCCGTGAAGTCATGTCAGTGTTCAGCCCATCCGGATTTGAATAGCCCAGTGATTGAACGAGAGATGAAGTTCAGGAGGTCTTATGACCGAGTTGATAGACGCCTCAGCAAAGTTCTACGAATTAACAAACGCCGAAAAAAGATTCAAAAAATGGGTTGACATCTGGGGCACCTATTTCGCGGTCGTGTTAGTTGGGGCACTGCTCACAGCCGCACTAGGTTTGAAAAACACCGCTTACCTCGGTAATCCAATTTTTTTCGCCCTGACCATTGGCGGCTTGAGTGGAATGTTCTACGCTATCCAAGCCCTACGCGATGGGGTACGCGAAAACGCCTATTTTACAGATATTCTCATCGGCACAATCCTGTTTTCGGGTGTGTTGATGGTCGTGCTCTTTCGGATCACCGACGACAACTTGACCCAAGCGCTTTTAGGGTTGGCGGCGCTGCTCTATTTTGGCAGTGCTGGCCTGACAATAGCATGGGCTGTGCCAATTTATGAGTTTCAAATCGGGCGAGGTTTCGTCTCGCGTGAGCCTATCCCCTATCGGCCTGAAAGCCAAGCTGCCTTAACCCTAGCACAGAAGAGATTGATTCTATGGGCTGTGTTCATTTCTGCCGTCGGAGTGGTTGGGGGTGGGTTAATGGGTTCATTGCAATTCGGCTCATCTGAGGCATGGAGTCGGATTGGCAATCCTCTCTTTGTTGCAGGTAGTAGTACGGCGCTGGTGATGGTGATTGCGTCCGGATTGTTTGTTAGATGGCGTCCGCACTGGCGTCTGATGATGGGTGATATGATGGTCACGACCCTTGTAGCCACCACCGGAACGTTAATTATCGCGGCAGCCTTCGATTGGACGGGCGATTATTCCAAGACCGTCCTTTGGCTGATGCTGGTACTCACAGTCGTTACCATCGTGATACGCATCACCGCCGAGCAATCAATCTTTTCAGGTCTATATATCCCGTTCTGGCTATTTAGAGAACTAGAGGCTTTCGCTGAGGTGATTATCGAAGGCCCTCTCTCGGCGGAAAAACAGCAAGCTAGTGACGCCATGATTGAGGTCGTCAGTCCGCAGGCCGTTGCCATGAACGTTGACCACTATCTACAACAGGTAAACTCCCCGCGCAAACTGAGCGCCATGATTTCATTGCTCTTTGTTACTTTTTTGAGACCACTGTGGG
This sequence comes from Anaerolineae bacterium, assembly GCA_041753455.1. Classification (GTDB taxonomy): domain Bacteria; phylum Chloroflexota; class Anaerolineae; order Aggregatilineales; family J027; genus CFX10. Next base: position 778,942 of record JBGSUK010000011.1, on the reverse strand, counting down.
GTCTGCACCTGTCCATGTCTCGCATGGGTTATTTGGAGCGGCGACGTTTCATCGAATATGTTTTCCGGCGGGGACGTGGTATTTATCGCCCGATGATTCAGATTAAACAACTGATTGTCTTGGGTTACTATTCTGACCCCCGTACCTACCCACAGGTCGGTTTTGAGCCATTTCCAAAACGTCAACGTTACCAAGACCTCATTGCAGCCGATATCCCAATCACGCCAGCTCCAGCACCCGAAAACGGCTTAAACGCCATTCGAGAACGGGAACACCGCTGCAAAATATGTGTGATTGGCAGTGGGGCTGGTGGTGCGGTTGCCGCAGCACGTTTGGCACAGGCCTTTCCCGGTGAAGTGACCATTTTGGAAGCTGGCCCATTTCTCCGTTCACATGAGTTCAGTCATTCCGAAGCGGATATGATCGCGGCCTTGTACAAAGATGGTGGGATGCAAATCAGCATGGAATTGAACATGCCCGTTTTGCAGGGGGCGTGTGTGGGAGGCAGCACCGTCCATAACAATGGCATCTGTTTCGATCTGCCAGATACGGTAGTCGCAGATTGGAAATCGAAAGGGGCTTCGCTCGACAGTATTAAACTCAAGGATTCTGCCAAGCGCGTTCGCCAGCGCCTCAACATTCAACCGATTCAGGAGGCGGTGATTGGGCCGGGGTCATTCAAGTTTGCTGAGGGGGCAAATCTACTGAAGCAGAACGGCCTAGATAAGGGGCGGATTAAGAGTGGACCAGCGTGGTTTGAACTCAATCTTGATGGCTGTTTGGGTTGCGGTTATTGCAATATTGGCTGCCGCTACGGGAAAAAAATGTCCATGTTGGATACGTTTGTCCCGGATGCTGAAAAACACGGAGCCACCATTATCGCCAATTGCAAGGCCCTGCGTTTTGATATACAGGATGGGCGGGCGAAGGGTTTGCGGTGTACATTGGACGACCAGCACGATTTTTATGTCCACGCCGACTATTTTGTGGTGGCCTGCGGCACAATCGCTTCATCTTTGCTGCTTCAAAACAGTGGACTCAAAGGCCCAGTTGGAAAAGGACTTTCATTCAACATTGGCGCGGCGGTCAGTGCGGAGTTTCCACAACCGGTGCGTGGCTATGATGGGGTACAGATGTGCGGCTATCTTGAGGCTGACGGTTATATGCTCGAGACGCTGTTCAATCCTCCGGCGCTGTTTGCAATGGCAATGCCGGGGTGGTTCATGGATCACTTTCACAACATGCAGCGGTATGCCTATCTTGCCAATGGCGGGGTGATGGTTCCGAGTGCCGCGATTGGCGAAGTCCGAACGCCACTGCCTGTCGTGGGTCAGTATCTGCCTCCATTCAGTTATACGCTCGATAAAGACGTCACGACGTATCAAGCCCTAAAGGATGGTATACGGCTGCTGTCGGAGGTCTATTTGGCGGCAGGGGCGGTTCGAGTGATGCCCTCAACCTTTGTTGACCTTGAATTTCGGGCTGGTGATGACAGCGCCAAGATCGAGCAATTGGTGCGAGAGAAAATTCAGCGTCCGGAAGACCTCTATTTTGCATCGGCCCATCCACAGGGTGGAAACGCCATCAATCGCGACCCCGACAAAGGCGTAATTAATGAAGGCCTGCGATCCCATGCTCTCCGAAACGTATGGGTATGTGACGCCAGCGTTTTCCCAACTTCGGTGCAAGTCAACCCGCAGTTATCCATTATGACAGTGGCGGACTATGCAGCGGACATGATGCTTTCTGAGATCAAAAACTGAGAGGGGGCGCAAGAAAAACATTAGACTCTAACATACGGAGGATAATAGCCATGGGAGACGCATTTTCTCCAATTGCGCGTTAATGCTTTCCAATAGGGAACAAATTTTGTAAACCCCAACTGCACTATAGAAAACTCCACCTGACTTTTCGTTCCATAGACCGATTTATCTTCCACAAGTCACATGAATCATGTGACATTCCTTACATTTTCGGTCGTTGTAATTCGATAAGGGTATATTCATTTATTTAATTTAAGGAGGAGATGATGTTATTTGAGCCGAATTTTTTGACCACACATGTGGGCAGTGTTCCACATGCTACCCCGGAAGCCCTGAGCGAACGCCTAGCAAGCCGACTCGATATTCCTACATGGCTGCAACTGCCACGCCGCGATTTTCGGGAAAGTATGTATGCACAGTACAGCGCCCACTTGCCCGGTATCGTGGCAGATGAACAAAAAGAGAAAATCTATTTTGACACCGCCAACGACCTTACTCCAGCACTAGAAACCTTCTATGAACACTATCTTGCCGACGATGTGGCATATTTTGACTTAAGGCCGGAATATTCAGCGGGCTTTGGAACGCTGATAAGCCAAATGGTCAATTACCCCGGCGATTGGATAAAAGGGCAGGTCACCGGGCCAATCAGCTTTGGGTTGACCGTGACCGATCAAGATTTACGGGCCAGTCTATACCACCACTTGCTTGCCGATGTCATCGTCAAAAACACCGCAATGATTGCCCGCTGGCAGATTCAGCATTTACGCACCGTTCGTCCGAATGTCGTTCTATTTGTGGATGAACCCTATATGGCGTCGTTCGGGTCGGCCTTTATCAGTCTCAGCCGCGAACAGGTAATGGAAATGCTGAACGAGGTGTTTGCCGCAATTCATCAAGAAGGTGCGCTGGCAGGTGTCCACTGCTGTGCCAACACCGATTGGTCGGTACTGCTTGAAACGTCAGTGGATATTTTGAACCTCGACAGCAATGGTTACATTGAGACACTGGCACTGTATCCGGCTGAACTGCGTGCCTTTTTGGATCGGGGTGGGGTTATCGCATGGGGAGCTGTGCCGAATGATGAGTCGGTTACGGCGACCACGCCCCAAGAACTCGCTGGTCGGATCGAGACAGGTTTAAAGCTCATTAGCCATAAAGCAGAGATGAGTGGAGTAACTATCTCGGTGCGAGAGCTTCAATCGCGCAGTCTTTTAACGCCAAGCTGTGGATTAGGGTCAGCGAATGTCGTTGTCGCGGAACAGGTTTTCGATATGCTAACGCGGCTTGGCGAACTGCTGCACGGCTAGGTCTATTTAGTTTTTTTAGCAAATCTCGCGATATGACAATCAGAGTGAAAACAAGTGCAGGAAATCACTTGTAATTATTGTTGTGCTAAACCACTATCGGCAGTATTCGAAGCTCACAACATCATATTTTCATGGACGGGTCATGGCTGCAAAAGTTTTCCAAATGAAAGTAGAACGCTATGGAAACACTTACCTTAGGTGCCCCGACTATGTACGGGGATCATCATGTCCTTGAAGTCCGCCGCATCTTGCTGGAGATGGCGGGAATTACAGAAGTATACGCCAGCAGTTGTTTCGGCAGCATTGAGATCACCTTTGACCCCACCGTAGTGAATGCCGATACTATCATAACCACGCTGCAACAAGCGGGGTATACCGAGACAATGGCAATACCCATAGAACCGGATACCGTCACAACCGCGAACGACCACGTCTCCACACCTACTTATTTCAGACACACCGTCGCGTATAAACAAACTGGCTCAACGGTCAATTTTGAGCAGCATGTCCCAAGTGCTTCCCGCGCTCTATGGCCGTGTCCCGGTCTAGGTAGAGTCACCAAGATGGGAGAGACCGACCATGCCTAAAGAGAAACGAACTCCCGTTGAACACAGCATTGATCCTGCCGCCCAAGAGATGCTGATTCGGGCTGATGAAATTGGCGTCAGCACAGCATTCAGTCGGGCCGATGCAATGGTGCCATGTAATATTGGCGCAGCAGGGATGTGCTGCAAATTGTGTGGCATGGGGCCTTGCCGCCTAACCAAAGAGGGTCAAACCGGAGTCTGCGGCGCAACGATTGACACCATCCAAGCCCGAAATTTTGTGCGGGCGGTGGCGGCAGGCGCGGCGGCCCATTCCGATCATGGTCGGGATATGGCGTTTACCCTCAAAGCCGTCGCTGAGGGCAAAACGGAAGGCTACATAATCCGCGATGTGGCTAAACTGCGGACAGTTGCCCAGCACTATAACATCGCAATCGAAGGGCGCTCCCCCACTGAAATCGCCAATGATCTGGCCGATCTCTATATCGCCCAATTTGGGCAGCAGCGCGGTCAGATCGCTCCGGTAATTCGCGCTCCCGAAAAACGTCAGAAAATCTGGCAGGAACAGGGTGTTATTCCGCGTGGCATTGACCGCGAAGTCGTGGAATCACTCCATCGCACCCATATCGGCGACGACCAAGACCCCGAACATCTTTTGCAGCACACCATCCGTACCGCCATTTCAGATGGATGGGGTGGCAGCATGATTGCAACCGATGTCTCCGATATTCTTTTCGGCACGCCTGCTCCAGTGTTGGGCCAAGCCAACCTCGGTGTACTCAAACAGGATATGGTGAATGTGGTTGTGCATGGGCATGAACCAACCCTTAGCGAAATGATTGTGGCGGCCTCCCAAGACCCTGAGATTATTGAATATGCTAAACAGGCCGGCGCGAAAGGGGTCAATCTGGCAGGGATTTGCTGCACGGCTAATGAAATCCTGATGCGTCAAGGCATCCCGGCTGCTGGCAACTTCTTGCACCAAGAATTATCCATTTTGACGGGTTCGGTTGAGGCGATGGTGGTGGATGTGCAGTGCATCATGCAGGCCCTCGTCAAATTGGCGGAGAACTTCCATACCCTCGTCATCACCACTTCACCAAAAGTCAAAATTAAGGGGGCCACCCACATCGAATTTGATGAACATCATGCCCTGACGATTGCTAAGCAAATTCTTCGAACGGCGATTGATAACTTTAAGAATCGCGGCCCTGTTCAAATTCCGAATGCCCGTGAAAACCTCGTCCCCGGTTTCTCACATGAATACATCAACTATATGTTGGGGGGTAGCTATCGTGCTTCGTTCCGGCCTCTCAATGATGCAATTATGACCGGACGTATTCGCGGTGTCGCCGCCATTGTCGGTTGCAACAACCCCCGTAGCACCCAAGACTATTTGCATACCTATGTTGTTAAAGAACTGCTCAAACAGGACGTATTGGTTGTCCAAACAGGCTGCGGTGCGATTGCCAGCGCGAAGTTGGGCCTGTTGCTCGGCGAGGCCGGATTAAATCAAGTCGGGCCGGGTCTGCGTGAGGTCTGTGAGGCAATTGGTATCCCACCCGTTTTGCACATGGGGTCATGCGTGGATAACACCCGTATTTTGACCGTGCTAACCCAGATGGTGGAGGATGGCGGCTTAGGTGACGACATTGACCAGATTCCAGCAGTGGGTTTGGCCCCTGAATGGATGAGCGAAAAGGCGCTCTCGATTGGGACCTATTGTGTCGCATCCGGCGCATATGTCATTTTCGGCGGATCATCCCCGGTCAGCGGAATGCCAGATCGTATGTCGGATAGTGACGAAGTGCTGCATTACCTCACTGATGGCTGGGAAAAACTCTACGGCGGCAAGATGGAATTTGATGTTGACCCGGATAGCATGATCCAGAAGACACTGGAACATATTGACCGCAAACGTGCCGCTCTAGGTCTGCCCGTCTATGATCCACAGCGTTTTGGGCGCAGTGGTGATGCGCGTGTCCGTGAACTAGAGCAACTACCGCTAGCTGAACGGCGGGCAACGCTCTATGGTGTATCTGAAGTAGCCAAGTAGGAGGAAAGCCAATGTCCCGTTATGTTGCGACCCGTGCCATTCGTGGCTCGAACGCGCTGGTTACAGAGGCGGAGTTCATGCTCCGCAAAGCATTGGCAGACAAAGGCCCGGATACTCCGGTCGCATTTCCGAACACCGCCTACTATCTGCCCCTCATTTTCGGCATGACCGGACAGCAGGTCGAGACCATTGGTCAGCTAGAACCTGTCTTGAAACATGCCCGTGAACTCTTGCACCCCATTCCGGCAGGCCGCCATTGGACACCCTATCTCGGTGAAACACTCGACAGCGGCATGGCAACTTTGTTGGCGGCTGAAACGATTGAGGCCATTCGTTTTGTGTATGGCCTGCAACCCGAACCCATGCCCGGTTTTCATCTGGCAGGCGGGACAGCCTTTACCAGCCCCGACGCTGGAAATGGCAATGGGGGCAGCAATGGTAAATCCGATGGACACCTCAATGGCCCAATTGATGACATTCAACTGCGCTCATGGGGTATTCAACTCGTAGACGGACGTATGCCGGGGTTTGCGGCGATTGTTGGGGCGGCAAAATCGAATGATGTCGCCGTCAAGATCGTGCGCGAATTACAGCGGCGCAATATCCTGTGTTTCCTCTCCGGCAATGTCAACGGACGTAGCATCATTCATCAACTGACCGAAGAAGGGGTTGAACTCGGCTACGACACCTATACTGTCCCCTTTGGAACAGATACTCTAAGCGCCGTGTATGCCCTCGGCTTTGCGGTGCGTTCCGCGTTGACTTTTGGTGGGATGAAAGGCGGCATGGCCCGCGACATTCTGCTGTATAACAAGCATCGCGTGTTTGCGTTTGTACTGGCGCTGGGTGAAGTAGATGATCTGAAATATGCGGCAGCGGCAGGGGCAATTAGTTTTGGCTTCCCGGTCATTGCCGACACGGTTATCCCTGAAATTCTGCCAACAGGTGTCACCACCTATGAGCATGTGGTCAGTATGCCGTTTAATGAAATTGATGGCAAAGACGATCTAGAACGCGCCGAACGACTGGTACAAAAGTGCATCGAGGTACGCGGGGTTAAGGTGCGGGTCGCGGATGTGCCTGTGCCCGTCCCCTATGGCTCGGCGTTTGAAGGCGAAGTGGTGCGTAAGACCGATATGCGGATTGAATTCGGCGGCAAGAACTCGCGCTGCTTTGAATATCTCACGATGGCAGGTCTAGACGATATCGTAGACGGCAAAGTGGAAATCGTCGGCCCCGGCATGGAAAGCATCGAACCGCAAGGTCATTTGGATATGGGCATGGTGATTCAGGTCGCAGGCAGGGCCATGCAGAAGGATTTTGAGCCTGTCCTAGAGCGCCAGATTCACTATTTCGTCAATGGTGCATCCGGCATTCAGCACATCGGGCAACGTGACATCGCATGGATTCGAATTTCCAACGCCGCTGCCGACAAGGGCTTCAACCTCGAACACTTCGGTAAGATTTTGCACGCCCGCTTCCATGCCGATTTTGGCGCGATTGTGGACAAAGTGCAGATCACCATTTACACCGATCCTGACCAACTTGCCGCATGGCTGGTCAAAGCCCGCGAAGCCTATGACTATCGCAACAAACGCCTAGCTGATTTGACCGATACGGCGGTAGATGAGTTCTATTCATGCACCCTTTGCCAATCCTTTGCCCCGAATCATGTGTGCATTGTCAGTCCCGAACGCTTGGGATTGTGCGGGGCCTACAATTGGCTGGACTGCAAAGCCTCCTACAGCATCAATCCGACTGGCCCCAACCAACCCATCAAACTCGGCAATGTAGTGGATGCGCTGAAAGGCTATTGGTCGGGCACGAACGATTATGCCAAACAGGGATCGCACGGCGTGGTCAATGAAGTTGCCATGTACTCCATTATGGAAAACCCGATGACGGCCTGCGGTTGTTTTGAGTGCATCGTCATGCTTGTCCCGGAGGCGAACGGCGTGATGGTCGTCAGCCGTGAAGATACCACCATGACCCCGGCGGGGATGACCTTTAGTACCCTCGCTGGTATCGCGGGTGGCGGGATGCAAACCCCCGGCGTGATGGGTGTTGGTAAATACTACCTTGTCAGCCCGAAATTCATTAAGGCCGACGGTGGTTTTAAGCGGATAGTCTGGATGAGTGGCTATCTAAAAGACTCGATGGCGGAGGAACTAGAAGCCGTTGCCATCCGTGAAGGCGACCCAGATTTAATTAGCCGGATTGCCGATGGCAGCAACGCCACTACGGTTGATGAACTGCTGGCGTGGATGGAAGAACATAACCACCCAGCGCTGGTAATGGATCCGATCTTCTAAGGCGCATGACAATGGCCGAACGACTGCTTGTCCGTGATTTAATGTCGGTGGGGGTGGCGACCTGTGCACCTGACACCCCCATCATCGAAATCGCCCGCCTGCTGCTCGAAAAACAGTTGGAGGCGGTTGTTGTCTTGAATAACGAGGGCCATGCGATTGGGATTATCAGTCAAAAAGAGTTGGTCAAGGCGTACACCCGGGACAAGCATCAGCAGTTGACCGCCGAGGCGATCATGCGTGATGGCGTACCCTCCGTTCCGCCCGATATTCCACTGACCGCCGCCGCCCAAATTATGCAAGATCAGGGAATTCGGGTGATTTACTTGATGCACCACGCCGGAGGCATTGCCTATCCAGCGGCGGTGCTGTCCTATCAGCATCTTTTGCGGCATCTGGCGGCACACAACGATGAGGAACTCAATGATTTAGGGATCAAAGCTGCCCGCCAAGCGCCCCTAGAAGAATTTATACAAAAGCGCGATGCGGCACGCAAACAAGCCAGATTTCCGCATCAGGAGTGAAGATTTATGCCTGTCGAAATTCCAAAAGAAACGTGGGCTGGGTCAGTCCGCGCCGTGACGTTTGGCGCAACTGCTAGTGAGGGTGGCACACGCACCCGAACCCTAACGGTAGGTGGTCAAAAAACTCTGCCTTTTCTACATTTTGAACACGAAACCCCACATCCACCCCTCGTCGCGATTGAGATTAAAGATCACCGTCCCGATGATTGGTCGCCTGTGTTGCTTGAGGCATGGGGTGAGGCGGTAGATAATCCAGCGAGTTGGGCAAAGGCCGCCGAAGCTACCGGGGCGGATGTCTTGGTGCTGGCCCTAAGCCTAAATGGTACGGATGGTCAACCCACCACCCCTGAAGCAGCAGTAGTGGCGACTCAGGCAGTGTTAAAAGCCAGTGCCCTGCCGTTGATGGTTTTTGGGCCGGGTCAGCCTGAAGCAGATAACGTCCTGCTGGTTGCAGTTGCTGAGGCCACCAAAGGCGAACGGCTGGTACTGGGTATCTGCGAGGACAAAAATTACCGCACGATTGTGGCGACGGCGATGGCAAATGGTCATCTCATCACTGCACGCTCCCCAATGGATGTCAATCTTGCCAAGCAGTTAAATATCCTCATCAAAGATATGGGCTTGCCCCTCGATCGCATTTTGATGGATCCCACCACCGGGGCACTTGGCTATGGCATTGAATATGGCTACTCAGTGATGGAACGTCTGCGTTTAGCGGCCTTACAGGGCGACGCCATGACCCAAATGCCGATGGTCGTAACCCCCGGCTTTGAGGCATGGAAAACTAAAGAGGCCAAAGTCGGGCAAGATGTGCCTGAGACGTGGGGCGAATGGAGTGAACGGGGCATTACATGGGAAACATTGACCGCCATCGCGCTCATCGAGTCCGGTGCTGATATTGTGGTACTGCGCCATCCCGATAGCGTAGTGCGTTTACATCAAGCCATTCAGTCACTGATGGCCCTCCCTGTATTAGCGTAGTGGCGAGGAGACGAAACAATGGCACTGACCGGAATTCAAATCTACAAATTGCTGCCACAGACCAATTGCAAAGAATGTGGCTTCCCGACTTGTTTGGCTTTTGCAATGAAATTGGCCGCCAAGCAGATCGAACTCTCCTCCTGCCCCTACGTGAATGATGCTGCCAAGTCACAGTTAGCCGAGGCATCAGAACCGCCTGTACGCCTGATCTCCGTCAAATCCAATGGCTTTGATGTGCAGGCGGGCAATGAGGTGGTCTTGTTCCGTCATGAAAAGACCTTCTATCACAAGCCGGGTATTTTCCTGCACGTGCGGGATGATGAATCAGCGGAAACAATCAAGGCCGAGATTACCCGGGCCGCTGGTTTTCAAGTGAATTATGTCGGGCGTGATTTGGTGCTGGACGGGTTCGCGGTTGAGGCCGTGTCCGGTGATGTGAACAAGTTTACGGCAGCGATTGCTGCGGTACGCGATGTGACGCACCGCCCCATCATCCTGATGAGCCATGACACCGCCCAAATAAGCGCTGGCCTCCGTTTGTTGGATGGCGAACATCCCCTGATTTATGGCGCAGATGTCAACAATTGGGCCGCGATGGGCGAACTTGCCAAACAGCACAGCGCGGCGTTGGTCGTGGTCGCGGATACGTTGGACGGCCTAACCGATTTAACCGAGAAATTGAAAGACAAGGGCGTCAATGATTTAGTGTTAGCGCCCTCAAGCCATGATCTTGGGGCGACGCTGACTCTCAACACCCAGATTCGGCGTTTGGCCCTCAAGAGAAATTTCCGCCCATTGGGGTATCCAATTATGACCCTCGCCAGCCATGCACCCGACCCTGCCTATGAGGCGATGCTGGCAGCACAGGCCATTGCCAAATATGCCGGATTCATCGTCCTCGGTCATTTCCAGCCCGAAGTGGTTTATCCTTTGCTGGTACTGCGCGAGAACATCTACACCGACCCACAAAAACCGATTCAGGTCAAACCCGGCCTTTATGAAATCAATAATCCGAAAGCTGATGATCCAGTGCTGGTCACGACCAATTTCAGCATCACCTATTTCAGCGTGGCGAACGAAGTTGAAGGGTCGGGATTACCTGCTTGGTTACTGGTCACGGATGCTGAAGGAATGAGCGTGTTGACCGCGTGGGCCGCTGGTAAGTTCGATGCCGAACGTATTGCCAAAGCCGTCAAAGAATTTGGCGTTGCCGACAAGGTGAACCGCAAGCGGATTGTGATTCCAGGTCATGTCGCGCTGCTTTCCGGCGAACTTGAAGAAGAGTTACCGGGCTGGGAAATTCGCGTCGGCCCGCGTGAAGCAGTTGATATACCTGCGTTTATGAAGCAAGTTCTCGCTTAGCTGTGGCTTGCTGAAACGAGATAAAAATCATGGCGGAACACATTGTGAGTTTTGATGTCGCCCAAGCATCGGCGCATGTTCTCACTGGTACGTTACTAACCGAAGCCGCCCACCAAGTCGGGGTAGATATTCAACAACCCTGTGGCGGACAAGGGCGCTGTGGTCGGTGTGCTGTGTTGGTGAATACTGGAACAGTGCGGCGGCGTAGCACTCTGCGGTTGTCGGCAGAAGATGTCACGGCGGGGTATGCGCTGGCCTGTCAGACGGTCGTGGAAGGGGATGTGTCTATCACAGTGCCCCCGCAGGAGAAAATCGAACGTCGCCTAACCACCGACCTGACCGCCGCCGAAGTCACTGTCCCAAGCGGTTATGATCCGATGACGGCACAGCGGCTACGGCGGGTGTGCCTCACATTACCAGCCCCTACGATGGACGACCAGCGCGACGATTGGAGTCGTTTACAAACTGCCTTCCGTCAGCAAACACAAGTGCAAAGCATGACGGTTTCTTTATCCCAACTTCAGAAAATGGGCGGAATCCTGCGCGATGGCAACTGGCAAGCGACGGCAATAGTCGAAAATCCACCCGACGATTGCCCCGATTGTTCGGCGCGGCTGATTGACCTCAAACCCGGTCATGCCCCCGAAAATGCACCGCTATGGGGAGCAGCAGTTGACATCGGCACGACCACCGTAACCCTGTGGTTGGTGGATTCAATGACCGGGCAGGTTCGGGCGCAGGTTGCTGAATATAACGGTCAAATCGCACGGGGCGAAGATGTGATTTCGCGCATTGTCTATGCTGGCAAAAACAACGGCAGGGCTGAATTGCGTCGGCTGATATTAGATACGATCAGCAGCTTACTGGAAACCGCCTGTAAACGGGTGCTGGCCCATCCAACCGAGGTAATGAAAGTCACAATTGCAGGCAACAGCACCATGATTCATCTGCTGTTGGGTATCCCGGCGGATAGCATCCGTTTAGCCCCATTCGTGACCACCGCCAACCAAATACCGCCCTTAACGGCTCAAGAGGTCGGTCTCAACATCCACCCGGAGGCGATTGTAGATTGTCTACCCGGTGTGGCAAGTTATGTCGGGGCGGACATCACCGCCGGGGTGCTGTCATCCGGTCTGGATGATACCGAAGCGCTGACCCTCTTTATGGACATTGGCACCAACGGTGAACTAGCCTTAGGAAATAACGAGTGGCTGGTAGCCTGTGCATGTTCGGCTGGCCCCGCGTTCGAGGGTAGCGGCGTCCTAAATGGGATGCGGGCCACCGAGGGCGCAATTGAAGAAGTCTGGATCAACAGCACCACCTTTGAGCCAACCTATCGGGTCATTGGGAGCAGCAAACCACGTGGCTTGTGTGGCAGTGGTTTAATTTCGCTGCTGGCCGAGATGTTCCTGACGGGCGTGGTAGATAAAGGTGGTCACATCAACACCCACCTGCCTAGTTCGCGGGTACGTCAAGGGGAACATGGCACGGAATATGTGGTGGCATGGACCAACGAGAGCAAGGCGGGTCATGATATTGTCATCACCGACGTGGATATTGATAACCTGCTGCGGGCCAAAGCCGCCATCTATGCGGGTGTGAGCATCCTCGCCGAAAGCGTGGGCGTGCCACTAGATGCCGTCGAGCAGTTACTTATCGGCGGTTCGTTTGGCAAATATATTAATGTCGAAAAGGCAGTGGAAATCGGCCTGCTGCCCGATATGCCTTGGGGGCATTTTCATTTTCTCGGTAACACCTCAGTGCGCGGGGCTTATCTGGCGCTGCTCGATCACCAAGCGCGTGTTCGACTCGGCGAGATTGCGGCGCGTATGACGTATATCGAGCTTTCGGCTGACAATTCGTTTTATGAAGCGTTTATGTCTGCGCTGTTCCTGCCCCACACCGACCTCTCACGATTTCCTACGGTGCAGGCTGCGATAGTTACCTAAAGGAACAGGCCCATGTACATTATTGGCGAGAATATCCATATCATTTCACAGAAAGTGAAAGATGCGCTAGAAACCCGCGATAGCAAGTTCTTCCAGAATCTAGCGGTCAAACAGGTCGAGGCCGGGGCGCAAGCACTCGACATTAATCTGGGGCCGCGCAAAAAAGATGGGGTAGAAATCTTTCCTTGGATGGTCGAAACCATTGAGGCGGTAGTGGATGTCCCCATCAGCTTTGACAGCACCAACCTACTCGGCATTGAGGCGGGTCTGAAAAAGATCCACAAAGCCCAACCGATTATCAATTCAACCTCCGCTGAGCCGGAACGACTGGAAAAAGTTCCTCTGGTGGCAAAACAATATAATGCGCGTTTGGTTGCATTGACGATGGGGGCCAGCGGTATCCCGGTCAGTGCCGACGAACGGGTGAATATCGCGGTGGAAAAGCTCATTCCGCGTATGATCGAAATTGATTTCCCCATGCAGGACTTAATCATTGATCCGCTGGTCTTGACTGTATCCGGTTGTCAAGAATATTGTCCGCAGTTGATTGAAACCATCCGCACCCTGCAATATGCGTGGGACCCCACACCCACCATTTCAGTCGGCTTGTCGAATGTTTCCAATGCCGTCCCGCGTGAAAATCGCCCCCTGATTAACCGCACCTATTGCGTCATGTTAATGGGGGTAGGCTTGCAGACGATGATTGCTGACCCACTCGATCAAGCCCTAAAAGACACCGTCCATATCATTGAAACCCGTGATGGCAGCACTGCCGTCGGTCGCCTCTATCTAAAGTTGTTTGATCGTTATGCCGCGATGGAGGCCCTTTTGCCCGAAGATGTTGATATGAACGATCCGGAGCAAGCCGCCATTTGGAAGACGGTCCAGATTTTGCTCAACAAAGTGATTTATGCCGATTCGTATTTAGAACAGGAAATGACTGCCTAATCGCACTCTGACCGTCGAAAAAGGAGAAGGTACCAAATGCCTAATTTTACTCCGGGACGACGCTGGCAACCGCCCTTTTACCCCTTTAAGCGTGAACCCCTGCGCTATCGCATGTTGGAGCGTGCGGAACGTATGGTAAAAGGCCCATTGTTTGGTTGTCGAATGTGTGGAAACTGCTTGTTGCAGGAAACGGCTTTTATCTGTCCGATGGAATGTCCCAAAGGTGCACGAAATGGGCCTTGTGGGGGTTCAACTTCGGAACACTGTTATGTGGATGAGACGCGCCCCTGCATCTGGTATCGTATTTACAATCGGGCCTTTGCGATGGGCCGTGAAGAAAAACTGCTAGAGGTGATGCCCCCACTGGATTGGGACAAAGTTGGCACAGAAACTTGGTGGGATGTGATGAAACAAATGCACCAAGTGGGGATACGCAAATTTGTTAAAGAGATGACATCGGGTGATGTCAAGCGGCGTGCTAAAGCATGGGACACCGTTTTTTATCCGGTGCGCCAACCCGATTGGTGGCAGGGCGATGCTGAGTACCATTCCCCCACCTATACCGAGCCAATTTCAGAATTGGAACGCCGCCTGAAAGCTGGCGAATTCGTAGTGACAGCCGAGGTCGCGCCACCCCTCAGCACCGCGACTAAGAAGTTATGCACCAATGTTGAGATGGTCAAACCCTACGTGGCGGCGGTCAACTTTACGGATAATCCATCCGCCACACCGCGTATGTCAAGTATGGCGTGCAGCATCATGGCGATTGAACATCACGTCGAACCTGTCATGCAAATCGCCGCCCGTGACCGCACCCGTACTGGACTGCAATCTGAAGTATTGGGGGCGAGCGCGTTGGGTGTTCGTAATATGTTATGCCTTTCGGGGGATCACAGTCGGATGGGGCCAGCGCCATTGGGTCGCGCCGATGTGCTAGACATTGATTCCATCCAGATGTTATGGATTTTGCGCCGGATGCGGGATGAGGCCAAGTTCTTGGATGGGCGTGAAATCAAACACCCACCCAAATTCTTTTTGGGGGCTGCCGCATCGCCTTTTGCATCCGAACCGCGCTTCCAAGCCCTGCGCGAACATAAGAAAGTCAATGCAGGCGCTCAGTTTTTCCAAACCAATTTGGTGTATGACACGGATGGCATGGAAACTTGGCTGAACGAACTCGCCAAGCGGGATGTCCTCGGCAAAGTCTTTATCCTGATTGGGGTCACACCCCTCAAGAGTCTAAAGATGGCGCTCTATATGCACAATGAAGTCCCCGGCGTGTTTATTCCAGAGAAATTGCTCAAGCGTATGGAAGCAGCGGGAGATGGCGCACAGGAGGAAGGTGTACAAATCGCTCTTGAACTGATTGAGGCCATCAAGGGCAAACAAGGCGTCAACGGAATACACATTATGGCGGTTGGTTGGGAAGAAATCGTACCGCGCATTGTCACCGAATCAGGCTTATTATCACCCGGCTTCAATGCCCCTGTTAGCCCAGAACCGAGCCATGCAGTCGCATAGTTGAACCGTAGGCATTGACATCGAAAGGAACGCCGAACATGAAAATCGCAGTCAGTGGAAAAGGGGGGACGGGCAAAACCACCCTCTCCGCTTTGTTGGCCCAAGTCTATGCCAATGCCGGACGCGATGTGCTGGCCGTTGATACCGACCCCTCGCCATGCTTGGCGGGGGCGTTAGGGTTTCCAATGGAACTCCGCGCCCAACTAGCGCCCATTTCCAGTATGGACGCGCTAATCGAAGAAAGGACAGGCGCAAAACCGGGGACAGTCGGCGGATTCTTTACCCTCAATCCCCGTGTAGATGACCTACCGGAGCGCTTCAGCATTCAACATCGCGGGGTGCGTTTATTGGAAATGGGTACAGTAGATGTAGGCGGGTCGGGCTGCATCTGCCCCGAAAGTGCCATGCTCAAGACGTTGTTTACCCATTTACTGTTTCGCTCGGATGAAGTGCTGATTCTGGATATGTATGCCGGGGTGGAGCATTTGGGTCGTGCCACCGCCGATTTTGTGGACGCGATGCTGATTGTGGTTGAGCCCACCCGTCGCAGTCTGGGCACAGCGGCCCAAATCAAGAAATTAGCCAACGATATTGGATTGACGCGGTTATGGCTGGTCGGCAACAAGGTTCGTAGCACCGAAGAACAAGTCTTTTTGGAATCTGAAACCCCCGATATTCCCGTACTTGGATTTTTGCCTGCCGTATTGACTGTTCAAGAGGCCGATCGGCTTGGCGTGCCTGTTTATGATTATGTACCAGAGTTGCGCTCGGAGGCGGAACGTATCGCGGAATCGCTCGTGAGCTCCTTGCTACAATCGGATGAGGAGAAACATTGATGACCACAACGATTGCCCTTGCGGGAAAAGGCGGGGTAGGCAAAACAACCATCTCCGCCATGATTATCAAGTACCTGATTCAAAACAAAACAGGCGCGGTGTTGGCGATTGATGCCGACCCTAGCAGCAACCTGAACGTTGTCTTGGGGCTAGAACTTGATTGGACAGTCGGGGATATTCGTGAAGACCTCTTGGATCAGGTCAAACAATCCCTACTGGCAGGCGGCGCGGCGATGGGCAGTATTTCCGGTGGAATCAGCAAACGCGAATATCTGGATTATCAGATTCGCTCGGCATTGGTCGAAGGCTCACGGGTTGACCTGATTGCGATGGGGCGCTCCGAAGGCCCCGGTTGTTACTGCGCAGTCAATCACAATCTACGGGAAGTCGTAGACGGCATCAGTAAAAACTATCGCTACGTGGTCATAGATAACGAAGCGGGTATGGAACATCTCAGCCGCCGCACGACCCGTGATGTACAGCACCTTTTTGTGGTGACTGACCCCACCCAACGCGGGATTCAGGCCGCCGAACGGATTGCAGGATTTCGCCACGCCCTCGATATTCACATTGAAAATACCTATCTCATTCTCAATGGCTTGCGAACCGAAACAATTCCTAAGCCGTTGCAAGATCGTATTGATGCGCTCGATATTCCGCTGCTGGGTTGTGTACCTTATGACGCCCAGATGATGGAGTTTGAGTTTGAAGGCCGTCCACTGATAGACCTCGACAATCAGGCGCAGGTTTATCAAGCGATGGTAACTATGTTACAACAGGTCTTTTAATCGTTGACCCGATCTGGCAGCAGTATCACTAGCAAGGAGAACTCCATATGTCCCTCACTATAGGCATCCCAAAAGAGCGTCACACTTCCGAATATCGGGTTGGGCTAACCCCGGTGGGGGTGTCCATCTTAACTAAGCAAGGCCACCAATGCTACGTAGAAAAAGGTGCTGGCGTCGGGAGCAATTTCAGCGACACCGAGTATGAGCAAGCCGGGGCCCGCATCGCATATGATGAAGCGGAGGTCTTTCGTCGCGCTGATTTAGTCCTAAAAGTGCAGCGCCCAACTGAAGAAGAACTGTCATGGATGGCTGATCATCAGACAGTCATGGCTTTTATGATGCTGGCTGTCATGCCACCAAGCCAGATAAGGGAGTTAGAACAAAAAAGCGCTGCGGTTGTCTCATACGAACGCATTGAAGACCCCAATGGAATGTTGCCTGTCCTCTATCCCCTAAGTCAGATTGGAGGACGCATGACCGCCCAGATCGCTGCTCAATACCTCCAAAATAATCGCGGCGGTAAAGGGTTATTACTCGGTGGTGTAGCAGGCGTCCCCCCCGCTGACGTGGTCATTGTAGGGGCCGGGGTCGTGGGTATGAACGCGGCACAGGGCTTCCTCGGAATGGGTGCGCGGGTCATTTTGTTAGATCACGACCTGCAAAAACTCCAATCCGCTCACGAGTATTTTGACGGACGCATCACAACAATGGTCTCCCACGATGTCAATCTCAAGCGTGTCTGTAAATTCGCGGATGTGCTGGTAGGCGCGGTGCAAATTCCCGGTGAACCCGCACCCATAATTATCACCAGTGAGATGGTCGTTTCAATGCGTCCCGGTTCAGTGGTCATTGACATGAGTATTGACCAAGGGGGATGTGTCGAAACCAGCCGTCCCATGCAACATAATGACCCCACATTCCTTGTCAACGGGGTTGTTCATTATTGCGTGCCAAATCTACCGGGGGTTGTGGGGCGGACTGCTACCCATGCTTTCCTAAATGCCGCGTGGCCCTTCATTCAACTGGTGGCGGAACACGGCATCAAACGAGCCGTGGAACTGAATGCGGACTTGGATCGGGGAACTGTGATGTTTCAACAGGAGATGACACCCGAAACCGCATAAAGCGGAAATTTCTATCATAAATTAGAGGCCATGTGGAACAGATCAACGTTTTGATCTAGGCAACTACTGTTAAGTGGTCACCTTCCACATGGTCACTTAAAAACTGACGGTGGCATGGCGTCGGCCAGACGAATCAACCGAAATCCTATCCGTGCCATGAATTGGACGTTTTTCATCCGGCGGCAGTACAAAATCAATCTGATGATAGGGTAGTTCGAATTCTCCGACCACTTCGCCAATCGAAAAGGTGATGGAATCCGGCGTGCAATCTCCAATTAATTGTACTTTTGCATATTTGCCCGCTTGATAATCGAGGCTCAGACCGTCATCTTCAATCAAAGTAAAACTGGCTTGCCCTGTACCGGGAGTCGGAAACACATAAGCCAACCGGACGTCATCAAGTTGCTCACCGACATGTCGCATCAGCTTGCCCATCGGGATAATGCCGTTTTCCCTTACAAAAAGAGGGATGCGATTTAGAGGAGCGTCAACGATGATAGTCTGTCCGCCCACATAGCGTCGACCTGAATAAAAGTCATACCAGACCGAGTTTTCGGGCAAATAGACCGAGCGTGTGGTCGCACCTTCTTCATACACCGATGCTACAAGCAAGTTTGGCCCCAACATAAAATCAAATGACTCCGTCCAACAATGTGGGTCGTCGGGAAAATGGTACAACATGGGGCGGATAATCGGGTGACCGGTCTGGGTCGCTTCGAAAAACAGGGTATAGAGATAGGGGAGCAACCGATAGCGGAACTGAATGGCTTCCCGAATCAAGGGTAGAACTTCGGCGTGCATCCATGGCTCATTGGTGGTTACATCGCTGTTCCACGAGTGAATGGTGAAACGGGGACTAAAAATACCGTTCTGCATCCAGCGGACGAATAATTCTGGCGATGGCTTTGGCCCCGCGAAGCCTCCCACATCATGGCCTGTGTTGGGCATCCCGGATAGGCTTAATCCCAAGCCCATCGGGATATTGTATTGCAGCGTCTCCCATGAAGTGGAATTATCACCTGACCACGTTTGTGCATACCGTTGGATGCCGGGGCAACCGCTTCGAGTTAACAAAAAGGGGCGTTCTTGGGGTTGATATTCCTGCATCGCCTGAAATGACGCCATGCCCATTAACAAGGTGAGCAGGGGACGCACCATTCCCAGCGACAGGGGTTGACCAAAACCCGCACACCGCGCCTGATCGTCAGGAAATTCAAACTCGTTGTTGTCGTTCCAAATGGCCTTGATGCCATATTCCAATAACGCCTCGCGCACCTGCCGTTTCCACCAATCAAAGGTAACGGGGTTAGATAAATCGAGCTGCGACCCCTCATCATATTCATAGACGCCACCACTCCAAAATTGGCTCATGGCTGGGGTGTCGGCCTCCGCATCTTGAATAAACCCTTGTTGGCGGCGCACTTCATTATAATATGGGTGGATTTCCAGCAGATACGGCTTGATATTGGCGGCAAGATGAATCCCGGCCTGCTCAAAATTACCGACCATTTGTTGGGGATTGGGAACTCGGTTGCGGTTCCATGTGAAGACACATCGCTTCCCCTGCGCGTTGGTGGTGTAGCCCGACGAGAGATGAAACATATCACAGGGAATCTCGTGGGCTTGGCAGAGGTCAACAAACTGCTTGAGCTGCTCCTGCGCGTTGGGAGCGTCGGTATAACTCATGGTCGAGCCAAGATACCCCAACGACCAGCGCGGCGGCAGCATAGGCCGTCCGGTCAAAGCGGTGAATTTTTCGATCACTGCTTCGATGGTTGGCCCATAGATCAAATAATAATCAAGGTCGCCATCTTCGGCCTGATAATAACGATAGGTCGCCCCTTTTAACCCGTTGACCTCTTGGCCCATGTCAAAGACAGACGTGGCGAGGTTGTCATAAAACAACCCATAGGCAATATTCAATTCCGGCACAAAGGTGATGTAGAAAGGCCAATGTTTGTATAGGGGGTCGCTCGACTTGGCGCTGTACCCAATCGCGTCCAGATTTTGCATCCGCATCCGCATTCCGCGTTTATCCAACGGGCCTGCTTTTTCGCCAAAGCCATAATAATGTTCGTCGGGGCGCTGCACGAGATAATGAAACACCGATCTGCCATGCTGGTCATAGGTATAGGCATAGTTGCGGAGATCACGCGCAAAAACACGCCCCCACCCATCGGCCCATTCGATATTGAAACCGGGCAGGGATATGGTCAATTGTAATTGAGTAGTGTTCAGTTTGACCGTGCTTCCTTCGTCTCCCCGCGCAAATTTTGGCAAGTTGAATGGAGTTAAATCATCACGCTGACGGCCTTCGCGGGGCATTGCATTATCCAGCCCGACGACAGTCCACGTCCGGTCAAGGCGTGCCACACCATCCGGCAAATGGCGCACGCGAATCATGTCGTTTTCCAAAATATCCACCTGAAGTTTTTCGCCCGCTGCTCCACTAAATACCAATGAATGGGCGGTGGATTCAGTAAGCGTGACTTTTTGTGGTGTGACAAGGCGCATGGATTAATCCTCGGTCAAAAAAGAATCGGTCAGATTATTAAGGGTAGTATCTGAAAAATCACCGTTGGCGATCATAACACGATAGCGCAGGGTCAGGGTCTCATCTTGCGGCAAAAAATAGGCTTGGTCAAACATGAACGCAAAACAGACTCCCACATATTCCACATCGCGCACAAACCACTGATTGGGAAACCGTAGATTGGTGGGATGGTCAACAAAGATAAGGGTGGCACGCTCATCAGATGCGCCGCCTGAATATGCTAAACATGCTGCTGAGGCACCCATCGTTCCATTGGATGGCGACTCATCGGCAAGGCGAATTTGGGGATTTTGCCACGCCAGCGGCCCCCGCCAAAACAAGCCCCCATAACCTGCATTCGGACGACCCTGTGTAGTAGGTGAGCCAAATTCAAGCGTCTGCCTGCTGACATTGGTCAAGCGGAACTCGAAATCCAAATACCAGTTTGTGTCATCAGCGACTATGGCGGTCATATGGCGGACTTCATCAATCCAAACCTGACCATTAGGCGTAATCCATTCAAGGCGCTCACCCAATCGGGCCTGCTCATTTAGGCACTCCGCAAGAAGCCATGTATGGTGTTGAATCTGCCCGTTGTTGGCAAGCTGGATATAACCCTGCCCATGTACGTAGCTGGGGCCACCCCAGAAATTCAGCCCTGATAAATGGGCCATCGTCATCGCCAATCCTGTGTGCCACGTATGGTCGGCGGGGCGAAAATCGGTGACCGTTTGCCCATGCAGTGTATTGAGGGGGTGGAAATACGGTTTAGGTGATTCATTGGCAGGCACGGATGGCTTATACACATAACGGAACAGCAATTGCCCATCATGGAAAAGCTCGTATGAATCCTCGCGTTGACGCAGATCTAGCATTTTTCGCGACAACCCTTTTACGACTTGATATTCTGTTTGATTTCTAGCAGGCGCTCATTTTCAGGACGTTCTTTGTAAAAATCGTCGAGTGGATAGCACCCCGACACCATGCCATGACGCGGCGCAGTGGTACAGTCGCTAAAGGTACGGCAGAACAACTTACGCTGAAGGGGACGACCTGCCAACACATCGGCGGGTAGACTTGGATAGGCCAGTACCATTCGCCCTAAGCCGACAAAATCCGCCCCACCCGTGCGCACCACATATTGGGCGACATGCGGCAGCCATTCCTGTAAGTAGGAATAACCCGATCCGACCAACACCATATGGGGATGTGATTGTTTTAGCTGGCGCACAACCTCAATTTGACGAGATACCCCGACCAATGGGTCTTCCGGTGGCAGATAGCCATCGGAGGGAGGGAAGTAGGCGGGCCGTTGGATGTGCGGATTGTAGTAGGGGCTGCCAGCGGTCACACAGACTAATGAAATCCCCAATGTCGTTAGCAAATCTAAAAAGGCACGCGGCTCGGTTAGGTCAATTCCCAAGCCCGTCGCATCGCCGCCGAAATTATACAGGTAGGGTTTGCCAACCAAATCTTCAGGTTCACCAACACCCTCTGCCCCTGCACGGAACGGCATCCAATCAAAGGCACTTAGGCGCACACCGATTTGCATCGTAGGGGCTTGCTGGCGGATGCCTTCGACAATCTCCCGCAAAAATCGTGTGCGGTTCTCAAAACTTCCCCCATATCGCCCCGTTCGGTCAACCGCGCTTAAGAATTCATGGCCCAAGTAGCCGTGACAATGCTTGACATCTACGAAATGGAAACCGGCTTGTTCAGCCAGCACCGCCGCCCGCACAAAATCAGCGATAAGGGCTTGGATTTCGTCGTCGCTCATCATTACGGAGTCATCTTGAATGCCAAATTTGCGGTCAAGGATAGGGTGATGATAGAGGATACGCGGTTCCATACGCTTTTTATCATGGGGGCGTGCGAATCGGCCCGAGTGGGTTAATTGCAAGCCAATCAACAAATCGTCATCACGTCCGAACTGCTCACGATGGGCTACCACCAGTTTTTGGCGCAGATCAGCCAGATCGCCCACCGTGTCTTGGTTGATAATCAATTGATTGGGATTAGCGCGTCCTTCGGCCTGCACTGCCACCGCTTCGCCACCCCAAATAAGTTTTGCGCCGGACACGCCAAAATGTTTCCAGCGGCGGGTGGTCAATTCGCTAGGTCGCCCATCAGTTGTGCCGTCCCATCCTTCCATCGGCAAAACAGCATAGCGATTACCAATCGTAAATCCTCCAACAATTAAAGGGGCGGACATGGGCGATTCGTCACCCGCGAGAAGGGTCTCATCGAAACCAAGATGTGCTCCCAATGATTGCAGGTAATGGGCAAAATCTTGGGCCGTTCGTAGGCGGGCCAGCCGCGTATATGGGGTCGTCATGTTTATTCAATCACTTTCAGGCGGTCAACAATATCCTGCAAAATCACCACATCACTGACGGGGCGACCCGGCGCTTTGGGATGCGGGGTATCACTCTTAACCCAATCCCGCAGCTTCAGAAATTGGGCAGCACTATGGCGATAGGCTGGAACAGGTGGTCGAAAGGCCAAAAACCCAAGATATTGCAGCAAGTCATTCAGTTCATAAAAGCGGGGGTCGCCGGATTCCCAATAGGCATCACGCTTGGCAAAATAATCTGGCGCAAAGGTGCTGAGGCCAAGTAGATAATCACTACCATACATCACCATATCAATGGCAAGGTCGTTACCCGTAAAAACTTTAAAATCGGGCCGCTGTTGGTCGCGCAGTTGAATACGCTGCCATTCTTTTTCGCGGTTGAGTGAGGAATGTTTCGCCCCCAGACACTGGGGAATACTCATTAAGCCGCTGTAGGTGTCGAGATCATAGATTTTGCCAAAAGGGGCAAACATCGTGCCGAGTTCAAAGGCGATAAAGGTTGGGCAGTGTTGGGCAATTTCAGTATAGGCCGCCACAATTTCAGCCGATGGCTGGCTAGTTAAGCCATATGACTGGAA
The DNA here is from genome assembly GCA_041753455.1 of Anaerolineae bacterium. Classification (GTDB taxonomy): domain Bacteria; phylum Chloroflexota; class Anaerolineae; order Aggregatilineales; family J027; genus CFX10. The sequence continues at coordinate 755,462 of JBGSUK010000011.1, read as the reverse complement.
AATGATAGGTACTCCGCCATACTGCTGAATTAACTCTATTTGCTCCAGATAAGCTGGCGCGTTCCATCCATCACCCGGTTGATCGCCCACAAACGCACCCGCCACAAATGCCCTGCCATTAAGGGTTGCTTCGGTCTGGCGCAGCACTTCGATACGGGTCGCTTGGTCAATCAGATGCACATAACCTGTATCCATGTTGACGGCGGGGGTAATGCCTGCCTCAGCAGTACGCTGGATGTGTAAGCACAAATCATCCAAATCAACGCTACCATCTTCTTTAAACGGCAGCAGAATCGCCGATATACCCACGATTTTGCGGCGTGTTCGAATCATGTTTTCGGGTGAAATCGGTAATGGGGTCATGGGGCCGGTCCTCAAATAAACGCCAATTTTTTCACTGAGCCTATCGGTGTTATCATTATAGTGTAATCGTTTACATCAAATTTCTCAAAAAATAGTTTTTGGGAACTTGAGCGCTCTATTTTCTCCTACCAATCCGGAGTTAGAAACCATGATAGGCCATCGTGTGGTGATCGTCAAACCTAGTCAAATTGAGTTAGAAAGTTATGATCCCCCTTCGCTTAAGGACAACGAGGTACTACTCCGCACACAAGTGTCTTTGATTAGCCCCGGCACCGAACGAGCATTCTTCTTGGCTCTCCCAAACACGAATGCCAAATATCCCCTGTATCCCGGCTACAGCAATATTGGGGAAGTCGTGCAGGTTGGAGGCGACGTGAAAGATCTCAAAGTGGGTGATCGGGTAGCCTGCACCGCCCAACACGCCTCGCATGTGGTGATTGAAGCCGCCCGTTGTTTGGTCGTGCCAGCCGATGTGCCCGACGAACAAGCCGTATTTTTTAATCTGGTCGCTATCGCCATGCAGGGTGTCCGTAAAGCCCACATTGAACTGGGCGATTCGGTTATTGTCATTGGCAGCGGGCCGATTGGATTATTCGCCCTGCAATTAGCGAAACTCAACGGAGGCCTGCCTGTAATCGCCCTTGACCAAGATGAAAACCGTTTGCAGATTGCCCGTGCCGTTGGTGCGGATGGGGCAGGTGAGGAATCACTTGGACACATCCCCGACGGAGCATCGGTGGTCATTGAGGCAACGGGCAATTCAGCAGCCATTTTGCGGGCTTTTCAGCTAGCGGCATTTCGCGGGCGAGTCGTTTTATTGGGCAGCACGCGCAGTGATACGGATGGCGTTAATTTTTATCGGGATATCCATCGTAAAGGGCTGAACGTGATTGGCGCTCACGAGATTACCCGTCCTCGCCATGAATCTCTACATGGGTGGTGGACACAGCGCGACGAACAGCGGTTAAGCCTTCAGCTAATGGCCTTTGATCGGCTGCATATCCAGCCTTTGATTAGCCATCGTTTTGACTGGGGGCAATTCCCCGCCGCCTATCAGCTTTTGGCGGATTGGGATCAGTCCGTTATGGGAATGGTCATGAAGTGGTGAAAGGCATGAGGGGATTTTGTTCCCCTCATACGGCACTTCCAATTACCCTTTACTTCCGGTTGTGGCAATACCCGTGCTAATGAACTGTTGGAGGAAGGCAAAAACCAAGGTAATGGGCAGCAGCGTAAGCACAGTCATGGCTAGGACGTAATGCCAAGGCACGTTAAGTTCACCGAAAAAGGCATTGAGGCCGACTTGCAGGGTGTATTTCTCACTACGGCTTAACACAATCAAGGGCCACAGGAAGTCATTCCAGCGCCACATAATCGAGAAGATCGCCAGCACCGCCAACGCCGGACGGGCCAGTGGGAGAATAACCTGCCAGTAGATACGCCATTCCGATGCCCCATCAATACGTGCCGCCTCGATGAGTTCGTCCGGAATTGTGAGCATATATTGACGCAGCAGGAAAACCCCGGTTGGAGTAGCAGCCCCCGGAATAATGACACCCCACAGGCTGTTATTAAGGTCAAGGCGGGTAATGACCAAAAAGACGGGCACGATAATCACTGAAATGGGAATCATCAGCGTACTAATGATGACCACCAAAAATACGTCTCGTCCCGCAAAACGATATTTACTGAGTGCGAAAGCCGCCATACTATTGATGATAAGGGTAATAATCGTCGCTACCATTGTGACGATCACACTATTTTTCAAATAGGTCAAAAAATTGAAGCGGTCTAGCGGCTCGGTATAGTTTTCCCACGCCAGTTGAATGGATTCAATAGGTTCGAGTTTTTCGATTCGCACTCGATAAATCTCATCTCCGGATGGCCTACCCGGTGTTGCAAGTGGCTTGTCGGGATCAATCAGTTGCGATTCGAGGCCAACCCGTCGTACTTGAGCCAATTCACGCACCTGACCATCTTCCAATGTCACCTTGAACAGTAGCAAAGGCGAATCATACCCTTCGATTTCAACGGTGTTTTGGCTGTAGGGGAGGAATCGGGGGGGGAATTCAAACAAGGAGGCTTGGGTTTTAAAAGATGACATGACAACCCAAAGCACAGGCCCAAACATCACAAAGACCCCGGCAACCAAATAGATATAGGATACAGCATCGGTAATATCTATACGGCTTTTGCCATGTTTGCGGATAATGAAATTGCGTAATGTGTTCATTTACGTTGCTCCTACCCTAGACCGATTCAGACTTGCGGCCAAGCCATAATTGGATAAAAGTAAAAATGAACAGCACGCCGCCCAACACCATCGAAGCCGCCGCTGCCAGCCCACGCCGAGGGATTTGATTCCTCATCCCGGTCTCATAGATATATTGCACCATATATTTGGTGCTCGTGCCGGGTCCCCCGCCGGTTAACACAAAGACTTGGTCAAAAACTTGCACCGAACGAATCAACGCCAAAACTAGCACCACAAACATAGTCGGCATTAGGAGAGGCATCGTAATGAACCGAAAACCCTGCCAAGGGCTTGCACCATCTATCGAACTGGCTTCATACAGAACACCCGGAATAGATTGCAGGCCAGCAAGCAAAATCAGGGTGAAAAACCCCATTTGCGCCCAAATACTAATCATGATGACCCAGAACGTGGGCCAATCCCCTTTTAACAGAAATAGTACGGGGTCGGCTTCAAATTTGGGGTCAATCTGGGCCAGCACACCATTAACCACGCCGTAACGCTGCAAAATCCACCGCCAGATTAATCCAACGACCACCGGGGAAAGCAGCACAGGATAAAAATAGACACTCCTGAAAAATCCTCGACCAACAATCTCGCGGTTTAACACTAATGCTGTGATAAGCGCCATCAACACCATACCACCGACCTGAAAGAATACAAAGACGATGGTGTTATAAATTGCGCGCCAAAAAAAGTCTTCGTCACAGGAGTTGGGATCGGTAAAATCTTCGCAATCCGCCAAGATTTCGTAGTTATCCGTTCCTACAAATGTGCGATCTTCGGGAAAAAGTGCAACGCCGCTGGTCATGGAATAGTAGAAATTTAGCAGCATGGGAAAAATGACAAATATCCCAAAAATCGCCATATTGGGGAGTAAAAACAAGTAGGCCATGCGCCGGAAACCCACCCATCGTTGAATGGGGTTGATGAAAAACTCCAATGCGATCATCAGGCCGCTAAAGATACCTATCAGCAGGGCCTCGAACCCGTGTCGGATAGCTGAAATCCATTCCCCCATCGAGCGTGAACGATTGCCTTCAATCATTAAGTATGTCTCCATAAATTCCAAATATAGTTAGGCGAATTTTATAACATAGATGGGTGTGTAATTGAAAGCAGACTAAATAGTAAATACTGAGATGGGTTCGTCGCACCCAACCACGAGGCTCGACCCAGCTTATTAAATCGCTGGCAATCCCCCGGTTAATGGTGAACTGCCAGCGAATCGAGCAGGATTTTAGACTTGAAACAAAACTATCTAGTTCTGGGCTTCGGCTAACTGCTCATCAATATCTTCTTGGATGCGTGCAATTGCTTCGTCGAGGGTTAACTCACCCGTAATCGCCTGAGTTAAGCGGTCACGAATAGCATTGAACACAACGCTGTTATAACGATAGGCCTGTAGATCGAAGGCCAGCGGTTGAATCTTGGGTACCTGAGACGTCCATGTTGTCAATGCAGCCTTCGCCAATTCGAGGTCGGTTTGGAATTCAACGCCAGTGGATGCAATACCGATATGGGCAGGGACGAACAGGGTACGGGCATGGAATTCACGCAGAACTTCTTCGCTGGCGAGATATTCCATCACACGGGCAACTTCTTCGGGGTGTTCGGTGGTCTTGATGGCAACCGTTGCAGCGCCACCGGGCATACCCGTGCAGCCGCCGGGTCCACAAGGATTGGGGACAACTTCCCATGTAAAGGCATCACCAATGGTATTGGCGAACTGTGGGACCTGCCAGCTACCGGACATATAGAACACGAGTTGGGCATTGGCAAATTCTTCGTTGGGTGCGGCATAGCCCGTCGCGCCTGCCCATACATCGAACAGCATGGTACCGTCTTGATTCCAACCGACGAACAACTCCGCCATTGCGCGGAAACCTTCGTCTTCTAGCAGGGCAGGATAGCCTTCTTCATCAAAGTAGGTCGCACCCATGCTAACGGCGGGGCCAGTGAAACGGTGACCGCTGCGGTCCATTGCCATTGCAGTGACGCCGGGGCCAACTGCTTCCGCAACTTGCCGGGCAGCTTCGGCCCATTGTTCCCAAGTGACTTCGTCAGACGTGTCACTGGGTACTTCAACACCAGCCTGTTCGAACAGGGTGCGGTTGATGTATGGGCCAGTGATGGTCAGCTGATTCTGAATACCATAAATGCCTTCGGTATCGCCTGCAGGACGCAACCATGCCAGATAGGGGCCAAAGTTCTCTTCCCAATAGGCTGGGTCGCTCAGATAGGGGCGCAAATCCAGATAGTATTGGGACAGACCACCGAGGTTCGTCACGCGGGCAATGTCTGGGCCTTCGCCAGCTTCCAATTGCACGGGCAGGCTTTCTTGAATACCGGCAGCATAGGGCACGGTATCAATCACAACCTTGATATCTGAGTTTTCCGCTTCAAAGCGATCCAGCAGATCACGCAGAACTGAACCCTCAATACCATCATCATACCAAGTGATACGCAGTTCAACGGGGTCTTGGGCTTCGGCCTGCCCCGAACTAGCGATTATTGGCAAAACCAATGCAACTAGCAACACCAGCACTAAAATATTTCTCATTTTCTTCATGATTACTTGCTCCTTATTTCCAAATAGTGCCTTACAAGGCGAGTGTTTATGGAAGTAAACGGATTAATTGGTATATTGATGCCTCCCGCACTCCTTTCTTTGATGTCTAAACTCTCTAAATCTCCAAAACATTAGCTCTAAAAAATCAGAGGGAGTTACCTTTAATCGAGATGCCGAACAGTCTGGTCTTCAGTATATTGCAGTGTGGTAAGCAATTTTCGTAGGGCATTTACAGCGTAGGTCATGCCAGCACCTCCGCGCAATTCTCCTTGCCCGTCCACCATATATGGATGTGGCTCGACTGCTAAAAATCCTTGAAAATGATCCGCCTCAAGGTTTTGCAATAGCTCAGATATTTGGGCATCGCCCTCACCTGCGGCGCGTTTGGTGTGGTCGGCGGCGCGGGCATCCTTAATATGGGCAGTTCCAATATACGACCCCAGCTTGGCCCATCCGGTGGTGGTTGGGGCGGCTACCCCACTCGCCACAAAATTGGCCCCATCCCATGCAAAGCGCAAATGTAGACTGTTGATGCGGCTGAGAATAGCATGACATCGCTCGATGTTATCGCCGATAAGGCCCTCATCATTTTCGAGCATCAACACCATATCCGCTTCTTGGGCAAGCTCGGCGAAGGTCGAGAGGCGACGTATAGACTCATCTAGATAGGCGTTTTGATCGGCCCCTTGTGGTGGATAAAACGAGAAGATGCGGATGTTTCGGGTGGCAAGTTTTTCGGCGACATAGAATATACGATGGAGTAGCTTAATCTCGGCGTCAAAAGGATTTTCAATAGGGGACTTGCCTACGGGACTGCCGATAGAGCTAATCGTGATCCCGTACTGCTGGCACGTGCTGGCAACAAGCGAAACTTCATGGTCGTCTAAGTCTTTAACATTCTTGCCCCAAGCACTCCGAAACTCTAACGAAGACACATTCAATTCACTGAGGAGTTGAAGCTGCCCAGACAGATCTGGTGTAATTTCATCTCCAAATGCACTAAGTCTAAATAGCACTGAAGACATTCTATTTTCCCCTAAAGCCTAGCGTTTATATGTAATCCTTTACAGTAAAAACCAACAATACTTTTTTATTGCTGCGCCTAAGATTTAGTTTTTATTGTAACGTAGATTACAATTCTCCGCGAAAATTTAATAAAAGACTCAAGCCTCATCCAAAATTCTCGAAATTTGGGGCAGTACAAGACCCTCGCACCACAAGTTTAACGTCTAGCAACAGGGTAACCCCATAGGTTAGGCGCTCATGTCGAATTTGTTTCAAGAGAAATTCCATTGCCAACCGGCCTTCATCATGAGCCGGAATACGCACTGTAGTAAGTGGCGGATCCACATGGCGAGACGACAGAATATCGTCGCACCCCGTCACAGAAATATCACCGGGGATATGTAGGCCGCGTTCTCGACAAACCGCATAGACTTGCAGCGCCACCTCATCATTGAACGCGACAATAGCAGTTGGCGGAACCTCAAGATCGAGCATTGCATTGATCGCTCCTCGCCAATCATAGTTAAGGTGTGTCGGTCGATGAATTTCTCTGGTGAGCGCAGGATCAGGGATAAGCTGGAACTCAGTAAAGGCTTTTTCAAATCCCTCCTGACGCATCCGGGCGGGATAGTAATAGGGGGCATCCAGATTCAGCAAAGCGATCCGGCGGTGGCCCAGTGACAACAAATAATGTGTCGTCTGATACGCCGAACTGACATGGTCGAACAGGATACAAGGGGTTTTTGTCTTGTCCAGCCGATAATTACATAGAACAAAAGGAACATCCCCTTGAGCGAGTTTGTAGACGGCTTCGGGGGCGGCACGAGGCGAAATATACAACACCCCATCCACCATTGTCTGCTGGGTCAACAAACGGGTATAGACCTCTTCGCGCTCAGTGTCGCCACGTGTACTGCACATCAAAAGGGTATAGTTCGCTGCGATAGCCGCGTCTTCAATCGCTTCGATCATCTGGTTAATCACCGGGTCAGCGATCGTCGGGATGACCACTGCAATAGTGCCGGTTTGGTTGGTACGCAGCCGTCTAGCCGAGAGATTGACCTTGTAATCGAGTTCACGAATGGCGTCTACGACACGCTGACGTGCCTCGTCACTCACTAACTCATGATTATTCAACACACGCGAAACCGTCGCGGTTGAAACTTCGGCTAGTTTGGCGACGTCCTCAATAGTAGCAGGCATCAAAATCTCGCAGCTAAATGTGTTATACTGTAATCGTTTACATTAGAACACAGGTAGTTTTTTTTTGCAAGTGGAGTCAAGTTTATGAAAACCTTACGTGTCGCCCTGTTAGGAACTGGTGATATTGTCAGTAAACACATTGAGGCGCTACGATTAGCAAAGCAACCGCTAGAAATTGTCGCCGCCGTCAATCCCGAACTAGATCGTGCCAAAGAATTCTGCCAAACACATGTTATCCCACACGCCTATGACAGCACACCCGCCATGCTTGGGGCCATACAGCCGGACATTGTACATATTTGCACCCCCCCCGGCACTCATTATGAGTTGATTATCCCCTGTTTGGAAGCTGGCGCATGGGTAATCTGTGAAAAGCCGTTGTGTGCATCGCTGGCGCAAATGCAAGCGATTGACGACGCTGAACGACGTACCGGAAAGTACGTGAGCACGATTTTCCAATGGCGTTTTGGGTCGGGCGCACAGCATCTAAAAAAACTGATTAGCGATGACGTACTTGGTAAATTTCTCGTTGGCACATGCCAAACGCTTTGGTATCGAGATTTCGCCTACTATCAGACGCCTTGGCGAGGCAAATGGGTCACCGATATTGGCGGCACAAGTACCATTCATGGCATCCACTTGACCGATCTATTTTTGTGGCTGATGGCAGGTCAGACCGAATGGCAGGAAGTTATGGCGATGATGGGTACGCTGGATCGGCCCATTGAATCGGAAGATGTAGCAATGGCATTGATTCGTTTTGACAATGGCTCGATAGGTAGTATCGCCAATAGTGCATTATCCCCACGCCAAGAAAGCCACCTGCGACTTGATTTCCAAAAGGTCACAGCCGAGGTCAAAGCCCTATATTATGCAACTAATGAGCATTGGCTCTATACCCTACCCGATCACTCGCCCGACCAAGCCGCCTTTGAGCAGTGGCGTAATATTCAGGGCAACCACACCGGCAATCATGTTGCCCAAGTCGCCGCATTTTTGGACAGCATGGAACACAATGAACGTCCCCCTGTCAGCGGCATAGACGCACGGCGGATTATCGAATTTCTGGGGAGTCTCTATAAATCGGCTATCACCAAACAGCCTGTTATGCGCGGTTCGATTGGGCCGGATGACCCCTTTTATTATGCAATGAATGGTCAGCCGACCAGTTAAAGATATTGGCGGAATCCGGCAAGCATTGCGGCAGCCATATCCGGGATATATTGGTGGCCTATCCCAGTATAAAGGCGAATATCAAGGCGGTCGGCGGCATCGTAAAGTGTATAGACCCGTGTGGCGAAATCACCGATTTTTCGCACACCTGCTAGTGGGGAGAGTGGGTCACTATCGCCGATTAAAATGATTTGGGCGTGGGGGGCGGCAAGAGCCACCAGAATTTCCATATCAAGGCCAGATGCTAGCATAGCGGGAACATAATAATATATCCCATGTAGGCTAAAATCCCTCTGCTCCGCATAATCCCGATAGCGTGTCATCTGGCCCACTGGAATGACTACCCGGATGCGTTTATCCAGAGCCGCCAACCACGTCGCACGTGATCCCCCCAGACTCATCCCCGTCGTGCCAATACGGGTCGCATCTACCTCATCCCGGCTCACCAGATAGTTAAGCGTCAGGAGGTCGTCGCGCACCATCATGCCCCACAGCGTCCGTCCTTCCCATAAAAATTTCTTAAACAGGGAAAGTTCAGTCGCCGCGCCATCCTCACGATTTCCTGCTGGGCCTTGCCAGCGTCGTTCGCCAAAGGCATAGGCATCTGTACCCATGACTACATACCCCTGCTTGACCAATTCAACGCCTAACGGGGGTATGGTCACGCGATCCAAGAACATCTCATCTTTGCCGAGGAAATATTTGTTGCCATGATAGTGCTGATACAGGACAGCCGGGGCGGGTCGTTCAAGTTTGTCTGGCAGGAGGGTATAGCCATAAACCGCATCCCCCACACCATTGTCAAACTCAAATTTCTCGACCCGATAGCCGTCCCGTTGCAGGGTCATCGTAATCTTAGGCTGAGGGGTAAACATAGGCGGCAGATCACCCAGCAGTGTCCATAACTTCGCTCGAAATTCGGGACGCTGTTTCTCCCATGCCGCCAATGTATCCGGTATGATCATCCCAACACTCGCCCATGCTTCAAATCTAAGATTAATTCTTGCCCATCGTGCCGAATCACCATCTTTTCGTCACCGAGGCAGGTATTGGTATAGGCGTTTTCGTAGTGCGGGAAGTCACTCCAATCCTGCGGCATACCATCCACCAGCATCGGGCCTTCCCATGCAAACGAGACCTGCTTGTTTTCAGGCGTCGTCCATCGAACCCCGATGCCTTCCGGTTGCGGGGCATGGCATTGGACTTTGGCACAGAATGTAGCAAAATCGCCATCTTCCGCCGCTCGTCCAACATGGCAAATCCAGACGTGCCCCGGCCCTTGACTGCGAAGTTCTTGACCCGCATGGCGTCCGGAGGTCGTCAGGGATAATTGGCCGTCACCCCACAGCGCGACATACCCCTGACCAACTCGTGCAAAGGCCCACGCACCCTCAATCCGATATTCATCAAATAGAGTGGTCGGGAAATAGGCATGCGAAAACCCTAAACCAACGCGCTCCTCAAAGCGATAGAGGCAAATCACCGTTCGGTCAGCCATGCCGACTCGTGGCAAACGGGCCGAGCCTGACCAGAAGTTGGGGCGGGCATTGCCGTGTTCCTGACTGTTGCCGGGATAGGTACTAAAAACCACCGCCTCCGGGCCGAGCGTCGCCTGCCACAAATGTTCCTGAATGCCCATTGCGCCGGGGCGATGATCTACCGCCGCCGAAAGCATGACATCCGGTGTGCGATAGGTCACGGTGGACACGTCCCAAAAACCGCCGACCATATCAAATTGGGGACGGAACGCGGCACGGGAACGCGCATAGGTGACAATGGTGTTCTGCCAATCCGCGCCGATTTTTTGTAGCACGTCCGGCACTTGATAACGTCGAGCCATCGCCAACAGCCCTGTTGCGCGGGTTTCGCCGTTCAAAATTCCCATGCCCCATGCGATACGCTGGAGATTGGAGGTATTTTCCACGCGGGCCGATTTTAACCCGGCAACATAACAGCGTCCATGCGTGCTGCCATGCGTGCCGCGATACGATTGGCAGGCGATCAGAAAAAAGATTTTGTGCAGGATAGCGGTCGCCATTTCACGCAGGCGTTCACTGTCTGCAAACTCAACGAGGGCGAGCATTGCAAAGGCATCCAGTGCCATATACGCATTCGAGTCCCATTCGGAAAAACTGCCCTGCAAGCGCCGCAAAATCCATGCTTCGATGCGGGGGCGTGCCCGCTTTTGTTGTTCCTGCCCTGTCCAGCCGCTATTGCTAAAGACCCAATCAGGCCAGCGCTGTCCGGCAAGATAGGCGGTAACTTGAAATAGAATCTGGTGGTTCTCAGTAAAATAGCACATCCCATCTAGACCGGGTTCATCAATCCAGAACTTGAAGCCCCTAAAGAGTGTCTCGATACGGGTTTGGTCAGCAGATTTCAGAGCCGGATGATCGCCATACCGAAACAACAGCGCCAACAATTGGATAGCATAAAAATCGGCACAGTCATAACGATTTTCGAGGAAGTACGCAGCGGTCATAATGGCATCGGACGGGATATGATCGGCTTTGCCAATTTCAACGGCTGCCATTGCCGCCAATACATCATGTGGCATTTCGGCAAGATGTTCCAACGCTTCCCTACGGCGGCTTGCGTAATCACCATAGGGCGTCTGGCTAAACGATTGTTGGCTGGCCCATATCTCACGGTGGATTTCTAATGGCGTCCCATCCGCAGGCCGTATCTTGAGACTCAAGCTGTTTTCACCGGGTAACCCTGCCATCGTGCGCAGCACTTCCTCAATAATTGGCAGCACGGCGGCTTTGCCCGATTCAACGGTGAGAGAAGCTTTACCAACAGGCAGCACCAGTGCATCCAGCTTGGCCCAAGGCAAGTCTGGCACAGCGACGGCGACTTCTGCCTCAACCTTCACCGACTCGCCTGCGTCAGCACCTAGTTCTATCTGACCGGGCATCTTAGGGAAGGCAAATTGCTTAATCTGCAACTGCTGCAATTGGCGTTCAGCATGTTTCCACTTGTCTGGGGCGACATTCCCAATGGGCAGTGCAATCGTGACGGGGGGACGCTCCGGTAAAATCAGCCCAAACGCCAAACGCGCCTCACGCCATGCCAGCATTTCCCCATGTAGATATAGGGCGTTCATACCCGCCTCTAATTTTAGCTTCAGAGGGATGAACATCGGGGCGACATAACTGAACGTTTTGGCAAAATGGAATTGCACCTTCCCATTTACCCATACCCGCGCTGGCCCAATAGTAATGAGTTCGGCCTGAATAGTCATGGGCGCATCAGTTTTCAGATAGGCAAATGTCCAGCCCTCCATCAATGATGGGCCAAGATTGAATCGGCTGAAATCAATCACTTGATCTTCTTCGGCAAGGGCATAGCGCCACTGCTTGTTGCCCATGCCTATCGAATGCAAGGTTGGCGGTTCCCCCGGTTGCCATTGGGAAGGCGGCATTTGGCGATAGAGATTGAGCTTCATAGCGATGGAACGGGTATCCCATGCCCAATAATTGAGAATCCAGCGATTGCCCTTACCAAAAGGCGAACCGCTGGTGGGGATGACATGATCGAGTTTCAGCGGAGTCGTTACCGTCCCACAGGCCAACCAGTGATAGATAGCAGCATCCTGACCAAGTGAGTATTCCGCGAAGGATTGTTCGGGCATGGTAAACCTCAGCTTTTATGCGAATTGAGGCAGATATTCGGCGAACTCGACCAAGAAATCGTCCAGAATCGCCCGCGCTGTATCAATATCCGTTACCATCGGATCAAGCAAGAGCGCCTGTAGTGATAGTTGGCGGTCACCTGTCGCGGCGGCTTCGACTACCAATGAAGCCAATTCCAGTTCGCGGCGGCACAAAGCCGCAATCCCGTCTGGCAGCGGTGGAAAAGATAGCCCTTGGAATCCAATTCCTGAAATAATGCCGGGAACTTCCACAATCGCGCCCTGTGGCAGATTTGGTATGAAGCCGTTGTTGGGGATATTCAACTGCTGGTGATAATGATTGCCGTTGTACATCACCGCGCCAATCATTTCAGGGATACCCTCATCCAACATATTATGCCGCCACACGTCCCGCAAATCATCTACCGGGGTTTTACCGGAGACAATCGCCTCGGCTAATGCTTTACGGCTGGCACGGCGTCGTCGGTTGCCATCCCAACTTTGGAGTTTAAGGTCATATTTTTCCCACGGCTTGGTCACTGGGTCAGCCACGACCGAGAGGTATTCGCACATATGGCTGTCGCCTGCTGTTGGCATCAATCCGTAAATTTCAAAGATTTCGCGGGTCAGCGGCTCAAAGTCGCGCCGATAGTGGTTCAACCAGCGGTCGCGCAGTTCCGGGTAGAGGTCTTCACCCGTCGCCTTATCACGAATGTCATAGACCCATGAGAAATGATTGATACCAGCCGCCTTGATATCCAAATGCTCCACAGCGGCGCGGGCCACCGGAATAAAATTCGGCATATTGTCAGCATCGGTATGCACATGGAAATGCTCCGGTACTTCGATACCATAGCGGTCAGCCAAAATCGCCCCCGCCATCGCATAGCCCCACAACAACTGATGGCACAAGCCAACCACCTTGATTTTGGTGTAGCGATGCACGGCTGTGGTCAGGCGAATCAAAGGATTGGTCAGATTCAGATAATAGGCATCCGGACAAAGCTGTTCCATATCACGGGCGATATCCAGAATTAGCGGCAAATTGCGGGCAGTATGGGAAAATGCGCCGGGGCCGCCATTTTCGGCATAGGGTTGATGGACACCATGCCGCAGTGGAATGCGCCAATCCATTTCCCAAACGGTTTCGCGTGGGCCGACCTGTACCGAGACAAGCACAAAATCAGCACCGGGCAGCAATTCGCGCCGGTTGGTCGAGCTAGAAATGGTGATTCCCGCCCCCCACGCATCATTCATTTTATGCGCTAGGGCCGTCACTAACTCAAGGCCGGGTTCATCAACATCACATAAAGCCAGATGAGCGCCGCGTAGTTTTTCACTTTGCATCATCGTAGAGAGCGCACCAAGACCAAAGATCGCACTCCCCGCGCCAATAATCACAATTTTAGGAGGTTTAGGTGTCATAATTGTCTCAATTGCCTATTCGTCGTAAGGGGTCATATCCCAGAATTCTTGAAATTTCGTCAGGCCCATGTCGGTATAGGGATGCTCAAAGGAAGCCTTATACACATCATAGCCACACGTCACCACATCCGCACCTGCGATAGCCGCTTCCGCGATTTGGCGACCATTGCGAACCGCCGCTACCAAAATTTCGGTCTGAAAGCCGTAATTTTGCTTGACTTCGACAATCTCGCTGATGAAATGTTCAACTTCTTCGGCGTTACTTTCTTTCCAGCCGATAAACGGTGAGACAAACTGCGCCCCCATCCGCATGGCTTGAAGGGCTTGTGTGACCGAAAAACACAGCGTCAGATTAGAACGAATACCTTCTTGTGCTAACACATAACAGGCCTTAAACCCGCCCTCGGTGCAGGGCATTTTGATGACAAAGTTGGGCGACAGCTTGGCTAATTTACGGCCTTCTTCCACAATCGCTTGGGCATCATTGTGGTTATGCGGATTGGTCTGTACCGAGACGGCCTTATCCGTCCCCTTGAACAAAGCGCCAATTTCTTGAATGACCCTCAAAAACGGTTTACCGGATACTTGGACATGGCGCGGATTGGTCGTTACGCCATCAATCTGCCACATATCCAACGCGGACTCAATTTCGGAAACATGAGCACTATCTAGAAAGTATTTCATCCCGTATCTTCATTCCTTCCAACCAACTATAAGCGTAAAACAGGCAAATCAAGCATGGTTGCCAGCGCCAGCAGCGCCGCAACATGGTCACCATAGGTGAGCGATACATGATGTTCCAAGCCCTCAGCCATCACGGTGTCCAAAATTTCATGGGCCGGACGTTCAAAACGCAGTACACCGGATGTCCCGCTGAAGCTCATCGGCGCAGACAGCATCTCTGCTTTACCAATTACCAAACGATAGCCGCCTGTCGCCTCACTGAGGCGGGCCAGTGTGACCACCCCCGGTTTTAAGGGGAATTCCATCAACAGTGGCATTCGACGGTTAGAGTGGATGGTCGCTCTGGGGCGCACACTGGGGTCGGCCATTGTTAGCGGGGCAAGGCCGCAATGCCAGATGACTAATTCGTTAGCTTCTTTATCCACTGCCACCAAGTCGCTACCAAAGGCAGGCTGTCCGCTGATGTATTGAAGCATCACCTGTGTAATTGTGCCGTTAACGTCGGCCTCACAGCTGCACGGCGTCATTTCATCACTCAGCATGGACATGGCACCACACGCCGCACAGCCTAGCTCGGTAAAAAACTCAGGCCAACAGCGCACCGCTAGACCTGTGAGGCGTTCTTGTTGCGTCAATTGGCGTAGGGTGGCGTAGGTGGCAATCGAACCACGTAGCGCAACCTGATCCACTTCGGCGATACCTTCAACGGTTTGCTGTAACCTCTCGGCAATTGGGTTGATGGCTTCCGATGAAGTCTGTTTGATTTCGCCAAATACCTGTGCTAGTTCAAACTTTTGAACCTCGACACCTAACTGATTTTTGAGGGCGAGCGCATCAAAACGACAGGTGTCAAATCCAGCCGGGTGGTCACCAATAACACCAATACGGGTCTGCCGCAGCCGTTTTAGGGCATGGGCGGCCTGAGCGAGTACCTGCACTTTTTCAAACGCTATTTTGTCTTCAGGCTCGGCATAAACATAGTCATAGCGATGCCCTGCCCGTGTCAGCGCATGTCCTGCCAAATTAATGCCGCACAACGAATTGGAACGCAACCGTCCCCCCGTGCGGGCTTCGGGAATGGCCCATAGCAGCATCGGGGCATCTACCAATTCGGCTAGCTTCACCGCCATCAGACTATCTGCGAAGGTGGCCTGCAAAATAA
This sequence comes from Anaerolineae bacterium, assembly GCA_041753455.1. Classification (GTDB taxonomy): domain Bacteria; phylum Chloroflexota; class Anaerolineae; order Aggregatilineales; family J027; genus CFX10. The sequence goes on along the minus strand of JBGSUK010000011.1, from coordinate 739,987 downwards.
TCAGCAAGTCAACCGAAGCTGATTGGACAAGTGGCGCGGTTTCGACAGCTTCATCAAGGGTGGCAATGGGTTTGGCTGTACCTGCGAGGCGGAATCCGGCAGTGATAAGTTTTTGATAGACCGACTCGGAATTCTGAACCGCTAAGGTCATATCAAAAGTTGGGCGGGCAATTGAAACAAAACCAATCGTGATATTTTCCATAAAAGTGCCCAATGAGTAGTCAATCGAAGAGTAATGTGGTCAATATATCGCGTTTACCAAAGTTGTCAAAAATCTCCACAGCCATGTTATAATTGCGTAATAATCAGGTTCAAACCGACAAGAATGAGCAACGCCAAAACCAATGCTCGAAACGTCGCCGGGTTGATATAGCGATCCAAATAGATGCCGGCTAACAATCCAAGGGCCATCGCTGGCGCCGCTTGAAAAAAGTGATTCCAAACATCTTCTGTATAATGATTGCTCAGCAAGTGGATAATGATAACCATCGTGCTGTTTAATAGAAAAAAACCCTGCAAATTACTCTTAAAGGTTTTGGGTTCCCAACGGCGGCAGTTGCCATAGATAACGACCGCTGGCCCCGGTGTATTAAACGCGCCACTCAGTAGCCCCGCGACAAATCCAAACCCATAAGCCCAACGCGGCCCTTCAACTTCCGGCAATTCAAATTTGAGCAGGGCGTAAATCGAATACCCGATGATAATAATCCCCAAGATCAACAGGCCGACTTGTTCATCTACCCTCTGCAAACCATAGACTCCCAACGGAACACCAATGAGCGACGTAGCGGACAATCGCCACACGGTCTGGAAATTGAGTTCGGACCGATAGCGCAACAGCAGCGTAATTTGGGTCGAAATCGTCATTAGCGCCACCATTGGAGCGGCGATTTCTACGCCGAGCGCCTGTGTGAGCAGCGGCATTGCAATCAGAGCTAGACCAAATCCGGTCAGGGATTGTGTAACTGCGGCAAAAAACGCGATGACCAACACAAATAGCATACACATCTCGAATTGTGGGGCATGAAAAAAATAACTTAGACAGCTACCGAGAGTACCGAAGATTTTCACCTTACACAAGACCATTAAACGGTTACAGAATCATCCATCCCATCATGGCAGGTCGTTTTGCTGGCTAATCCATGACCGTAGTGAGGTGGTGGATTCGGTTTACCTCCCGCCCTGTTGCCTGTGATATCACTCAATCCACCCCCCTAAGCCTTGTCCCCCGTCTAACCTTGCTGCCGTCTCGATGAGTAGTTGACGTAATGGCTGATGACGTTAACGATATCTCTTTCTGTTCGTTTTCTGGTATTTTTTCCTCACTCTGCTTGACTACAAGATAGAGTAGATGTATCCTATTTCATAAACATTCTTGTTGTATGAATTTAAATGATATGCATTAACATCAAAATTTCAACAACCCTTGATTTTGAGTTCGACATCCGCATAACGGAGGCATAACGACTCTACCCTATTTGTGTCAGATTCTGCGAAGCGTAGATAGTAGATATAGTCGGCTCGTATAGATCCCAAGACACATCTAAACCTCCGTCATCGTAGCTGCACAGTCTTAGGCCGATAGGAGTGGGTGTTTGATGATTGACCGAAGTGGTGAGATCATTCATGGGTTTGAGCTACTCGAAAGAATTGGCGAGGGCAGCTTCGCGTCTGTTTATCGAGCCACACAGCAATCCGTCAAACGGAGCGTGGCCGTCAAAATTATTCATCCTCAGCACTTAACCAATCCCGAATTTATACAGCGCTTTCACGAAGAAGCCGAAATTATTGCGCGGTTAGAGAACCCCCATATCGTACCACTCTATGACTTTTGGGCGGATGAGCACGGGGCGTATATTGCCATGCAGTGGATGGGCGGTGGGAGTCTTCAAAATCGCCTGCGTCAGGTAACCAAATTTGAACCAGCCGAGGTATCGCATATTTTGGGGCAGATCGCCCCGGCACTAGCTTTAGTACACCGAAAAAATATCATCCATCGTGACCTCAAGCCAGCGAACATGCTGTTGGATGACGACCACAATATCTATATTGCTGACTTTGGGCTTGCCAAACAACTTGGCGTCAAATCTGACCTCTCGGCTAACCATCAGATTATCGGGACACCGCATTATATGTCTCCGGAGCAGGCCGCCACAGATAACGGCGTAACATTACGCAGCCAATCAGATATCTATAGTCTTGGGATAATTTTGTATGAGATTCTGACTGGCTCACATCCATTTGGGAATGCTCCCCTAATGCAGATGCTGCTCCACCATCGGCATGATCTCCTTCCCCCACTACGCAAGATCGTACCTTCCCTACCGGAGGAGTTGGAACCAGTCATCCAACGTGCCACTGCCAAACAACCCGACCAGCGCTTTTCAGATGCGGTCGAACTCGCCGCCGCCTTTCAGTCCGCACTGGATATAGCCCGCCGCCGCCGTTCAAGAACTACGACCATCATCCCTGTCCCAATTGAAGCCAAAACAGCAGGCGACCTTCACGCCCGGATGTATACCCAAGCGGGTACAGTCATCGAGCAACCCCGGCGTTTAGTCGGGCGCGATGATTTGGTAAAGCGGGTGCAAATTTGGCTTGATCAAGGCGAACGAGTTCTGCTGCATGGTTTAGGAGGTATTGGCAAAACAGCGATGGCGGCTTCGGTGGCGGCAGATTACATTGCTTGCGGAAAAGGCGCGGTCATCTGGGTACAGCTTGGACGGCAAGACGCAGATACCCTTTTTGAAGCGGTTGCCCATGTACTGGGCCAACATCAGAAAATCGCAGGCAAACAGGGCGAGGATCGAATTGCGGCGATGCGTGAAATACTGTTGGAACAAAAAGCCCTACTCGTGATTGACAACATTTGGAAAGAACGAGCCATTTTGCCGATTATCCGGGCCATTCCTTTGACCATGCCCTTGCTAATGACTTCACGATACGGGCTTTCGATAGACGGCATCATGATTGCAATGGATGCACTAGAAGCTGACGACGCACTATCGCTTTTGAGTTATTACGCGAGGCACGACTACACCACCGACGAGGCCGCGAAACGTCTGTGCCATATACTCGGCAATCATCCCTATGCGGTTGAATTGGCGGGCAGACGATTACAGGCATATCGGCATCTGAACCCTGACCGCCTGATGCGTAACATCAAAGACGCGCCGCATAATCTTCCAACCGGGCCATTAGATGAGCAGCGCACTATCAAAGACCTGTTGAATGAGAGTGTGAGCGAACTGGACGAGGAGGTCAAGCATGTTTTTCAGTTCATGGGTGCTATGTATACCTCTCGCACATCACTAGAACTTCTGGCGTTGGTAGTTGGGCGCGAGGTCGCGGAAATTGAGAGTCAGGTAGCTGAATTGGAACACAGCGGGCTGGCACGGCTGTTCATGGAAGAGGGCCAACCAGATCATTATCGTTTTCATGACCTGACCTATAGTTATGCCAGTGCTATGTTTGCAGATGGAGGTGAAGGGCGAAAAAAGATCATCCAAACGGTGCGGACGTTCATAAAAAACAATCTGACCGATTACAACAAGCTCGATTTTGAATTGGTGAATATTGTCGAGGCAGCACAAGCAGCTTCCAAGACACAAGATACAGAGTCGCTGATTGACATCATGAAAATGCTGTCGGTAGATGCCAAATATCTGGCGGCACGCGGCCCAACCGCCATCTCGCTGGAACTATTGGAGACCGCAATTGAAGCCGCGAAGCTAAGTGGCAATATCGAAGCTGCTCACTACATGGCGGGCAAATTGGGGGATATCTATCGTCAGTATACTCGGCAATATGACAAGGCCCTAGCAGCATATCAAGTGTCCCTTGAGCTTGCCCGCGCCCTTGAGAATGGCGCTCGTGAGGCGATTATACTTACACTTATGGGAACAGCGCATTTTCAAGGGGGTACAGGCGACCCTAATAGGTACTATAATGACGCAACCCGAATGGCGGAGTCCTCTGGTAATCCCACGTCCTTGGTTACAGTTATGATTCACCGAAGTTTTTATGAAGGGAATAAATCACTGCCTGATTATGAAGCAAGCCGCCATTACTCCAATAGTGCTGCCGAGTTCTGCAGACAACATGGCATGATTGAACCGCTGATTTCTTCATTGATGAATCGGGCCAATTGCGAACGTGCGCTTGGTGATATAAGGAGGGCGTTGTCCTCGGACATAGAAGCATTTGAGGTCGCTAGCAAACTAGGGAATCGCCGACTACTTGCCCAGACGATTCATTCGAAAGGCGAAGACTATCATGCGCTTGGAGAACGGTTACAGGCAAATGCTTGCTTTAGCCAAGCCCTTGCCATATTCCAGGAAATAGGCCTGCAATCTGAAGTTGATGATTTGCGTGGGTTTATGAACGAGAATGGTTACACCGCTGGAAACATAGAAGATGATCAAGATTTGGAGGACACGAATCATGATGAGTCAAATTGACTCGAAGAATAGTGCTAAATCCCTTTTTTGGGTACTATTGGTTATTGTGCTGGTTTGTGCGTTGTTCAATCCGCCTACACCCCGCGTTCACGCAATTGCCCGACAAGGTGACAATTCGGGCTGCGCGCTAAATGATTTCCAACTATTAGGGCAAAAATGGGATGCGAACGATTCTACTGGAGGTACAACAACGGACTCTATTATTGCCACAGACAATGGTGGGCTGGTCAGTCAAGGTGACATGGGAGTTCAAATCGCGGGAGGTTACAGTAAACGTGTATTGCTCCTAATAATTGACGATTTTGCGTCAACGCCGAATGGACGCTCTCATGGCGATTATGTCCTCGAAATTGCCACAAGTGCCTATATCTACTCAATGACGTCGAGTAGTCTTGTTATCGGGATAGTGGACTATGGGATACACAATACGGCAGATTCAATTACCACCAGAACCAATCAAGTGATCGAAGGGTATGGGGGAACCAGCGTATTTGACACGATTGTGTTGAACATGAGTTTTGTCTTTCTACCCTGCGAATTCGACATCGCGGTAGGTGTGGAAGAGGTATCCGTAGTCGTCTCAGACTATCTTGTCGTAGCTCGTGAAGCAGCATTTGGCGAAGAAGCAGTCTACTTGTCGCTCATAGACCATATCTTAATTCAGGCCGGCGCAGCGATTGGTGATACCAACCTTCGCCAAGAGGTCCGCGTTGAATTGGGCAATATCATCAATAGTGTATCTAACGATCAAAACCCGATGCGATCCTGGCTTGACGGGATAGTAGATACAAGTGAGGGGCATCTTGTGCCGGTGGCCGCCGCTGGAAACTTTGGTTTGGATTTCCCATTTGCCCCCGGTAGTTGGGAGAGTGTAATTAGTGTAGGTGGAAGCACAGGCGACGATCCAATCACCCCCAAATGGTCGGTAGCGCAAAATGGCGAGATTATGGCACCGGCGGCTTGGTTCCAAGTAAATAGCGATGAGTATATTTCCGGCACATCGTTCGCCACCCCAATTGCAAGTGTTCTCGCTAGTTTGTTGGCGTCTACCAGTTCAAGCTGTGATTTTGTGCCGCTAATGGACCAAGCATTTGACGACGAATACTACCTTGATGCGCTCTCGAACGCTTGCCAGCCGTAACTTCTCTGGCATGATGTGATAGGCGACTTACCTGACGGGTAGGCCCGACTGTTTACAGGGGCAGGGCAAAGACAAAATCCGAGCCTTGCCCCAATTCACTGGTGACCCAAATCCTACCGCCGTGTTTCTCCACCAAATCGCGGCAAATGGCGAGTCCCAAGCCTGCCCCCTGCTGGCGACGGACGTGATTTTCATCAAACTGCTGGAAACGCTCAAATACCAAAGCTAATTTGTCAGCGGGGATGCCTTCGCCTGTATCGCGGACGCCAATTTCAACCGCGTTGGCCTGTGTCACCCGTGCGTGAAGCGTCACCGACCCGCTGGCAGTAAATTTGACAGCATTGCCTATTAGATTTAACAGCACCTGTTGGATGCGGATGGGGTCAAGTTGAAGGGTGGGCAAATTTGTAGGCACGTCGCTGCGAAATTCCACGCCCTCCGACCAGCGCAATGCCGACCCAATATCAAAAACCCGCGCCAAAAACTCGGATAAATTGACCTGTTCGAGATGAAGCTGCACCGTACCAAGTTCAAGTTTGGTAAGGTCGAACACATTTTGTATCAAATTGTTGAGGTGGTCAATCGAGTGATCGGCCCGTTCTATCCATTGTGCCTGCTTCTCGTTAATTTCACCCACCCTCGGATTGCCAATGGTGGCAAGGGACATCTTTACTACCGAGATAGGCGTGCGCATATCGTGGGCTAGTTGACCAAGGAAAATAGTACGGAGCTTATTGGCCTCAATAGCATCATGCCACCCGCGCTCAACTTCGGCGGTGCGTGCGGCGACCCGCGCTTCAAGGTCGTTGATGAACATGGCGTTTTCAATCGAAACAGCAGCTTGATTGGCAAAAAATACCAACGGCGGCAAATCCCCATTACGGAATGCCCCTGCCACCGTGCGATTCTCGACATAAATGCCTCCCGTGACCACTCCACGTGCGATCAGCGGCACACACATCACCGAGCGAATCTGCAAATATGCAACACTGCTGACAGCCGCATATCGCTCATCCATCATAGCATTGTTGACCAGCAAGGGTTCACCGGATTTGATAACTTCGTTAAAGATGGTATGACTGAGGTTATCCCCATCAGTTTCTAGCCCATAGCGCACCCTAAACTGCAATTGATCATCTAGCCCCAATAGTACCAGATACCCAAAACTTGCACCCACTAATTCAATCACTTCTTCCATTGCGAACTGAAGGAGTTCGTCAATGTCATGGGTCTCAGCCATTTGGCGGCTGATTTCTAGAATTCGCTCCAAGAGTTGGGTATTCATGGGTCGCTATCCAATCTCAGGTGATATAAGTATTGTATCGAAATAAGTATAGCGACAATGGTCGTTTAATACGATTATGACGGCTTGTGATCTATCCCGTCTACGGTTGCTCCTCATAGCTATTGAGAATTACGACTGCACCCTCAATATCACCTGCAATAACTTTTGAGAACACCTCATCCAAATTCGTGTCCTTGGAATGACCTTTTCTAAGCATAAACAGTCGCAGGGGTAGTTCCAACTGTTCGACGGTATAGGCAAAAGCCGCCCCATCGAAAGTACGGCGCGTTTCTTGCGTCATGGTTAAATACCGATAACCGAATTCTTCGGTCGGTTCAATTATCGTCCCTTCGCCATAGTCATTCCATGTAATCAGTTGGACGATGTCGGGATTTTGGTCAAGCGCCATTTGCAGCGTATAACGGAATGTTTCGCCGTTCTCCGCATCCAGATAGCCATAGCTGTCCCGCACGCCTGCTTCAGCATAAATATCATGGAAACCGGGGAACGCCCCACCAACGACATAATCTTTACGGGCAGCTTTGCGGTAAAAATCACTCAGGTAGGCCTCAATGGCGGCACGATTAAATGTGACTCCTCCCTGCATTGGCGGCCAAGGATAGCTGCATAACGCATTCGAGACATTGTGCTTGTCCAATGTAATTAGAGCCGGCTGCGGGTCGAGGTCAGAAAACATCGCCTCCCAATCGGTGGCACTCTTGAAATATTGTGGGCCAAAAGTGAACAACAGCGGCTGACCGTTCGCCTTGAGATAAGCCGCATCCGTAAACCACTGCGCCTGCATATAGGTCATATCCGCTTGCCCCCGCGTAAGTCGTTCACTTTCCTCGATGTGACCACCCTCGACCATGTGTTTGACAGTCTGGTCTTCGTAGCAAATGGAAAACAGCAGACCCGCCTTCTGGATATATTCAAACAATTTACCAGTGGCCCTGTTCAGATCAGCATAGTCGCGGAAATTCTCGATGCCATACCAATCCACGATGACGCCATCAATACCACTGAGTTTCATAAGTAGCACCTGATATTCCAGCAGGTCGGGGTCACTGGAATCATAAGGGCCTGTCAAGGGCATATAGTGGGAAGCGATTTGAGGGCGACCATCTTCATCGGTCACACGGGGGTTAAAATGATCCATTGTCCAATGCCAGCCCCAACGCGAGCTGGTAGCAGGAGTTTGATACCAAGGCATGTAATGGGCCATAAATAAAGGTCGCCCTGTAGGTTGCCGCAGACTGGAAGTAGTCTGTGATGTTACAGTGGGCAGGGCATAGCTGGTGTTATAATGCAGAGTTTGTCCTACCAACAGCGCCCCGACCCCTTTAAAAAATGTTCGACGTGAGATAGACATACAAGAGTCCTTCCTTCAATCACGATTAGTCAGAATTTGTGTCTGTTGGTTCATGGGGTGGTTTCACGATAGCCTTCCGCTACCGTTAACAGATTCAGGTAATCAATCTGGGCGTGCCATTGGGTGCGGTGGACTTGCTCATCATAGGCCCCATGACGCCATGCTTGGGGGTTAGGCGTAAAGGCGGCAAAACGCGGTAGCACGCCATTGGCATGATTAGCAGAGCGCAAAAACCCAAAATGCAGATAGGCATCGCTATAACGATAGGTAATCTGATCATTTTCACCGTTGTTCCACACAACCACCCGCGTTGGTTTATCGGTATCCGTGACCGTGTGCAGGCCCGCTTCGCAAATGATTTCAAACAGGGCCCGAGCTTGGGTGGCCTGCATGGTGAGGATGTATGGCGCTAACAGAGCAGGGTCAGCAATTATTTCTTCAATTTCACCCGCAATGCGATTGCGTACTCCCGTATGCAGTTTGAAATGCCGCATCAGGTGTAAAAGCGTCTCACGTTTGCGGGAGCGATGTGAGATGAGGTCATCGGTTTGATTTTCAACGATGAGGCGTACCCCACTGCCCCGTCCGATTTGCAATGCTTCCAGATGCAAGGTTTCGGTGGATTCGTCATAGGTCGCCATCAACGATTGACCCGCGCTGCTGACCACCAGATTTTCACTCGCCTTAATGCCGTGAATATGGAAATGATAGGTGCGCTGCTCTGGAATCAGGTACGTATCCCCCGACGGGGCGTCCACTACCACTTCAAGGTGGTTTTCTGACCAATGTTGTATGAAATGTGTCTCACACACATGGCCTTGTGCGAATCGGGTGGTTTCGCCGTCGTCTTCATATAAAGTAAATGAATGATCCGCCCCCGCGAACACATGCACATGCAATTCGGCGGGATTCGTAACCCCATTTAGCCCATTTGCTAGCGCGATAATCGCCCCGGCTTTGGCAAACACGGGAATGTCGCTCAACTTGCCGTAGAGGGCATACCAGCGCCCACCGACGAAATATTCTCCACTGAAGAAGTGATACCAATCACCTTCGGGCAACCACACCACTTGGCGGCTGAGTTGGGTGTCGGGGTCAGCAGGATTAACAAACGGGGCGACAATCAGTTCCGTTCCAAATAGATATTGCTGGGGACAGTGATAGGCTTCGTCGTTTTCGGGATAGTCATAATACATTGGCTGTGTCAGGGGCAGGCTGTCTTGGTGAGCGCGACGGGCCATTGTATAGAGGTAAGGGATAAAGGCATGGCGCAGTTGTAGGGCCTCGCGCAGCACCTTTAACACTTCGGCATCTTCAAAGGCCCAAGGGCGTTGATCATAATATTCACCCTTGCCCACATGCAGGCGCATAATCGGGCTAAAGGCGCCAAATTGCACCCAGCGCACAAATAATTCACTATCCTGCACGCCACCAGTATGACCACCGATGTCATGACTCCACCAACCATAAGCGATGTTGGTCGCGGTGGGGGTCATATAGGCTTGGAAACGCAACGAATCCCATGTGCGATAGGTATCACCGGAAAAGCCAATCGGATAACGTTGATGACCCTCATTGCCCCAGCGCGAAAAGATGAAGGGGCGGCGCGTGCCATCTCGCCCCAGATCATAAAAATGCAGGTGATTAATCAGCCACAGCGGGTCAAGGCCGGGTAGCGAACATTTTTGCCCCTGCTGCCAATCCACCCACCAGAAATCAATCCCCATCGCTTCATAGGGGTGATGCAGCACCTCAAAATAGGCATTGGCGAACTCCGGGTTGGCAATATCAAAGGCGATGGGCTGTTTGCTGGCGAGGTCAATGCCCAAACGTCGTGCCATTTCGGGATATTGGGCCTCGTGGTCATGAATACCCTCAGCGGGGTGGAGATTAAGGGCCGTTTTCAGCCCCTTGCGATGGAAAAACTTGATCAGGCCATCGGGATCAGGGAATAAATCACGATTCCATGTATAGCCTGTCCAGCCTGTGCTGGCATTATGCGTTTCGGTGAGATGCCAATCCATATCCACGATGCACACCGAAAACGGCAGTTGATAGGCTTCAAAGTCTTCGATAAGCTGCACGAGATCGGCTTGGGTGTAATGCCAATAGCGACTCCACCAATTACCCAAAATCCAACGCGGAATCATCGGCATTTGACCGCTGACACGGCAGTAATCACGCAGGCAGGTTTTATAGTCATGCCCATAGCCGAAAAAATACCAATCCGTGCCGCCAGAAATCCGCGCCTCAACCCAATAGTCGGCATTTAGGACGAATGTGGTGGAATCATCCAATACCGACCAGCCCTGCCGCGACATCAATCCCTGCGTGAGAGGCGTATAGCCATTGATGAAATCGAGCGTGCGGGTTGTACCACCAAGATTCCCTTCGCTGAGGTCACCGGGATGCCACACGATACCCGTCCCTTTGAGCGTAATGGCAAGGTTATCCGCGCTAAAGGGCTGGCCCGTCTCGCAATAATCGAGACGCAGATAAGCCGTTTCAATGGTGACCGTATCGGCGGTAAAGCGTGTGGTAAAGCCCGGTACAGGTTGCTCACGATACCAGAAGGCTTGACTGGCCCGATCTTCAAAAACCTCGTCGGGATGATATTCAAGGCGGATGAGACGATCAGCGAGCACACTAAATCGCGCCGCGCCGCGTTTGATGACCACCTCATCGTTGGCGATGGGGCTAAGACGTACATGAAAATGTTCGGGTAAAACCGACATAAGTCTATTCTCCAAAAAAAGGCGAATAAAGCGCCATTTAGCCCTTGATGCTCCCCATCGTCAAACCCGCCTTTAGATAACGCTGCATTAAGATGGCAATCAGCAGGGGGGGAATCAGAGCCATAAACGCTGCCGCCATTTGTAGATTGACCCCATAGTCTTTGGCGACATAAAACAGGCGCACAGTGATCGGTTGGCGTTCGGGGTCGCTGATGACCAGCAGTGGTAGGAGGTAATCTTTCCAGATATTCATGAACGACAAAATACCCAAAATGATGATGATTGAACGTGACAGGGGCAGCACAATATAGACCAATGTTTGAAATGACGATGCCCCATCAATTTTGGCACTATCGGTGATATCAGAAGGAATCCGGTCGAAGAAATTTTTGAGGACAAAAATACCAAAGGCATCGGCGGCATAGGGCAGCCATAAGCCCCAATAGCTGTCCAGAATGCTTTTGTGCAAGATGGGCAGGTCACTCAATGTCACAAACAGCGGCACAAGGTAAGCGATGCCCGGAATCATCAAGGTCAGTAAAAACGCCAGCATCACCAATTGGCGACCAAAAGGCTTGAGGTGCGACAGCGAATAGGCCGCCATGACTGAGACGGTCAAGCGCAGCAGCACACTTACCGTCACGATGATAAATGAGTTACGGAACAGCTTCAACATTCTGAAATCTTCCCATGCATCGCGGTAGTTCTGCCACTGTGCTTTTTGGGGAATGAGGTTGAGGCCAGAGGTAAATATTTCAGTGCTGCCCTTTAGGCCCGACGTAAAGGCGTAGATGAATGGAAACAATACCACCACTGCCAGAATGGTGAGGATAACAACCGCTATCCCATAATATATCCGACCCTGCGGCGTCTTGAGTTCGATACTCGACAAAAATCCGCGATCCATGTCTGCCTCCCTTAGCTTTCTTGTTTGGCGGCAATTCGGCGGTTAACAATTTGATAGAATGTTGAAAAGACCACCAGAATAATGACCAGCACCACGCTCCACGCCGCCGCGTAACCCATATCGGCCCGCCCAAATGCCCGATTATAAATGTGCAGCACCGGGGTCAACGTTTCGCGCCCCGGCCCACCTTTGGTAAAGAGGAAAGGTTCGGTAAACACCTGTACGACCGCGAGAATCTGCAAGACAAACAGCAGCGACATCACGGGGGCAAGATGGGGTAAGGTGATGTGGCGAATCCGCATGAGGGGTGATGCCCCATCGAGTTCCGCCGCCTCATACAATTCAGTTGGAATATCCAATAGACTGGAAAGATAAATCAGGGTGGTCGTACCGAACGTGCCCCATGTCATGACCGCGACAATTGAGGGTTTTGCCAATTTGGGATCGTACAGCCAAAGCTGGCCTTCAATGCCAACTAATTTGAGCAGTTCATTCAATACCCCCGCGTCAGGGTCATAGATAAAGCGCCAGACAATCACCGCGATGGAAACCGGCACGACACTGGGCAAAAAATAGACGATGCGAAAGAACCCTTTGCCAAAGCGCATTTCCCGTACAAAAATCGCTACGATGACGGGCACAGCATAACCCAGCAAAATACTCCATGAGGCAAACTCAATGCTATTTTCGAGGACGACCTTGCGTGCCGGGTCTTTTTTCATCAGTTCATAATTATCAAACCCAACATCTTTAGACTCCCCCATCAAGCTGACGTCCTGAAAGCTCATCTCGAAAGCGCGGACAATGGGATACCACGCGACCAGCGCAAACACGATGATGGCAGGCAGCAGGAACAAGTACCCAGTGATATGTCGGCTAAGGCGGTAGGGCAGTTTAAAAAAGGGTCGTGGAATAATTTGGGTGGTTGGAATAACGTAAGTAGTTTTCATAAGCGGCACTCCTTAAAAAAAGTCGGGTAGAACCCCTTCTACCCGACTCTGGACATCTCTTAACGATCGAGGACGAAGGCTTGGAATTCTTCGGCAACCTCGGCAAGGCGGCTTTCAGGGTCGCTGTTTTCATCGCTCAAAATCTCGCTGACCAGCACGCCCAGTTCACCATAATAATCCTGTGCGGCGGCGGGTGGTTCGGCTTGCAAGGTGACTTCGCCAGCTTTGACGGCATCATTGAAAGCAACGTAGTTTTCTACAGGCAGAACATTATATTGGACTTCAAAGGCTTCGCGGGCGGTCTGATAGTCGCCAACATAGAGGGGCAGGACAGGCTGACCGATGGCGCGGCCCTGTTCAGACAGCGTGATGGTCGAGGTTTCGTATTCAACGGGGTCGAATTGACGCCACGCTTGGAAGTAGAAAGCGGCTTCCTGTTCATCGGCGGAAGCGCTGCCATTCACCATCCACAAATTACCGCCCGTCAACGCCACGCGACCATTGGGGCCGGCGGGCATCGCGGCATAACCGAACTTATTGAGGTCGGCATCCGGGAATTGGTTGTTCATGAAGCCGAATTGATCGCCTGCATAAATGACCATTGCCACCCGGTCAGAGGCCAACGCTTCGGTAATTGTGCCCCAATCGAGGGTCGCACCGGGGAGTACATCATATTCCCAGCGCAGGTCATGAACATAATTTAGCGCATCTACCGTCGGGCCTTCACCAAATTGGGCGCTGTAGTCGCCATCACCTTCGGGCTTGATAATGCCTTCGGGGGTTGCGCCGAAACCGTAGGCAATATTGGTGTAGTGCCAACCGGTTGCGCCAGAACCATCATTAATGAAGGCAAAACCGGCAATACCGTTGTCCGCGTCGGTCAGGGCAACCGCCATCTCAGCAAGTTCTTCCCATGTCGCAGGTGGGGCATCATACCCAGCATCGGCCAGCATCTGGATGTTGTAGGCCAAACCGAGTGAATAGGCGAAATCTGGAATCCCGTAGACTTTGCTATCTTGGCTGGCGATGGCAAGGACATTTGGATTAAACACGGCGTTGAGACCAGTCGCTTCATACAAAGAGGTCAGGTCGGCTACCGCGTTTTGACCGATGAATTTTTCGGGTTCAGTGAAGTAGGTTTTAAAGAGGGTCGGAAGCTGACCACCCGCCACCAACGCCAGATAGGCGGTCGGATCATATTCCAATTCTAGCCCTTCGATGGTAACATTAGGATACATCGCTTGGAATTTGGCGACCTGTGCTTCATACACAACCAATTCGTTGACTAGGTCAGCCGGGGGTTTGTTACTGACCGTGATTTTTACGTCGCGGCCTTCGGCAATCTGTTCGGGCATTGTTAGCACGGCGGGGACATGTGAACCATCTTGTCCACGAGTGGGTGCAATCTGAAGGCTGGCAAGTGCCACGACCACGACCAAAAGTAGTGCAAACTTCAATTTCATAATCTCAATTCTCCTAAACTGATTATGAGTTTTAGATTGTTCGTTTGATGCCGATAGTTTTTCTCGGAAATTATCGGCATATGATCTTTTTGAGACGTCTCAAAAATAGTGTATACTGAGACCATAGGTTTGTCAAGCAATTCGCCTAGACGATTTTTGGTAGAATAGGCATTGGTATTTTCTGTGGACGGAGCATTGGAATGGCGACATTAAAAGAGGTGGCGGATTCAGCGGGTGTGCCGATGTTGACGGCATTTCACGCTCTTAGCCGACAGGACGTAGTGGACGAAATGACCCGCCGCAGTGTACAGGCGGCTGCCGACAACCTGAACTACACGTTGAAGATCACCCAGATTGATATTGCTGATCTGGCAGGGGTCGCCAAAGGCACCGTATCATATGCCCTTAACAACAGTGAGTTAATTAAACCCGCCACACGTCAAAAAGTGCTCGAAGCTGCCCAAACGCTAGGCTATCACCTCAATATCTCAGCGCGAAACTTACGTATGAACCGCACCGGGGTGGTCGGCTATTCGTGGCACGTCGCCGACGACCCAAGCCGCATGAACAACTTACTAGATCGGTTTATCTATCAGGTGACGATGGCAGCCGAGGAGCGCCACTTTCATTTATTGACCTTTGTGCAGCCCCAAGCAAACGCAGATTTGGTCTATGAATCACTGATTTCTACCAGCCGGGTAGACGGGTTTATCATTTCCGACGTGACCTATCGCGACCCTCGGATTGCCCGCCTCACCGCCATGAAAGCCCCATTTGCAGCCTTTGGTGGGATGTATTTAGAGGATGCCGATTTCGCCTTTGTGGACGTGGATGGCAAAAAGGGTATCCGCTTAGTCATGGAGCATTTATTTGAACAGGGGCACGAACGTATTGGCCTGTTAGGATGGCCTTCCGGGTGGCCTTTTGGTGATGCACGCGAGGCCAGTTATCGGGAGGTCATGCACCACGCGGGTATCAAGATTGAGGAGGATTGGATTGCCCATACCCCTAACATTTTGGATTCGGCGGCATCAGCAACCCGGCAGATTATGAGCGCAAAATATCCACCGACTGCGCTGGTGTGTGCCAATGACTTGATGGCATTTGGCGCGAAGTCCTATCTGGATAACATCAACCTGCGGATTCCCGAAGACATCGCACTGACGGGTTATGACGACGACCCAACGGCCCAGTTTTTAGGCATCACCTCGGTTCACCAGCCAATTGATGAACTTGCCGGAACCCTGTTTGAGCTATTGTTAGGTGAAATCAATCAAGACCCACTACCCCACCGACAAGTGATTTTCGATCCCGAATTGAAGATTCGAAAAAGCACGCTGTCGAGATAGGCATATGAGCCGTTTGTGGGTGACTGTAGATCAAAAGGACTCGGACAGGTAACCCATCATTACTGATGAATCCCTAAGCTATGCAGGTACGCCACAATCAACTGCAAGTCACTATCAGAAACCACGCTGGCCGGAATACTAGGCGTGTTTGGTGAGCCGAAGCGTGTGAAATAAATAATGAAATTGGAGTGCAGAGGTGGGATTTTGACCAGTGGCGGGCCTTGTTCAGGAGTGCCTTCACCCTGTATACCGTGACATTCCGCACATTGCAGCTGATACAACATGGCCGCATTAGCTAATTCAACCTCGGTCAACACCGGCAAACTCGACCCGAAGATACTGGACTGAGCATATTCAATCAGCACCATCAGTTCAGGGTCAGGCAAATCCAGCAAGGGGAAAGGCGGCATCGCATTTTTTCCGGTGCGTACACGGGTCATGATAAACTCAGTAGAGAGTGGCGGCACGTCATTCAACGGCGGCGCAATCGAGCCACCTTCGCCATGTACCCCATGACACGGTGCACACCATTTTTCAAATAGGACTTGCCCACTCACGGTAACGCCGCTGGTATCAATGGTTGGGATTGGAGCAGCAACGGTGACCCCATTCCAGTTTTGCAGCAGATAAATTAGGGCCGCTTTTTCCTCCAGCGAAAAGCGCAGGCGGAACGTATCCATTTTGGTGCCGGACACTCCAAAATTGATAATGCTCAACAACTGATCGGCGGACATTGATTGAACATAGACGCTGTTTAACATCGGGGCATCAGCCGTGCCTTCCCCATTGACCCCGTGACATTCGGCACATACGCTGGCAAAAAGCGTGCGCCCCGTCGCCAATGTGCCATTCGGATCAGTATTGGCAGCAGCATATACTCCTTGGAAATCACTGGCATCCGCGACAGACTCCGCAGGCTGAAAACCAGTCGCAAGCACATACTGCGATGTCACGGCCCATGAGCCATGCTGAATCATGTTGATGATGCTTTCGATTTGTGCCCGATTGAGCAGACCTCCCTCCTGCAAACTGAACGCCGCCATGTCTGTGCCATAATGCCCACGGGCCACCAATTTATACAGCACTTCTATATCCTGCTGACGGAGAAATGCCTGATCTAGTGCTGGATAGCTGTTGAGGCCTTCACCTGCCGCACCATGACATTCCGCGCAGTATAGGGCATAAAGGGTCGTGCCTTCGGTAATCGCGGTTGCGCGATAGGTCTCCTGTGCTTCGGTTTGTCGGGAGGGTTCACGCCAAATATTAAAGGCAAGCAAGCCGACAATCGCTACGGTTACCACCAATCCGAGCCATTTCATTGGGCGAGTCATGTCGGTTGCTCCGGTGGATATACAAAATCTTCGGCGCTCGTCTCGGTACGTTTGATTTGTTTGCCGGTATCAATCCGCACCTGCCCATTTTCAATTTGCACTTCAAACGCAGTGAGGGGATGCGGTGCGGGGGGAGAAATGACCTCGCCTTCTGCCGTGAAGACCGAGCCATGACACGGACAACGAAACTGATCTTGTTCCCAAACTACAATACAACTCAGATGGGTACACTGACGATACAGGGCCAAAAAACCACCCGTTGAGTTCCTAACCAGATAACATTTACCTTCTGGGACAGGCGTGACCGTGCCGGGAGGAAAATTATCCACCAACCCAGCCGTGACCACCCCACCGGAAACAGATTCCTGATTCTGTGAGGCCAAATAGCGTAGCCCAACAAAACCCGTCGCGCCAGCCGCTAATGCACCCAACCCTTGCCAGACAGTGACAAGAAAATCGCGCCGCTTCATGCCCAAGGACTCCTCAACGTCATTCCTTCCCCACGAAAGCCAATCCCCACGATAGTAAAGGTGACAAAAATGGTGAATATCAGGGTAAAGAGCGCTAGACGGATTTCCCCCACATCTGCCCCGCGACGACGAAGTATCCACCAATAACCCGCTATCAACAACAAAGTCACAACCAATGGCATTACGCCGCCGCTGGTCGAAATCTCAGTGAGCATAATACTAGCAAGCGCTATCCCTGCCCCGGTTGGAACACTCAACGTACATATCCATCGGGCACGTTGGCTACGAAACCAGATGCCAGTGGGGTCGGCGGCCTCGTGCCAATAGGGTAGCAGCATCAAGGCCAAAATAAGCAATCCCAGTATTGTTATTCCCGCGACGGAGGGATAAATATGCAGCAAAAATTCCTGAAGCCCCATAAAATACCACACGGTTTTGGTAGGATTCGGCGGCTGATTAGAGTCGGCACTTGCGCCCAATGGGGCATCTATCCAAGTTGCCCATGTCAGCAGCAGGGCCACCATAATCAGGCCAAAGATAAATTCGCGGCTGATAAGATGTGGAATCGTGGTGCGTTTCTCAGTTGAAACCTGCTCGTCCTTGAAATTGCGTGGGATGCTAATGCCGTCTTTGCGAACGCGCCAGATGTGAAACGAGGTAGCAAGCAGTAGGCCAAGTGGGATTAACATAATATGCAGCACATAGAAATTGTGCAGCGTATTTTCATTCACCTGATCCCCACCCAACAGCCATACACGCAAATCTGGGCCAATCAGCGGAATGGAATCAATCAGGCTGGTCACAACCGTCACCGCCCAATACCCCAACTGATCCCATGGCAGGAGATACCCGGTAAAATTGGCGGCGACCACCAACCCCAACAACATCAAACCGATTTGCCAGTTAAATTCACGCGGTTGATGGAACGCCCCGGTATACAATACCCGCAGCAAATGCAACACCGTGACCGCCAACAGCAAATTCCGGCTCCAATGGTGCAGGTTGCGGATCAACTGCCCAAACCAAATATGCTGTTCCAAGTCGAGAATGCTGGTATAAGCGGCATCGGTTGTCGGGGTATATGAAAACATCAACAAAATACCCGTGACAATCATAATGGGCAACAGCAAAATCGCTAGGCCACCCAAGCCAAAGGTATATGTCCAGCGCAGAGACGCGGCTGGAACTGTGCGTGGGTGTAGATGCAAAACCAGATCATTGGTAATAAGGCGCATTCGCTCCCGGTCATTTTCGCCCCAAAATGATTGGCGGCGAATCGAGCGGCGCACCCGGCCAAGAAAATTGGACGATGCCATAAGGTTATTGCGCCACATCACGCAGGTATCGTAAATAAGCGATGATGTCCATAAAGATTTCGTTGCTCCAATCGGGACGCCCCCCACTCGGCGGCATCGAAACCCCTAAGGTGTTATCAGGGTGATCGGCGGGACGGCCCACCCGCAGGAACATCACCAATTCCAAATCGGAGGCGTAGATAATCAATGGTGAATCTACCAACCGCAGTCCCAACCCTTCGACACCTTCCCCTTGAAAACCGTGACAACCCGCACAGGTTTCATCGTAATAACCCTTCCCGGCCATCCAATCACCCGACGCGGACACCGCCGTCGGCGCATCTCCAATAGGGGTACTGGTAGGTGGCAAGGTAGGCACTATCGTGGGGGTAGGTTCTGGCCCTGCACCCGTATAAACATGGTTCGGCGACAGGAATTCCGCCCCGCTGACGGCATAAATCTCGCCAGCATTGATTTGGTCATTATTTGACCCGTCGCCCCCCATCGCGTTAGGGATAATGTCCAAGACACCATCACCATCCAAATCACCAAGCGCCATCGCATAGGGCATCATGTCATTGTCTTCCGCACCAATGATATATTTCACGTGCAGGCCCGCTGGTGGACTAAACAACAAAATGCGCCCATTATCAGTGGGGATGCCGCCTTTTATGCCAAAAATTACCGCCAGAAAACCCGCATTGGGGCGTACCCGTCCGTCATATCCAATCGGGTCATAATCTGGTGCACCATAAAATAAATCATCTACCCCATCCCTATCCAAATCGCCGGCCCGCAAGGTATCCCCGGCTTTGCCATCGGCTTGATCGGGATATATCACAATCGCACGGGCAGGGTCTACGTTGGCAAGGTCGAACATCTTGCCGCGAAATCGGTCATGGGTATAGATAATCCATGCCTCACCCGCCTCGTCCAGATTATTGTTCGCGCCGTCGCCAACGAGCGTGCCAAGAATCAAATCTTTGCGTCCGTCCCCATCCATGTCCCCGGCAGCGATTTCTTCACCCAGCAGGTCATTGGAGTCAACCCCATAAATCACCGTGATACGCTCATCAAGCGGCGCTCCGAATTCATCTAAGAGGGCCGCCAAGTCAATAGTCTGACCTTTTATGCCCGGTGTCCCAAAAATAACAAAAGCCTCACCCGCGTTATAGCGCGTATTGGCTGGGCCATCACCACCGCCAAAAGACAATCCGCCGACACCGCTAGAAGCCCGCCACAATCCGGCCCCTGCTACAATATCGTCTATGCCGTCGCCGTCGAAGTCATCACCCCAAACGCATGAGCCGAGCAAGTCGTCATAGTCTGCGCCGACAATGCGGGTCGCGTCCGGCGGTGGGTTGCTTAGTTCCGTATACTGACCATATTTGCCCACCATATCCGCTGCGCCATAAATCACCCATACCTCGCCTGCGTTGCTCCGGCTGTTGTTCACGCCGTCGGCCTGATTTGCTCCAATCAGCAGATCGTGAAAACCGTCCCCATCGAAATCGCCACCCTCAACCCACAAACCTAAGCGATCTTCAGCAGCTGCCCCAAAAAACGCAATGATGTCTCCGGGCGGGTTCAATAGGTCAATATCGCTACGGGAAGCCATATTCGCATTGCCAAATAACACATACGTCGCGCCTGCATTCGATAGATTTTGATAGAGGCCATCGTTGTTTTGGGATGAAAATAACAAATCATCATAGCCATCGGCGTTGAAATCCGCGACGTAGGTTTCCGTACCCGCCATATCCCCGGCATAAGCGCCATAGATGGTGAAAAAGTTCTGCCCTGAAGCCGTCTGGTCAACCGGGATCCGTCCCGCAATCTGGCATATGTTCATGAGAATCCGCACATGGCCCACACTGCCGCGCCATTCCCCTAATGGATGGGAAGAATTTTGCCCGGTGATAGCAAGATCACCACAGCCATTTCCATCAAAATCACCCATATCAACAGGCTTGCCCGTTGTGGATGCCCCTGCCGGAAGATCATAAAACACAAATTCGCCCCGCTGCTCGGTATAGCGTAAGTCCCATGGCTGTCCACCTGTAGGGAAGTTGTTTTGTGCGGCAAGTGGCATCACACTTAGGAAAATCAGTACGGTGATAAGTAAGGCTCGTTTCATAGGTTTGCCCTTACAGAGATTTCAAAAAGGAGATGAGATCAATTAGCTGTTGCGGTGTAAGTTGGTCGGCGACGCTGTGGATTGGGTCGGTGCGCGTCAGCAATTCTTCTAGTGACATAACAACGCCATCATGCAGATAGGGAGCAGTGGCCCATAAACCGTACAACGACGGGGTGTCAAATGCGCCATACTCCTCTAATGAAAAGGTGGTGTGGGCAAGGTCGTGCTGTTTCTGATCGGCATACAGCGGCGGCAAATGACAACTGCACCCCGGCGAACCACTCATAAAAATCTGCATTCCACGTTGGGCCGATTCTGTGAGGGTGCCATCCGGATTACGATAAGGGCTTTGCCATGCCTCAAAAGTCGCTACATAAGCCACCAGCGCATCCATATCCGCTGAACGTCCGGCGTCTAGCTGGTCAATCAGAGGGTCAAAATCGCCCTGAATCAGACCATCCCCTAACATCACCATACGGATATGATCTTCAATGGTGTCCTGAAGCTCTGCCATTTCACCCGCCCAGTTATAGGGGGGTAAATCCGCCGCGCCGCCGAGAGCTAAGGTGTTACGCGGGCCACTGCGGAAATTAATCCATGTTCGCTGGTCACAGCCGCCATCAAAATGACACGTCGCACAGCTCACCGCACCGTCACTCATAATGGGCGATGCAGCACTGTTAAAGAGAACTTTGCCACGCAGGAGTTCCGCCGACAGCGCAATTTCTGTGATTGGAATAGTGCTTGTGACAGCATACGTGCCTAAATCAATCACTGATACGGTGCCATCCAGTGTATTCGAGACATACGCCTGTTCGCCTTGAATCAGAATCCCGCGCGGATTAGCCCCCACGTCAATGTATCGCTGAATGTTTCCGCTGGTCGAATCAACCACTAACACACTATCGCTGCCCGCTAACACCACCAGCAACCGGTTACCGTCCGGGGTAAACGCCGCATCAAATGGCATATTGCTGCCTTTTACGCTAGAAAGGGCCAGTCGTCTATCCCGGTCGCCTTGCATCGTCACCAAATCAAGGATAGCGACAATCGGAAACCAATCCTGCATATATTGAAGCGAAATGAGCGACAATCCGGTGCGTGTCATCGGCAGGTAGGCCCGCAAGCCATCTGGGGAAAGTACAATAGATTGGGCGATGTTCCCGCCCACATCAACTGTCACCGTACCTATCACCACCGGGGTGCGTAGAATGTTGAGGGCCGTCACTTGTCCTGTATAAAAATGGGAAACCAGCAACCATTCCCCACTCAGCGCCGCACCCGCCGGAAAATCGGGCACTTTGACTTGATACAAGATGGCGTATGATGCCAAATCAACCACAACCACCTGACCATCACCAAAACAGGTGATGTAGGCCCGCCGATCATCTACTACCACCCCATACGGCATGTGCCCAATCGGGATGACCGCCTCACGTTGGGTCGTTTCCAAATTTACGACCGCTACTGCATTTTCCCCACGCAATGCCACCCATGCCGTTTTTCCATCGGGGGTAATGGCAACGGTACGTGGATCGTCCCCAACAGCAATTTCCGCTTGCATAATCCCATTTTCAAGCAGCGTGATGCTGTCGCTATCCGCATTAGCCACCACCAAGCGATTGCCTTGTCGGGCCAAAATCCTACTCGATTGCGCATTAGGCATCGGAGGTAGACTGGGGAGCGTTCGTTCAGTGGCGATGGGGGTCAGAATCAGCGGGACAGGCGTAGCAATCACCATATCGGTTGGGTAAATCGGACGAGTAGGTGTGGGGTCGTCCGCACAGGCAACCATCGCAACTAGACCGATAAACATCCAAACCAAAGACAAAAGGTACTTATGCACTACCGTACCTCCAATGTAATCTGTTCCATCAGCATATCGGGCGAGTCCCATGCTTTCTGATCCATTAGGTCAATAAAGGCCCGACGCAGGAACAACCGCACATCCACATTGGCATTGCATTCCCCATCCGGTAAAACAAATTGATAGGTGGTTTCGTCGGTCGCCAGCGCGTGAATGCGGTTATCGCTTACGATGCGGGTTTGTCGCCAATAAGCCGCACTTGGCATCTCGCCTGTATAAAAATCAGCTAGAATTTTGGCATAGAGTACCCCCGGCATCCCGGCATAATAACCCTGCTCTGGATCACCCACCCCACCCCATTCTGGAATGATTGGCCCATCCTTAAGCCTCAACTTCTGACCATCGGAGTCGGTAGCATCCACCACCAAAATCATGTTGCGTAGGGGATTATCGGTTGGTATATCATGGCCCGCCCCGGTGTTGGTCACCGCCACCGTCACCGCGAGTTGATTATTTTCACAGACCGCCTGCACACCGAGTTCGGCGGTATTTTGTAATAACTCTATATCGGTCGCTCCCGGCATCTGATGGCTAAAGATTCGTTCGGGGTTACGTGCGAAACCGCCTTTTCCTGCAAAGACGAAATATTCATAGTCAACTGGGGGCATGTGGCAGTCTTGGCAGGTTTTGCCATTTTGGGAATCGCTATAGGGACTTGCTAGCCATTCCCCATAAGAATCATAGATCGTTGTGCCCCAAAAATTGCCCGTATGGCAGGGCGCACAAAACGCACTTTCCTCAAACAAAGGAAGGTACGTGTCGTCGCCGGGGGCGTCATCGAAATTCCCAAAAAACACCTGCTCATCCTCGTGGGGGCGATAAAGCTGCATGGACAGCACTCCCGGTAGGCTAATATCGGGAGTATTGGTCACGGGGTTTAATGCCACCGCGCCGACTTTATGGCAAAACTCGCAAAATACACCTTCGGTTTCGATTCCGCTGATGGTGTTCAACTCGACGTGAAACACACTATCTGAGTTAAGGGCAGCGACAGGAGCATGACATGTCGCGCAATTCCCCCCCAAATCCGGGTAATCGAGTCGGAAACCCACGCCTACCGCATCTTGCCCCAACGATGGCGCGGATGGAACTTCGATGCCTACGGCCTGATCGAATTCATAGCGCGTGACAGGCCCTGTGTTACCCAATAGATCTGTCCCATTATAGAGGCTCAAAAAACGTGGGTTTACAGCCGATTGGGAGTGGGCATCCTTTAACCATTCGTCGTTGGCCTCGTGGCAATGGGAACAGCTGGCGGAACCAGCCACACCCTCGTCCGAAAACCAAGCATAATCAGGATTGTCGGTCGTATGATACGGTTCTAGCGTAATAGATATGGGGGTATCTACGCGATGAACTTCCGCTTTGCCTGTCAGGTATCCAAGCCGCCACGCCGTTACCTGAATCGGTTTGTCAAAGGGAGTGGTCTCAAGCTCAAACCGACCATCGTTATCCGTGACGGTGAACGTTTCCGATGCTCGCACCCGCACAACCGCATTGGCAGCAGGCCCATGTTCAGTCATGACCTGCCCTTTCAAAATCACCGTTTCAGACCGCAACAGAACCCACGCAGTCCCAATTATCAGTACGCCTATGCCGGCCACAATAAGTTTGACGCGCAACACCCAACTATCCTTCGAGTACAATGTTTAGTTCAGGATGACCATCCAGAATAGCTGTCAAGCGTTCATCCAGAGGCAGACCACTGGCAATTACACGAATCTCGGCGGGTCGTCCACCGCGCAAAATATAATAGGCCAGATTGATATGGGTCATGGCGCTAGCTGCTTCGATAGGCTCGAAAACGGGTAGGTCTTGGGCATTCTGGTGCCAGACCTCTTGCACAAAACTCTTGTTGTAATAATCTGCCAGTTGGAAATAGGGGTCGTCAGCCACTTCAGCGGCAGGAGTCAGTTGTCGCCCCCATAGTAAGGCCAGTAGCGCAATCTGGTCATGATTGACCACATCTTCAGATGCAATAATCAGCGGCGTATCCAAAGGTAAATGATAGCCATGATCGGGGCCAACGGTCGTCAAGGCCGTATCTACGAGGGTCATGGTCAGGCGCATTTTGTCTTTAAGTTGAGGGATCGCGTTGATCTCAGCGATTTTCTGGTGGAAGGTCGCGGCATCGCGGTGCAGCACCATACGGCTGTTATCGCTGATATAACCAATCGCGTTTTTTAATCCCAGCGAAGCTCCCGCCAGTACATGTTTACCGAGGCGCGGCAAATTGACGATGTGGTCTACGCGGTCTAGGATTTCCGCAACCTGCAATTCTGTACCCCAACTGTGGCTACTGACCGATGGCACGCCGAGAATATAGGCGCTGTCAAAGGGCACTTCCTCAAAACAGTGGACGGTCGCCCCGGCATCTTCTGCCGCCTGCAATATCCCGTTCGTCCGCATTACACCGCGTGTTGAACCATCAGTACGGGTCGGCAGATGGCGCACATAATACGCCCCACTCATGTCTCCGACAAAAATCTGACCCGCCCCATACTCTCGCAGCACCTGAATCACCCCTGCCAACACGGCTGGCGAAGTCACGGCTGGCGGAGCATAGTAGGAATTGCTGGCAACCTTTACCAATACGGATTGACCGGGTTGTAACCAAGTCATATCGGTAGCCGCCAGTACCGTGGAGCGTACCGCGTCAGTTACAGCAGTTTGCGCCGGATCGAAATGATGAACAAAAACAGGTGGCAATTTGGAATTAGCACGGACGGCCTTAGGATGGAGAGGAAATGTTGATAGCAGTCCTGCCCCCATCATGCCGAGAAAGCGTCTTCTTGAGAAGGACATTTCAGGCTCCTGAGTGCACTAGAATACGCTCATTGTATCCGACAGGCTGAAGACCCTAAAGTGACTTTCCACACTTCTTTATGTAGACCAAGTTCATTTTGTGGGTAAATGGCCCGCTCCACAACCGCCGCCGCGCTAAGCAAAGGGTCATTGGATTGGGGTCTTGCGGGTTATTGACATTGGGCGAACCGTTCGGTATTGCCATTTTATGTGATCTACAAGGGATTGAAGTTCGTTCGTGCTACGTGGATTTTTTCGGAAAGTCAGATGGAACTTCGTCTAGGTCAACTGAGGCAAGCTGAGGTTTATCAATACAAAAAACCCCGCAAGGTTGTCTCGGCGCTTGCGGGGCATTTTGTGTTATCGCATTCTGTTCCCTAATTGGGTGACGATATTCGAGATGGTGAAACTTGTGTACTGCGAGCCAGCGGAGTAAGTTCCGCCTTGGTATAGCCCATCCATGATCGTGCCACTGGAACTTCCGTCAAGGTAGACCTCATAGGTCGCTCCAATCACTAACGCTGGTGTAGAAATCAGGATGGATTGATATTGCTTACTTGGCACAAAGGTCAGAATTTCAGTGCCATCGCTGCTTTGAACCCGAATCAGCGTGCCAACCGCTACGGGCGAATCGAAGATAATTAGAACGGAATTCTGGGTAGATGATTGGTCAGGTGCTTGGACCATACCTGCGCTACCTGCTGCCACAAAAAACCCACCCGCCATAGTGAATGAACCATCATAATCTAGTGGGCCATTCATGTTCTCCGTCGGGCCGTGTACCAGAATTGTCCCGCCAGTCATCACAATGGAGCCGTTTACGTCAACCCCATCCCCAGCAGCGGTGATTGCAATGTAGCCACCATTCATATAGAGGAAGTAGTTACCTGTCGCGGCGAAATTTTCTTGGCCCGGACGTTGACCACGACCCGGTTGACCACCCCGGCCCGGCCCTGCATTAGCACCAGTGTTATCTGTACCCCCAGCGACATTCAACCCGTCGTCACTGGAAACGATGTGGATGTTTCCACCATTCACCATAATGATGGCACTTTCGATGCCCTCATAGGATTTGGCGATATTGATCTCACCCCCGTTGATGTCCAAGTTCGCATCGGCGTGTAGGCCATCATCGCCTGTCGAAATCACAAATACGCCGCCATTGACCACGACACTTGCGTTGGAATTGACGGCATCATCCGCCGAATCAATATTCAGTATTCCACCATTAATCGTGATGTTCACACTGGCCTTGATCCCTTTTGCAGAGTCGTCTTCGCCAATCACACTATTGCTGCCACCACCCGCGACGAGGGTAATTTCTCCACCCGCAATTGCCACAACCGTTTCAGCTTGAACGGCATCCCCGCCAGAAATGATGTTGATAACACCAGATTCAACTATGATAACGCCCTTCGTGGTATCCTCATCATTGTCAGATTTCAGGCCATCACCACCAGCGTTCACGGTGATCGTCCCCGATTGCACAGTCAGCGAATCCTTACCGCGAATCCCGTCATCAACGGCATTGACAATCAATACTCCGCTTGCGATGGTGAGCGTGTCTTTGCTGGCAATCCCGTCATTATAATTTCCATTGACGGTCAGAGTTCCGTTGCCATTGAATGTCAGCATATCCTTGCTGAAAATCGCGGCATTCGGTTCATCTTCACCGGCATTTTCATACACATAGGTTGCCGCGTCGGACACGTAATTTTCCGTGTTATCGGCGAGGGTAATCACCGTTTCTTCGGCATTGACAATGTTAATTGGTGCGGTGGTCGAAGTTTGAATATCAACCCCATTCAGAATGAGGGTCACTACTTCTTCATCTTCGGTATCAACGACGATTTGTCCATCCGTCAGATTGCCGCTGATCCTGTATGTACCGGCTGAGGTAATGGTTGCTCGGCTGCCGTCTACCATCACGCCATTACCATTTATGCTGATTGAATCCCCATTTAGCGTCAACTCAGCAGTGACGGGATTATCTTGTGCAAAACTCACCCCAACCGTAGTCACCAACAGGGTGAGAACTATTATCCCGGCGATCAAGTGCTTCTTCATCTTCAATATCACTCCTACATTAGAGAGGCTTTCAAGCGGTTTTTATGCCGCTTCCTTAAAGCTATCATCGCGGTTCAATCGAATGGTTATCGTGTCCCTAAATAACCTTAAATTTCATTTAACTAAACAGGTACACCAAATCAATCGCAAATCCCTCCAATATCGCTTATTAGAGCCGCGAGGTAGTTGTTCAGATCACAGCTTTGTCATTACCGGCAATTTGAGTCGTAGGCAGAGAAAAACGCATGAAATAGGCGTTAAACCCAATCGCAAAGGAATTTTAACGATCTAAACAACTTCTAAATATCTTTCCACTATCGTTCTATTCAAAGGAGATTTTGAGATCGAGGCCAAACTCGGGCTTCGCCAAACTTCAGGAAGTGGTAACTATGCAAGCACAACAAATAGACCATATCCAGCAGCTATTGGAACAGTTTGATCCCATCAGTCTTGCTGAAATGCAAAGTGTATCCCTGCTAGACCGGATTGATACCAAGTATCTAATCGGGATTAGCCAACTCTATCCCATTCTGGCACAGATGACCGCGCAATACCGCGTATTGGATATTAACCACATTCGCCTAAACCAATACCAGACACTGTATTTTGATACGCCCAATTTCACTCTCTATCACGATCATCACAACCAGTGGGGATCGCGTTACAAAGTGCGTGCGCGTAAATATGTAGAGTCTAATTTGGCCTTTTTTGAAGTGAAGCATAAAACGAATCAACATCGCACAGTGAAATCGCGCATCCAAATACCCGATGTCATCACGCACCTCGAAGGCCAAATAGATAGTTTTGTGGACACCTATACGCCCTATGACGCACAGGCGCTCGAACCCAAACTCTGGAATGACTATTTACGAATGACCTTTGTCAGCAAACAGCGCCAAGAGCGTCTGACATTGGACTTGAATGTTGAATTCCTCTGGGGGAATACCTATCGCATTTTGTCTGGTCTCGCCATTGCCGAAGTCAAGCAAGCCCAGTTTTCACAACAGTCCGACTTCATCCGACAAATGCGGGGTTTGGGTATCCGTCCGGCATCGTTCAGCAAGTATACAGCCGGGGTTTATTCGCTTTATGACCACGTAAAAAAGAACAACTTCAAACCCCAAATACACGTGGTTAATGAAATTATGCACAAGGAGTCCATCAATGAACCAATTCATTGATACGTTAGCTGGTTTCTCCCTAAACTTCGTGATCGTCTTCATCATTGTGCGGGGGATTTATTACCCCCAGCAGCAAGACAAACACTACGTTTTCACCTTTTTTGTCTTCAATACCATCATCTTTTTCGTGATGGGGCTACTCAATAGCTCTGAGATCAGTGTTGGCGTAGGCTTCGGCCTGTTTGCCATCTTCTCGATTCTACGCTATCGCACCGATACCATACCAATCCGTGAGATGACCTATCTCTTTGTGCTGATCGCCCTACCCGTTCTGAATTCGATTCTGCTGGACAGCCAAGACTATGGCGAGTTTGCGGTAGCTAACCTAGCGACGATTGGCGTGTTATATGTCCTCGAAAAAGAATGGGGCTTCCACTATGAAACGCGCAAACATATCTCCTACGAGCGCATCGAGATGATCCGTCCCGAAAACCGGCCTCAACTGATGACAGATTTGAAAGAGCGCACGGGTCTACCTATTACCCGTATCGAGATTGGTCGCATCAATTTTGTGCGGGATACAGCCGAAATCAATATCTATTACGATGCACGCTCGCTGCCTCCTTCAAATGTTCGATATGTCGCCAATCACAACAACTTGTCTGTTGGTGACGATGATTAAGCCTAATTCAATTACAAGGAAACAAACATTATGAAGAATCCAAAACGTATCGTGATGCTTTTGGGGGTCATTATACTGGCCGTAAACGCCAATCTGTCACTGGCTCAAGATGACTCGTCACACAGCAAATCAACTGACCCAGATTACGCCGTCGTCTTTCCGCAGGAGGCTGTCAACTCCATCACAATTACGATTACGCCGGATACGTGGCAGAGCATGATGGACGATATGACCAACCTCTACGGCGAACCGGGCACTCAAATGATGGGCGGGCCAAATGGAGGTCCACCTTCTAACGCTCAGCCTCCCAATGGTGAACGCCCCGCAGGAGGCCAACCGCCAGCAAGTGGAATACCCAACGGTGGTCAGGCCCCGGTTATGGGTGGCGGAATACCGGGATTTGATGAAAACCCGATATGGGTCGCAGTGGATGTGGCTTTCAACGATGAGACATGGTCGCACGTGGGGATGCGCTTTAAGGGTAATTCGAGCTTAATGAGTTCATGGGGTGGCGGATCTTTAAAACTAGGCTTCAAGTTGAATTTTGACAAATTTGAGGACGATTATCCTGAAATCGAAGACCAGCGTTTCTTCGCCTTCAAAGAGCTGAGTTTCTCAAACAATTGGAGCGATTCGTCATTCCTCCGCGAAAAAGTGACCGCCGACATTTTCCGTAAGGCTGGTGTCCCATCAGCGCATACGGCGTTCTATGCGGTCTATGTTGACTATGGCGATGGCCCAATCTACTTTGGGTTATACACGGCAGTCGAGGCTATTGAAGATACCGTCCTTGATACCCAATTTGAAGATAATGACGGAAATCTCTATAAACCTGAAGGAACAGGCGCGTCCTTTGCCGAAGGGACATTTAGCGAAGCGTGGTTCAGTAAAGAAACCAACGAAGACGAAGATGACTACCGTGATATTATCGCCCTGTTCGATGTTCTTCACTCCGAAACCCGCACCACCGATCCTGAACAATGGCGGAATAATCTCGAAGCGATTTTTGATGCCGACGGTTTTATGCGCTGGTTAGCCGTCAATTCAGTCGTCCAAAATTGGGATACCTACGGCTCGATGGAACACAATTACTATCTTTATAACGACCCCACCACCGGGCAGCTAACATGGATTCCATGGGACAATAACATGGCATTATCCGAAGGGATGGGTAGAGGTTTTGGTCGCAGGGATCAAGCAAATCCAACTGATTCGAGCACAACCACGCTCGATCAGGCTAATGTCACCAGCGATTGGCCGCTTATCCGCTTTCTGATGGATGATCCGGTCTACCATGATCTGTATGTGACCTATGTTGACGAAACCATCAATGGCGCATTCCAGCCATCCAAGATGCAAGCCATCTACGAGACCTTGCATGAGTTAATCGCGCCGTATGTCGTCGGAGAAAATGGCGAAATTGAAGGCTACACACTCCTGAGTTCGCCTGAAGACTTTGAAGCCTCCGTAGCCGAATTGATTGACCACGTAAATCGGCGTTATACTGCGGCGCAGGAATATGTAAACAGCCAGCGCGAAATCGCCAAATAAAGCCAGTTAACATGGGGTACGGTGAACAGCCGTGCCCGGTGCTCAAAAGGAAGTACACCATGACCCAAACCATTCTCGTCGTGGATGACAAGCTCAATATTCAAATCTTCCTCAAAGAACTCCTAACCGAACAGGGGTATCGAGTCGTAACTGCCAGCGATGGCCGTGAAGCGATTTTTGTGGCCCGCTATGAAAAGCCGGATTTGATTTTGCTGGATATTATGATGCCCAAGCTCGACGGCTATGGGTTCATCGAGGCCTATCGCAAGGAAAGCGACACGCCGATTATTTTGTTGACAGCCAAAATTGAGGAAGAAGATAAGGTCATCGGGCTGGAACTTGGCGCGGATGATTACATCACCAAACCCTTTGGCCCACGTGAACTCATTGCCCGAACCCGTGCGGCTCTGCGGCGGGCCTATCAGAAAAATACTACTCCCGACGTTCTGCGGGCCGGGGATATTATGCTGGATCGCACCACCCTGCGCGTAACAGTGGGAGAACGCGAGGTCATGCTGACACCCACTGAATATGCTCTGCTCGAAATCTTGCTGTCGGAACCGGGGCGGGCTTTTTCGCGGGCAATACTATTGGAATCGCTCAAGGGCAATTCGCTAGATGGTGTAGAGCGCACGGTAGATGTACACATTCGGAATCTGCGTACTAAGATCGAGCCAAACCCTAACGAACCCTATTATATTGAAACTGTTTTTGGCATCGGCTATCGTTTTAAGCCTGAATCATAAAAAGGAAAGCACCCGATGTCGCTCCGATTCAAGATCACATTGGCACTGGTAATTACCGGCTTATCAGGAATCCTGATCCTCGCAGTGCTGGCCGAACGCTTCACCGCAACCGAATTTGATAACTTCGCCACCGAGCAGCAACTTGCCAATCTCGTCTTGAACATGGAAAGTTATTATGAGGTCTATGGATCGTGGGACAACATTCGAATTGGGCGCGGAGGCCTGCCGCTTCCGCCACCTCGTAACGAGGACACCTCATACACTCCACCGGAAAGGCCACCAGCCCCGCTTGAATTTATGGTCACAGATGCGGGTGGAAAAATCGTGATTTCTGATCGGGGATTTATGCCGGAGGAGGTAATTTCACCTGATGCCTTGAAGAATGCCGAGCCAATTCTGGTGGATGGCGAAACGGTGGGTTACGTCATTCTGAAAGGGCGCTTTCCAGAGGATGACCCACTGGCCGAGGCCTATCTGGATCGTATCCGACAATTGCTCATGGTGGCGATGGTCGGCGCCACACTTTTCGCGTTACTGCTAAGTGTTATTTTTGCGCGTTCCCTTTCCAAGCCCTTACACGAGATCGCGGCAGCAATTCAATCCATCTCCAAGGGCCATCTGGAACAACAGGTTCCGGTTCGCAGCCGCGATGAGGTTGGACAGGTCGCAACTGCCTTCAATCAGATGAGTGCCGACCTTAGCCGATCTAACCAACTGCGCCGTCAAATGATGTCTGATATCGCGCACGAGCTTCGCACTCCGCTGTCGGTGGTCACGGGGTATTTGGCTTCGCTGAGTGAAGGGTTGCTCAAACCAAGCCCGGAGCGATTCAAGATCATGCACGACGAGGCCCAACATCTGCAACACTTGGTCGAAGATTTACGCACCATGTCGCTTGCCGATGCAGGGGAACTGCACCTTAACCGTCAGGAGGTCGCATCGGAAGAATTGCTGAATATCGCCGCCGCGACTTTTACTCATCAGGCTGAGCAGAAAAAAATCAATTTGGTGGTGAATGTCGCCGCCAATTTACCCCTTCTCAACGCCGACCCGGATCGCATTTTACAGGTTTTAAGCAATCTTTTAAGTAATGCCCTCCGCCATACCCCGGAACAGGGGCAGATTACCCTCGCTGCGACCCTCGATGTTAACCACAAAATCACATTACGTATCGAGGATACTGGCTCAGGTATTGCCCCTGAACACTTAACTCATATTTTTGAGCGATTTTACAGTGTGGATGCAATGCACAGCCGGGAACAGGAAGAAACAGGTCTGGGTTTGGCGATTGCGAAATCACTGGTCGAGGCACATGGAGGGACCATTACCGCGTCTAGTATTGAGGGGGCAGGTACAACCATGACCATTACATTTAGTCCCCCCCATTCCCCAAACATAAGCGTATCGCCGCCTGCTCTCAATCATATTTCAAAGATTGGTTGTAGTCGGTTCTGAAGCCACTCCGTTTCCGAGACTATATTTTAGGTGATTCGTTCGCGGATTGTTGCGCTGGCATAGTCTAAAATCGAGACCACAATCGCAATCGCCAGCACCGCTACCCCGGCATCCCGATAGCGCAGTAGATTGATTTGCTGATTAAGCAGCAAGCCAATGCCGCCACCGCCAACAAATCCAATAATCGTGGACATACGTACATTGATGTCCCAGCGGTACATGGTAAAGGCTACGTATGGCGGGACGATTTGCGGCACAACAGCATAGATAATCGTCTGTAAGTGCCCCGCCCCAGTTGCCTTCAGTGCCTCGATTGGGCCCTCATCAATGGTCTCAATTTGTTCGGAGTAGAGTTTACCCAACGACGCAATCGAATGCAGCATCAGGGCTAAGACCCCCGCGAACGGGCCGATACCTACCCAGATGACAAACACAATACCCATAATCAGCGGTTCGATGGAGCGCAGGCCGTTTAGAATATTGCGCGTCACATTGTATAGCACACTGCCAATACTAAATGGTTGACGGGTGCCCGCCACGAGGCCAAACATACTACCTAACACACCACCAATAATCATGCCATTCAGCAAATAGCGTGTAACCTCGACTCCCATAAGGTCAATAGTTTCCAAAGAAGGGAGTGTCCCATCCACGACCGTGCGCCCTACCCGCAGTTGAATAAAGGTAATGGCAAACGCCACGACTGCGGTTGCTAGGGCGATTATCCAGCGGTTTATGCGTTCAATAGGGGAAAGGACAACCTTCTTCCGACGTGCCCACCATGAGGCGTGACCGAGGATCACGATTTGTTGGGCAAATAACGCCGCGGCTAATGGGGTAAGCAGGCTTAACAGAGCGGCCCCTTTTGCAATCTCGGCAATAAAGCCGAACACCAAAACTCCGTTCATGGCTCCCATCGCCCCACCGAGCACATGGGCTAAGACGCCCTCAATTGAACGCAGCGCACCACTGGTCAATTTTGTAACACTCGAGGACAGAATAAATGCCCCGATCAAGCCGCCGATGGGATTTATGGATAATTCAATCAGGCCACCAACAATATTAAGAAAATTGCCTGTACCGTTGATGCCATCAACCCCTGCCGTAGCCAACCAATTCACCGCTCCAACATTGCCCGCAGGGCGAATGGAGTCCGCAAAATGAACCAACCCATCACCAATTACAAGTGACAGTCCACCAAGCACCCCGATCAGAAAAACTAACACTAAAGCAAACACGAGATGCTCTCCAACCGATCGGAGGCGGTGAGATAGACTAGGGGTTTCTAAAAGAGCGACAGAGCGCGACGCTGCTACCATACCCAACCCAACTAAGGGGAACAGCATGGACAATACCGAGACTTCCAAATCGCCCTGAAAGAAATTGATAGTTTCCCTGCCTATAACGGATAAGATATTTTCGCCAATCAACCAGCCAATCGGTAACGCGATAATCGCTATCATTAAATTACCCGTCGGCACGCGAACCGGCCGCATGAGATTGTGGGCGGCAAAAAAGCTAAGGGCGGCTGAGATGGGGATTGAAAGCGATGTAGCAACGAGGGCCATGAAAATCGTTTCCGCCATGCGCCGAATCACCTCGTCAGTGATTTTGCTAAAGCGCACTGGGCCGCTCGGAATTGCGGCCAAGAATTCAATCTGATGAATCTGCCCACTGCTGCCACTAATACGCGGGACTTCAATTTGACCTTTAAAATCGCCTGTGCTGTCGATAATAATTTCTTCACGACCTGTCTCTAGGACCTCACGCGGACGACGTTGACCTTCAATGGGTGCCCAACGAATTGCAGCCTGCACCCCGCTTTCAAAATTAAAGGCTTCAATCATCACCACATCCCCCGCCTTACCACAACTTGGAGTCACACGGACATAGGGGGCATCAGAGGAATCTGATAGAGCCGGACTTTCACCTTCACAGTCCATTAAAAAGGGTGTGCTAGTCGTGATAATTTCGCGGTCTTGGTCAAATATTCGCGGAGACAACAGCTCACGCAGGGCGTTTTGGACATTACTTTGGCGGTTTTCATCCTGTGGTTTTTCCAGATCAATATCCGTCACAGTCCAACCATAGGCATAGATACCTGCCCCTAAGGTGATAGCAAGCACGATCAGTAGGTTTCTTAGGGCAGCCCGTCTAGAAGGAGGAGTATGATTCATCGTAAACCCTCAAATCAGGAAATGGCAACTTCGATGGCTTCTTCACCGTAGATTTCTTTAAAACGATTTTCGTCAATTTCGGAGGGCAGTCCATCAAATTGCAGGATACCCCCTTTGAGAGCAATAACACGATGAGCATAGGCACGGGCAAGACTCAAAAAGTGGAGACTACATAATACTGTGATGCCATCTTCTTTATTGAGTAGCTCCAGATATTTCATCACACTATGTGAGGTGGCAGGGTCAAGGCTTGCGACAGGTTCGTCGGCCAGCATTAGTTCTGGTTGCTGCATGAGCGCCCGTGCAATTCCCACTCGCTGCTGCTGACCACCACTGAGTTCACTTGCTCGTTTAAAGGCTTGGTCCCGAATTCCCACCCGCTCTAAATTGGCAAGTGCGCTAAGGCGATCTTGTTTGGGGAAATAATTCAGGAAACTATATAGGGAATTGTTATAACCAAGCCGCCCCGACAGCACATTGGTAATGACTTTGGAACGTCTAACGAGATTAAACTGTTGAAAGATCATCCCAATATGCCGCCGAATTTGGCGGACTTCATCATCATTGGCGGCGGTGATGTCAATGCCATTCCAGACGATACGCCCCTCAGTGGGTTCGATCAGGCGGTTAATACAACGCAGCAATGTAGATTTGCCTGATCCGCTTAGACCAATAATGGCGACAAACTGCCCATCCGGGATTTCGAGGTTGATTTTATCGAGGGCTTTAAACCCATTTTCATATATTTTTGTAAGATTTTCAATAATTAGCATGGTTTTCCTAAAAACAAGGCAGAGGGGATACCTCTGCCCATATACCAGAAAGCGAATCGGGGTCTAATTGAAGATATCTTCTTCGGTCAAGCCGAGGACTTCAAATTGGTCTCGAATGACGTTATAGGTAGCGTCATCAATGGGGGCGATACCGCTCCAACCGTAGAAATCTTCGCTACCGATGGAGGTTGCCCATGCTTCAGTCTGGGAGAAAGCCACCAAAGCATCAAAAATTTGTTGACGGAGTTCTTCTGGGAAATCCGGCCCAAAGCTCAAGGTATCATTCGGAATAGGGGCGCTCAGGCGCAGGATTTTCACTTGATCAACAATATCGGGTGCGGTGTCGCGAACATTGTTACGAGCATCCAAAATCTGGATATCACCCACATACAGGTTGCCATCTTCACCAACATAGGATTCATCAACGGTCAAATCATATGGTTCGGGCAGGTCACCGATTGACCAAGCACCATTGGGCATAACAGGTGGGCTGTAGAAGGTCGTCCCAAATTCAGCTTCGCCATTATAGACAGCCAAAACAACCTGATTATGACCACCGGCCTCAACCTGCTCACCCGGGGTAATACCCGCTTTTGATAACTCGACGGAGGGGAAAACAAACCCGGAAGTCGAACCCGCGTCTGGATAAGCCCATGACTTGCCTTCGAGATCTTTGAAGGTATGGATGCCGCTGTCACGACGGACAATATAGGCTGCCCAATAGACGGGCCATCCACGCCGTACAGCAGCGCCCTCAACTTCTACACCGCAGCGATTATTGGCAATGACGTAACCCGCTGCCGGAATGAAGCCCATCGAGCTATCCGGGGCGGCGCACATTGCTTCAATTGTGGCAGCATATGACGTAGGCACCGACACTTCATACTTCAGGCCAGTAGCTTCCTCAAGGGCGGCTGCCATTACTTCACCACCCGTCACGATGGTGGAGGATTCAACGGAGGGCACAAAATAAACTTGAATAGGATTATCTTCCGACCCCAGATCACCTTGGGCAGAGGCTTTTGGTAATACAGCCGCTACCACAATTAATGCAAAGACAAGAAGAATGACTATTTTTCTTAGCTGGCGCATTTTTTGCTCCTTGAAAATGAGTTAACAAAAAAGCCTTTACTACTTCTAGATTATAGAGCCTTTGCATAAAAAGCAAAAAAAATTTAACTGACGGGACAGGTTAGGTCCAGAAGTTCACTAGAATCACAGTCCACTTTTGCGTCCCACACCAGTTTTAGGCTGGTCTCATCGGTGACAGGGTCGTTCCAAACCTTTGATACTATTGCCATTACATCCGAAGGTGGGCCAACAAGTTCGTCACGGGTCATCGTCGACTACATTCATGAACAGGTCTTCGAGTATGGTATCCAAATGGGTACCGCATTAGTGGTGGCGTTTCTCATCTTATTTATGGTCACACCGATTCAGATGACCGACTCTAACCGAAGATGCGGTACTAAAAACAAAAACTAGCAAGATTTGCTCTATTGGTTGTTCACCCGCAGTTCATTGTTCGTCGATATTAAAAGCCTGTATGTGCAATTCAGAGATTACTTGATACCTTCCCAATTATCCTCCCTAGCAGACGAGGGCAGGAACGCCTGCACAACAAAATGAAGTTGCTCAATACACCATATGTTGGACAGAAATCAAAACTGCTTTACCATGCCCTTAACGTCGTTTCGTTACAGGCACGGAATCGTCCCTAGGGCAAGGCACTACTCTTTCGCACCACCAATTCTGGGCATAAGACATGTTGCTCAATGGGGGTATCTGGGTTATGGATGAGTTCCAACAAATAACGCACCCCAATGTCCCCTAATTGGTTAAATTCTTGCCGAACGGTTGTCAAGGGCGGTTGAAAAAATGCCGCTTCTGGGATGTCATCAAAACCCACTATCGAAACATCCAGCGGAACACGTCTGCCATGTTCCGACAAGGCATAACACGCTCCTAATGCCATTTGGTCGTTGCCCACAACAAGAGCCGTGAAGTGAGAATCTTCTTTGAGCAGACGCCGGGCGGCTTCATAACCACTCAAGGCCGACCAATCCCCTTCAACACTCATCATGGGTGTGAAGCCGGCTTGATGCACAGTCTCAACCCATTGTTCATGTCGTGCGATGGCCCCGAACCAGTTCAGCGGCCCACAAATCTCGGCAATCCGCTGGTGGCCTAATTCTATTAGATGCTCAGTCGCAAGCCGACTGCCGTAACGTTGGTCTACGATGACGGAGGGGATTTCTAGGCCAAATTGGGGGTCAATCAGCACAACCGGAATATCGTGACAGCATTCCAGCATCTCTTCATAGGCGATTCCAACAACCGGGGAGATAGAAATAATGCCATCCACTCGCCGCCCACTCAGGCTGTCGAGGGCATGGCTAATTTGGTCATAGGTGGGTTGACCGACGTTGGAAAAAATCAGGTCATAACCCAAATTCTTTGCCGCCCGTTCAATATTGAGCACCATCTGAGTCGGCCCAAAATGACTGATGCCAAAAGTCAGTATGCCAAGTGTGTTGGATTGGCTTGCCACAAGGCTCTTGGCAACCTTATTGGGGCGATACCCGAGCGTCCGTATCACCTCTTGCACACGCAAGCGAGTCTCCGGCGATACGCTTGGATGATCATTGATCACCCGCGAGACGGTCTGATAGGACACTCCGGCATCTCTTGCTACATCATTTAGCGTATAACGTTGTTTTTTCATCACAATCCTACTCACGGTGGAGCTTGGGGCGAAGTGCTGGTTAGGTGATGTCCCCAACCCCATCTATATTACTTAAATGCCCACCTACCCAGAAATTTCCTTGAACATCAATGTTTTTTGCGCGAACCCCTTGACTTTTTTCAAAATATGTGAAAACTTATATGTGAACGTTCACACATTATTTTACGCAATTTTGTGAACGATCACAAGTTGAATTTATAAGTAATTACAGTTTTTCCTAGAGTTAAGGCAAAAATTCATGAGTTTGTATGGGCGATTTATCCCCCCACCCTTAACTGCACCTCAGATTAATCCTCATGTGCTGTATGCTGCCTTCGACGGGAGGGCACAATCCCAGCGCAGAACTATTCATCTAGCCAAACAACGTACAAAGGAGGCATCTATTGGGGCCGATTTGTCCACACGCAATTCGATCCATCCCTTCATATCTTGCTTGATTCAATTTAGGAGGATTTTTGCAATGAAATTGGTGAAATTCTGTCTACTACTCGCTTTGATGGTCACGTTTGTTGGCGCAATCAATGTGAAAGCCCAAGACGGCGGCGAAGGCCTGACAATCGGGTTCTCGCAAATTGGTTCGGAAAGCGCTTGGCGCACGTCCTTTACCGATGCGGTAAAAGCCGAAGCCGAAGCACGCGGTATCAATTTGTTGTTCTCCGACGCTCAACAGCAGCAAGAAAACCAAATTGCCGCTATGCGTGCGTGGATTGCCCAAGGTGATGTTGACGCCATTATCCTCGCCCCCGTTGTCGAAAGCGGTTGGGACGATGTTCTGCAAGAAGCACAGGACTCTGGCATCCCGGTCGTGATTGTTGACCGTAACGTAGATTCCGATCCCTCGCTGTACGTAACCCGTGTTTCTTCTGACTTCGTGCATGAAGGCCGTTTGGCTGCGGCATGGTTGGTGCAGGCCACTTCTGGTCAGTGCCATATCGTTGAACTGCAAGGCACCGTCGGTTCCGCTGCGGCCAATGACCGTATGGCGGGCTTCAAAGAAGTGATTGCCCTCTTCCCCGCTATGCAAATCGTTGCCTCTGAAACCGGCGACTTTGTCCGCGCTCAGGGCAAGCAGGTTATGGAAAGTTTCCTCAGCTCCATGGACCCAGCCGAAATTTGCGCAGTATGGGCGCACAATGACGACATGGCAATTGGTGCGATCGAAGCCATCAAAGAAGCCGGCCTCGTTCCCGGTACCGACATTCTGGTCGTTTCCGTAGACGCAATTCCCGACATTTTCAATTCGTTGGATGCTGGTGAAGCCAATGCAACAGTTGAACTTAGCCCCTTCATGGGTGGCCCAGCGTTTGACGCCGTTGTGGCAACGCTCAATGGTGAAGAACTGCCCAAGTGGATTCCAGTAGCGGGCAAGCTGTACACCAGTCGCGCCGCTTATGATGCGGATCATCAATAGTCAGAGAATTTTGAGGTAGGAGGGGTATAACCCAGTCCCCTCCGACCACAGCGGAGTGGAAATCAACAAGGCAGCGGAGTGGTTGCACGTTGGTTTCCCTCCGACATGTAAGGGTGTATATCTTACCAAATTTATAGGGTTATTGAACCATGAGTGTCAACGAGCCGAAACAGCCTGCTTTGTTAGAGGTGCGGGGACTGACCAAGACCTTCACCGCGACACCCGCCTTATCCGAAGTTGATTTCACGCTCTATCCGGGTGAGGTTCACGCCCTGCTGGGTGAAAATGGTGCAGGCAAGTCCACCCTGATTAAGCTCATCACCGGGATCTATAAAAGAGATGCGGGCACAATTCATCTAAACGGCAAAGCCATTGAACCACACAACCCACGCCATGCACAGGAATTGGGCATCAGTGCCGTCTATCAGGAAATTAATCTTATCCCCACCCTTTCGGTAGCCGAAAACCTATTTGTGGGCCGCCAACCGCGCTTTCTCGGTATGGTAAGTATGCAGCTAACCAACCAAAAAGCCCGCACGCTACTTAAGGCTTTCAATATTGATATTGATGTCACCCGCGATCTTTCCGCCTACTCCATCGCCATCCAGCAAATTGTTGCGATTGTGCGGGGGGTTGATCTTTCCGCCAAAATCCTCATTCTGGATGAACCAACCTCAAGTCTGGATAGGCACGAAGTAGAAACGCTATTTTCGGTGATTCGCTCACTCAAAGAACGCGGCATCGGCATCCTACTTATAACTCATTTTCTTGATCAGGTGTATGAAATTTCGGATCGTATCACGGTGCTGCGGAACGGACGCAAAGTTGGCGAGCACCTGACCAAAGAATTATCGAGAGCGAAACTTATCTCCGAGATGCTGGGCCGAGAATTTACCGAGACGCTCGGCAAGCGAAACAGCCAAAATGACACCGAAAGCGGCGAGCACACAACCTTTCTTGATATCAAGGGTTTTGCCAAACGCGGCGTGATTGAGCCTTTTGACCTCGAAATCAAAAAGGGCGAAATTGTCGGACTGGCAGGCCTATTGGGGTCTGGGCGAACCGAATTGGGGCATTTGGTTTTTGGCATCAATCGGAGCGAACAGGGTGAGGCCTTTGTTGAGGGCAAAAAGATTAGACTCAATTCGCCACGCAAAGCCATCCGCTATGGATTTGGTCTTTGCCCCGAAGACCGCAAGGTTGAAGGTCTCGTTGCCGATTTGACCGTGCGTGAAAATATTATCCTTGCGCTCCAAGCCAAAATGGGTTGGTATCGCCACATCCCCTACAAACGGCAAGAACAGTTTGCCAACGAAATGATTGAAGCTTTGCACATTGCCACCCCGGATGCGGAGAAGCCTGTGGGTCAACTCTCCGGCGGCAATCAGCAAAAGGTCATCTTGGCCCGCTGGCTGGTTTCCAATCCCGACTTTCTTATTTTGGATGAACCAACACGCGGGATTGATGTCGGCGCACATGCCGAAATCATCAACATCATTAAGCGACTGGCTAAAGAAGGCAAAGCTATGATGGTCATCTCCTCCGAATTGGCGGAAATTGTGGATTATAGTGACCGTGTGGTCGTTTTACGTGACCGCAAGAAGCTCACGGAACTGACAGGCGACG
Source organism: Anaerolineae bacterium (assembly GCA_041753455.1). Classification (GTDB taxonomy): domain Bacteria; phylum Chloroflexota; class Anaerolineae; order Aggregatilineales; family J027; genus CFX10. The sequence goes on along the minus strand of JBGSUK010000011.1, from coordinate 698,065 downwards.
AAATCAGTGAAGACGCTATCATGCAAGCAATTGCGGAGAAGTAGAGATGGTCGAGATGGAAAAACAGGTATTGGCACCTGTCAACGAGCATAAGGTGCCCAATTTTAGGTGGAGCAATATCTTTAGAGGCGACAACCGTGCCCTTTGGACGCTCTTAGCACTCATTATTATCTTAATTGTAGATCGCATGGTCTCACCGACTTTTTTCACCATCCGAATGGTCAATGGTCGCCTGACGGGCAGCCTTATCAATACGCTGGATGGGGCCGCGCCGATCATACTGCTTTCAATCGGCATGACGCTGGTGATTGCGACCAAGGGCGTTGATCTTTCAGTCGGTGCGGTGATGGCGATTTGTGCCGCCGTAGCTGCTGTGCTGATTAACCGTCATGAAGCCGGGTCGGACAACATTTTGTACTATCCGGGGTTCGTGATCCTGATTGCGATTTTGGCCGGGGCGCTGTGTGGACTGTGGAACGGGATTTTGGTTGCCCTGTTTGATATTCAACCGATTATCGCCACGCTGATCTTAATGGTGGCGGGTCGTGGGATTGCCCAAATGATTACCGAAGGTCAATCACCGACATTCACCGATGAGACGCTCGCCTATATCGGTCAAGGGACGATCTTTGGAATGCCCTTCCCCGTGTATGTAGCCGGGATCGCGCTGGTGGTGGTTTTTCTACTGGTGCGGCGAACGGCCCTCGGTCTGTTAATTGAATCTGTCGGGATTAACTCGAAAGCCAGCCATTATACGGGAGTCAATGCGGCCAGCATCAAGTTGTTTGTCTATATCATCTCCGGCATCTGCGCCGCCATCGCTGGGTTAGTCGTCGCGGGTGAAAACACCTATGCCGACCCGCATACCGCTGGTCAGTGGTCAGAACTTGACGCGATTGTGGCGGTGGTGATTGGTGGGACACTCCTCAGCGGCGGGCGCTTTAATCTGCTGCTGAGTGCGGTAGGGGCGCTCATTATCCAAAGTCTGCGAATCGGCCTATACATCAGCGATCTGCACCCAAATGCGAACTTGGTCGTCAAGGCCATCGTCATTTTGCTGGTGCTGTTGCTTCAATCCAAAGAGTTCAAACAGACGATAGGTCGGTTGTTTAAGCCCATTCTTAAGCTCAAAGCGATATTCAAATAGAGGCAGCTTTTTAGGAGAGCAGTATGAAATCGCGGTTTTTTCCTCTGTTAATCACATTCTTGGTGTTTATTGCGATCTACGCCTTTTGCTACTATCACTTTTCTAGCTTTGGCTCGATGCGCGTGGTTTGTAACCTGCTCCGCGACAACGCCCATCTGGGAATCGCGGCTATCGGGATGACCTTTGTGATTATCTCGGGCGGCATTGATCTGTCGGTAGGCTCGGTGATTGCGTTTACGGGTGTGTTTTGCGCCTTGATGATTACACGTGAAGGCATGGATCCCCGACTGGTATTCGCGATTGTGTTGGGCATGGGTACGATCTTCGGCGCGGTCATGGGCGTATTCATCTATTATCTCAAGATTCCGGCCTTTATCGTCACGCTGTCCGGCATGTTCTTGGCGCGTGGCATGGCCTACGTGTTAACCACCGAATCTATCCGGATCACCCATCCGCTTTACATTCGGGTATCCAAGCTAGTCTATATCTTCCCCGACAAGGGCCGTTTCACCTTTGCAGCAGGGGCATTCCTCGCGGTGCTGGTACTGGGTATCTACATTGCCCACTTCACCCGTTTTGGACGGAATGTGTATGCGATAGGCGGTAATGATACTGCCGCTTTGATGATGGGGGTTCCGGTGGGGCGCACGACCATCATGGTCTACACCCTCAGCAGCTTCTTGGCAACTTTCGCCGGCATTGTGCTCTCGCTTGCCAAACGCTCTGGCGACTCGACCATTACAGTTGGGGCAGAAATGGACGTAATCGCGGCGGTGGTGATTGGCGGAACGCTGCTCACAGGTGGGGTCGGCTACGTTATCGGCACATTTATTGGCGTGCTGCTGCCGGGTGTGATCCGTACCTATCTTACGCTAGACGGTTCGTTGTCGCCTTGGTGGATCAAGATCGTAATCGGCGTGCTGCTTTTTGGTTTTATCGCCATGCAAAAACTGCTCAGTACCCGCCCGAAACTGTTCTCATTTAGGCGGCAAACTAGGCCAGCCAACGTTTCAACCGCATGAAGCATTGGAGATTGGCAAAAACGTGCGGCGTGATAAATCACAATCAATCTAAGGCTGATAAGAAAATGTATACCATAGGAATTGATTTTGGGACGCTTTCGGGGCGAGCAGTGTTGGTGGATGTACAGGATGGCCGGGAAATTGCCACCGCCATTCATGAATACGCCAATGGGGTAATTGATGGCACCTTGCCCGGTTCGGATGAGCCTCTGCCACCTGAGTGGGCTTTGCAAGACCCATTGGATTACATTGAGGTTTTCAAACAGACCGTTCCGGAGGTGCTACGCTTAAGCGGGGTTGACCCCAAGCAAGTCGTCGGCGTCGGCATTGATTTTACCTCCTGTACCATGCTGCCTGTCAAAGCCGACGGTACCCCGATGTGTGCCCTTGATGAATGGAAAAATCACCCCCATGCGTGGGTTAAACTTTGGAAACATCATGCCTCCCAACCTCAAGCCGATTTGATTAACGCGGTCGCACGCCAGCGAGGTGAAGCATGGCTCGATTATTATGGCGGCAAGATTTCTTCGGAGTGGTTCTTCAGCAAGTCCCTGCAAATATTGCAAGAAGCCCCCGAAGTCTATCATGCGACCGATCGCTTGATTGAGGCCGCCGATTGGGTCGTCTGGCAATTGACAGGTGTCGAAACCCGCAATATGTGTACGGCGGGGTATAAGGCGATGGTACAGGGTGGCGAATTCCCCTCCCGTGACTATTTTGCCGCACTTGATCCGGCCTTCGCCGACGTGGTAGATGACAAAATGTGCCGCACCTTTGCCCAGCTTGGCGATAAAGCAGGCGGAATATCCCCCCAAGCCGCGATATGGACAGGCTTATTGGCGGGGACAGCCGTCGCCGTCGCCAATGTGGATGCCCATGTGACCGCCCCCGCCGTCAAAGCGGTTGAGCCGGGCATTATGGTCATGATTATGGGCACTTCGACCTGTGATGTCATGCTGGGCGACGCCATCAATGTGGTTGAGGGTATGTGCGGGGTCGTGCCCGATGGCATTATTCCCGGTTTTTATGGCTATGAAGCAGGCCAAAGCGGGGTCGGTGATATTTTCAACTGGTTTGTGGAACACGCCGTCCCACCTGTTTATCACGAAGCAGCTCAACAAGCGGGTCTTTCGCTGCATGAGTATCTGGAACGAGAGGCCAGCCAACAAGCCCCCGGCGAACATGGCCTAATCGCCCTCGATTGGTGGAATGGCAATCGCTCGACCCTTGTTGATGCCAACGTATCAGGGCTGTTGGTAGGCGCGACCCTTGCTACCCGTGCGCCCGATATTTACCGCGCTCTGATTGAATCCACCGCCTATGGCACACGTGAAATCATAGAGTCATTTGAAAAACGCGGCGTGCCTGTGCGTGAACTGGTGGCGGCGGGTGGTCTGCCAGAGAAAAATGCCCTTCTGCGCCAAATTTATGCCGATGTCACCGGACGGCCCTTGAAATTATCCGGCTCAGCCCAAGCCCCGGCACTCGGTTCAGCCATTTATGCGGCAGTCGCGGCGGGGGTATATCCAAACATTCAAGAAGCCTCGGATCGCATGGGCAAGCTCAAGGATGAGGTCGTTATGCCAATCCCAGCGAATCAGGCCGTTTATGATGCGCTATATGCTGAATACAAAACCCTCTATGACTACTTTGGTCGGCGCGAGGGACAGAACCATATGATGAAACGCCTCAAACAAATTCGGAATAAGGCGATGGGCCAATGATGCTGCCAAAATTGCGCCAAGAAGTGTGTGATCTACACGCCGAACTGCCCAAGAATAATCTGGTGGCATGGACAAGCGGTAATGTCAGCGGGCGCGACCCCGAAACAGGCTTGATTGTAATTAAGCCGAGTGGGGTTAAATTCCCTGACCTAACCCCCGAAAATATGGTCGTGGTAGACGAAATGGGCCGGGTGGTCGAAGGCGATTTGAAGCCCTCATCCGATACAGCCTCACATTGTTATATCTACCGCCATCGTCCTTCAACCTTTGGCGTGGTACATACCCATTCGCGTTATGCTACCGCGTTTGCCGCTGTGGGACAGGCTATTCCGTGTATTACCACGGCGATGGGTGATGAATTTGGTGGCCCCATTCCGTGCGGGGGGTTTGCCCTCATCGGTGGCGAAGCGATTGGTCAAGTGGTGATTGAAACGCTAGAAAACAGCCTCAGTCCCGCTTGTTTGCTGCAAAATCATGGGGTATTCGCCATTGGCGATAGTGCCGAAGCCGCCGTCAAAGCCGCCATCATGACCGAAGACAACGCTGCGATTGTCTGGATGGCTCTGCAAATTGGCAGTCCTATCGCAATCACTGAGGAAGACATCCAAAAGCTGCATCATCGGTATCAGAACATTTACGGGCAGTAACTTTATATCTTTTACTTGGAGAATCTATGATGGAAACACAATTTTTGACCCTACCCACTGCGGCTTCACGCTTAAACACGCGGCCTGTGACACTAGCAATTATTGTCGGGAATCGCGGGTTTTTCCCGAACCACCTTGCCCAAAGTGGTCGCCAGATTATTTTGGAGCAGTTGGCGGCTGCGGGTATCAATGCGATTATCACCGACGAAAACCTTACCAACGTCGGGGCGATTGAATCTTTTGAGGAATCGCGTATTTGTGCGGATTTATTTAAGAAGCATCGGGATGAAATTGACGGGGTGCTCGTGACGCTGCCCAATTTTGGCGACGAACGGGCCATCGCCAATACGCTACGTTTTGCTGGCCTAAATGTGCCAGTCTTGATTCATGCTTTTCCTGACGACATGACCCGCATGAGCATCACCGATCGGCGTGATAGTTTTTGCGGCAAGATGAGTGCCTGCAATAATTTGCATCAATATGGCATCCCCTATTCACTGACCTCCCAGCATACGATGAACCCGACCTCCCCCGCGTTTATGCGTGATCTGGAAAAATTCGCGGCGGTTTGTCGTGTGGTGCGTGGGATGCGGACGGCTCGACTTGGCATGATGGGGGCACGGCCCGAAGCCTTTAAGACCGTGCGTTTTAGCGAGAAACTTCTGGAACAATCCGGCATCAGCGTTGAAACAATTGACCTATCTGAAATCTTTGGACGTATTGAACGGCTGGCGGATGACAACGAGTTGGTACAAGCCAAGCTGGTCGCAATCAGTCACTATAGCCGCACGCAGGGCATTCCTGAACTTTCGCTCTATCGTATGGCGAAATTTGGCGTGGTATTGGATGGCTGGATGGCGGATAACGCGCTGGACGCCACCGCAATTCAATGTTGGACTTCGATGGAAGAATATTTCGGTATTGTACCCTGCACCCTCATGAGCATGTCCAGCAACAGCCTGAACCCATCGGCCTGCGAAACAGACATTGTAGGGGCGCTGGCGATGTTGGCGCTGCAATTGGCCTCTGGTCGACCCTCGGCTTTGGTGGACTGGAACAATAATTATGGCGACGACCCCGACAAGGGCGTGGTTTTCCACTGCTCCAATCTGCCCAAAGACATTTTTGTGGACGAAATTCCCGTGATGAGCTACCAAGAAATCATTGCAGGCTCGGTCGGGGCAGAAAACACTTATGGCACGATTTATGGACGTATCCGCCAAAATCCATTTACCTATTTACGCATCACGACCGACGATTTTAATGGCACAATGCGGGCCTATGTGGGTGAAGGCGAATTTACTACCGACCCAATTGACACATTTGGTGGTTATGGCGTTGTCCGGGTGCCCCGTTTCCAAGAATTGCTGGCGCACGTCTGCAATCATGGGTACGAGCACCATGTCTCATTAAATCAGGCGCTAGTAGCCGAGGCTATCCATGAGGCCTTCAGCAAGTATCTCGGCTGGCAAACCTACTATCATCGCTAAAACTCAGACTTAGCCGACCACCAAATAGGGTATCTAAAGCGTGTTATGAAGTTTAGAAACAAAATGGGCGAAGCGCTGGGTCATGAGAATAGCAAAAGTAAGGAGATGCAAGCCTTTCAAGGCGTCAGGTAGACGTTCATAGTCGCGTGAAAGGCGGCGAAAACGAGCTATCTAAGCAAAACTGTGATATCTCGCGCAAGGGGTAGTCCCGCTGGGGCGCCTCTTCCATCATCAGTGCTAGGTATGAGGGCGACAAACGCCCATTCTTCATCACTTACGTCACAGGGAAAGGCTTTTCTGTTCATATCTCACAGTATAACAGCCTCTATCTCTAAAGTGCATAACACGCTCTATGCGAGATATCCCTAAATCTCTTTCTCTAGCCGTTCGGAAATCTCTAGTGGTGTTAAGGTCCGTCCAACTTCGATGAGCCGTTGCAGATTGTCAGCCCCAACTGTCTCGGTCAAACGGGTTTCACGGGCAGCAAATTCAGCTTTTTGTCTGGGTTGAATTGCAAAACCTAATGTTTCACGCAGGGTCAATGCAGCGCCAAGATACCGCGCCGCTTCTTCAGGTTGGCCCAAATCGAGGGCAACATTGGCAAGCTGCTCTAAGACATTCAACATGGTCTTGCGATTGTTAATACGATGCGCTTTTTGGAACACATCTCGATATTGTCGAAATGCCCCGTGAAAGTCTCCTATTCGATGGAAAACCTCGGCAAGGTTACCCGAAAAAATCGTCTGGTGGCGATGATGGTGAATGGCATTGGCAATCGCTAATGCCGCTTCAAAATATTCACGGGCCAGTTCATAATGCCTCTGATCGAGCGCAATGATACCAAGCGTATTAAGACTCAAAGCCTCCCCAACCCGATCTTTGGCTTCACGGTGTTTTTGCAATCCCAAATGCCCATAGTGCTTCGCATCTTCCAACTGCCCCGACTGAAGATAGACAACCGACAGATTGGTGTAGGCCCGCGAGAAAATCTCGCGGAGTGCAACAACGTCCTGAATAGGGGCATGATTATTGTAGAGGTCTACCATTTTGAGCAAATGTTCTTGGGCCAACGCCAAATCGCCAAGTTCCGAAACCACCCGCTTGAGTTCACTCAAAGCCAGCGCTTCTAAAATGTAATCACCCTCTTGTTGACTTAGGGTTAAGCCTTCTTCCAAAACCTTACGCGCCTCTTGAAACTCGCCCGTTTGCGTCAACAGCCGCCCAAAACGCACACAGGCATTGGCCCTTAGCCATCCTGATGCCGATGGTAAAGCCTGACGCAGCAGTTCAACACCCTCTTGTACATGGATACCCCGTGCAATCCAATAGTCAGGTAAGATTTTGGCTAAATGCAGAATATACTGATACTGGGCTTCTCGGTTAAGCCAATCAAAATACCAAAGGTTATGATATTCGCGATCAATGGCAGTAAACTGTTCATGGGATGGCAGGAAGGCCGCGTGTAGCTTATCAATCCATCGCTGATAATAAGTATGATGTGCTTGACGTGCAGCCTGCACCCTACCAATCTCAGCCGCTTTTTGGAAGGTAAATCGGCGCAAGAGTTCATGTAATTGATAGCGCCCACTACCATCGGTACTCATCAGCGATTTCGATACCAATGAAATCAGCGTCGATAGATTAGTAGAAGCGATAGCTGTCGCCGCATCTAGGTCAAAATGGCTGGGAAAAACCGCGAGGGCCATCAGAATATCGCGATCCACTTGGCTCAGAGTCTCCCAAGTGGAATTCAGCAAAGCCTTAACCCCTTGATGTCGGCCCGGAAGATCACGCCGCGTGAGGGCCAAAAAATCCAAACTATCTTCAATTCGCTGGACGATTTGCTCCGGTGTCAAAAACTGAACCCATCCCGCCGCAATGAGAATACCCAGCGGCAGTCCTTCCACCAATTGGCAGATGCGAGCCACCATTGGTAAGGATTGCTGTATATCAAAATTTGGATTGATCCGACTCGCGGCAGTTGCAAACAACTGGATGGCAGGCTCAGTTTCATTGTTTTGAGCAAAAGGTAGTCCTGTGATCGTAAAGATATGTTCTTGAGCGAGGTGAAGTTGTTCACGCGATGTGACCAAAATCTGGATGTAGGGGCACTCACTCAGTATTTGTAAAACCCAATCCGCTGCCCCCAGCACATGCTCAAAATTATCCAACACCAGTAGCAAATGCTTTTCGCGCAAGTCATCCAAAAACGCCGCCTGTTGGGTCTGCATCTCATCCACTTGGGCAAAATTTAATGCGTTAATCACTGCTTGGGGAACAAACTCCGGCCCGGTCAAAGACTCCAGTGCCACATAAAAGACCCCATCGCGGTATTCATGAATTCGTCGCTGGGCCACGTAATGCGCCAACCGTGTCTTCCCTACCCCACCGATACCAAGCAAAGTCAAAAGACGACAGTGGGAATCATCCAACCATGTCTCCACCCCTTCGACCCATTTGGGAACCGGAATGTAATGCCCACTGAAACTTGGCAAGTTGCTCGATAGGGTTTGAGGAGATGGGGATAACCGAACTTGGTTGTTCTTGATGCGCTCGACTAAATCAGTGGTTTCCTGTTCTGGTTCTGTATCTAGTTCGGTTTGCAGCAGTTCATATAGGCTATCATACAACTGTACCGCCGCGGGGCGATTACCCACTTGGACAGATAGGTTCATTTGCAGCCGATAGGCATCTTCCCAAAACGGTTCAAGCGTAATGAGGCGCTGACCGATCTCAAGCCCCACCACAAAATCGCCTTGCATTGCACATAGATTCATTAGTTGATAGAGCGCTTGGCTGAAATGCCGCTGCAATCGCTCCCGTTCGAGGGATACCCATTGGTCAAGTTGGGGTGCATTGTCGGTTTTCAGACCCATCAGAAAATCACCCTGATACAGGGCAATCGCCTCCGCAAGTTTTTGACGTTGCCGGGCTGGGGAAATAGGTTGCTTGTGGCGAGTATCCACTAAGCCTAGCCGCTCCTCAAACGCTTTGGCATCACACCAAATTGCTTCCGGTTGGCAAATCGAAATTGACTGGCGTGTCACCTCCAGATAATCACTCAATCGCTTTTGGAGGTTAGAAAGCACGGTTCGTAAATTTTTGAGGGCCTGCTCCCCGCTGGTCTCTGACCAAAATAACTCGGCCAAAACATCACGGGGATGTTCGCGCGGGTGAAGCAGCAAATAGATAAATAGAGCCACTGTTTTTTGTGAAACAAAGTCAGTGAGAGTCTCATCGTCTAGTCTTAGAGATAGTGTTCCAAACGTAAACACTTGAAGCTTGGGCATAGGGCGTATCACCTGATTTCCTAGTTATGCGCGATTGTAGCATACCCATGAAATTTAGTATTGGGGATGCACTCAAGCCCATGTCTCCAACCATAATCCGGTGGTTTGCCGAAAGTACGAGGTGGATTGATAGATAATTTCGCCCGTTTGCCGCAGGCGACCCATCTGCTCTACAGTCACGCGCAGCGCAATTTCGAGCGTTTGGCGAATCAATGGTTCAACCTGCCTTGCCCCAATGAAAGCCAGATGGGGGATAGGCTGGCGGCGCATGATGTCAAAAACATCGGCATTGGGATAGATACCCGGATCGCGGTTGGCACTGGGGCTGCATAAATACACGGTCTCGCCGGCCAGAATGGTGACATTTTCAATCCGCGTTTCTGTCGCTGGCTGGATTCGCCACAATATCACGGGTGGGTCATAGCGGAGTATTTCTACAACTGCCTGTGGAATTAGGGTTAGATTCGCCCGCAGCAAGGCCATTTGTTTGGGATGTTGCAGTAGTGTCACGAGACCGTTAACCAGCGCATGGGGGGCAATAGCTTGGAATAGTGGCCCATCGTCATTCTCCCAAATGGTTACCGTTTGAACTAGCGGCATGGCTATATGGGTTAGGAAATCGAATCGGCCTGTGGCTTGCGCTTGATCCATCAGGCGAAGGGTGGTTTGCCTCAGTTCAACAGCGACTTCCTCACCCAGCGACAAATCTGGGACAAATGTGTCGGATGACGCGATGGCTAGACATTCGTCAAACCCTAATACGGCCCATGCATTCAGCGGATCGAGATAGACGATCTTACCCATCCGGCGAAGCTGGTCAAAAAATGAAAAGGGATTCTGATAAAAAGTGGGGGTTGCCCATGTGGTTAGGAGATGAGTGGTATCGGTCATTGTGTTATTCCTAAAAAATAAAGTAGGGCGACTCCCCAGCCGCCCCACTGATGTTTTTTACCTTGTCGCCTCACGAACCTTTTGTACAGCCGGGAGCAGCAATCCCCACCGCACAGAGCCATCACCCGGTGCGAGAACATTGATACCGGGGAAGGGACTTTCGGGATTTAGCGGGATGAGGTTCATACTGATCCCTCCAATACAAATGAGGTGTCCATCAGTCGGGTCGGTGGTACACATTTCTTCAGGGATGTAATCCATCACACAGAACTCATGGTCCGCAACGGAGACACAGGCGGTTGGGTCTGGGGATGGCGCGGTCTGGAGTACACCACAGTGAAGCATCCCAGTGGCAGCAGGTAGGCAGATTATGTTGATTGATTCGAGCAGGTCACTGGTATTGGTCGCATTCGTGAGAACGATACATTCGTCCACAGAAAGCAGAACCGTGCCATCAATATTCGGACAATACAAAATCGCCAGCGGATAGGGTTGATTCGGTGCAGCCCGTGGACCACTCCCCGGACCAGCCCCAACAATGATGTCCATCACGGATGTTTCGCTGTCGTTAATTTCCCATGTTGATTTAAGAAAGTTGAAGGAGATGGATTCACCTGCGGGCGGATAGTTTGTGTCACCGGTCTCAGGATTAAAGCTGGTGATAATGACATCTTCCAGCGTGATGTGGAAGTATCCCTGATCATCCTGTGGTGCTTGACCGCTATCAAACGAGTCCGGGGTTTCAAAATTGGGAAAAGCGAAGGCCGAGCAATCACCTCCTAAGCGCACTACAGTCGCCGCGACCCAGCCAATCGAGCCGTTATCATCAATTTGATACCACAGGGGGAAGTCATCTTCACTGACCCATTCCGGCTCGGCTATGAAATAAACCCCTTGCATCGCATCCAACACCGGGGCCATCTGGTTGACCTCTAATACCCCAATCTCATCGGAGAATACCGTCGGATATTGGCGAATATTGACATTTACTGTGCCCGCTGGTGAAGCTACGCATGGCCCTTCTATTGGCATAGAGACCAACTCAATTTCCGGGCGAGGGCAGCCGCCATTAGACACATCACCGGGAACGGATGGGCAAGCATCATCGCTGTCATTAATGCCATCGCCATCACTGTCCAATGGGGTAATCGGAGCCGGACCACCTGTTGGATCGTTAGGCGTTACCGGACAACCGCCATTTTCACGTGGACCCGCCACTGTCGGGCATGAATCGGCGCTGTCGGGTAGACCATCCCCATCAGTGTCTGGGTCGGTCGGGCAGCCATTATTCTCACGCGGTCCCGGTACAGTTGGGCATAGGTCAACACTGTCAGGCAGGCCATCACCGTCGCTGTCCTCACCGCCAGTCTGGGCGCTTACGAGACTGGCCGAAGCCAGCAGCAGTAAAACAAGAATCGTTAGGAAAATTCGCTTGGTCATAATTGAGATGCTCCTAGAGTGATATTTCGATAACGTTGAACGAACTGAGCATGATGCCTACTGTGCACGGGCAGGCAGGTCAAGATAGCGCCGACCTTGCACGCCTTCAGACAAATATCCAGCCACATTCTGCCCATTTAAGACAAGTCTCACCTTCCACAGCCGATGACCGCCGTGACAGATTGGCCCACCGATCACCTGTAGACTGATATCAACCGGTACTAGATGAGAGGGTGTAGGATCGTCAAAATTCGTGCGTAGCGAAAGTTCACCACTTTCTTGAACAGTGCGGGCCGAACCCCCAACGTGTAATTTTGCTTCTACCGCAAGTGAGCAATCACCGTCGCCTGTCGGGGCACGCGGTGGCAAAGTCGCAGTGGGATTTGCCGCAATGACCGGCGCCACTGGTGAGACTGTTGTGATGGCAAAAGGCTCAATGAAATAGCCATTCGCATCGCCTTCTGCTACCCATCCATTTTGGGCATTGGCCTGCACCTTATACCAGAAGTATCCATCGGCGCAGTTCGGGCCTTGCAGCACCGTGAACGTTGTCCCTTCGGGTAATTGACCGATACGTTCACCCGCTGGAGCTTGTCGAATATTTAAGGGTTGACCATTGGTAAAAGATACCCGCCCCATTGTTCCAGTGGTCAAACGTGGTGCCGGTGCGCCGGGGCAGTCTGGCACATTAGCTTGCACATCATCTACCGCATTCGCACCAATCCCATTATCCTCAATGGGATTACCCACACTACCGAGTTCAAAACTCGCCCCCATCGGCGTGACATATACCACACTGAACGCTTGGAACTGGGGCGAACCAGTAGCATAAATCGTGTTACCGACGGCAGGAGTGAAGGCTTCAAATTGGAAGGTGTTGCTATATTTAACAATCCCGGCATCAAGATCAACAAGGATAAAACCATCTGCCGTACCATAGAGATAATCAAAATCCGGTCCAAATGGAAGGGATTCGCCGCCGCCGGACGACATGAGATGCCACATGGTTGCAAAAGGCTGTTGAGCAACACGAAAACCAATGAACTGCCCGTTGTACAGCCATTTAGGTTGATTGGCAAGTGCAGCGGGTTGATTAAACATCGCTACCGCAGCATCATAGTTGCCCACATAGCCGCTGTAAATATGGCTAGTTTCGGGCGTTTGGGGGTCACGCACTGAATAAAGGATACGGTGGTCTGTCGGTAGGATGTTAAAGAAATCGGCCATTGGTGGAATCGTGTTTTGGGCGCTGATCATATTCAATTGGGGAATCCACGCTAAACTAGGCGATTCGATCTGACCTTGAATAGGGCCAATGGGAGTGAAGCGAATATGGACACGGTATTGACCCAGCCCTTCATCAACATCATAAAGGGCGATTTGAGGTGACCAGCCAGCGGGAATGACATTTGCCGGAATAATCGGGTCACCAGCCGTAAGTTGGGCTATGGGATCACCTGTGACCGCGTTAAAAGCAATCACCCGCCATACGTTGCCACTTTGCAGTGCCAGCGCGACAAATTGCGAATCAAGAGTAAAGGGATCTTGCTCGCTAAGGCTCAGCATCTCACCGGGTTGGGCTTCATGGGTTTTTATGAAACTAGCGCTTTGCAGATCATAGAAGCCGATGCTGGCATTCCCATTGAGATTCCAGCCTTGAATAACCAGAACACGCCCATTTGGAGAGATATGCAGATGGAGTCCTAATGCAGTGTTCTCATTAGGTAATTTGGGACGTGCAATACTGGCTTGCTCAGTCACGGAGTTGACCCAATGTAGGGTATCAGTGGACTGATTCCAAATGACCGCATACCACGCCGCAGGAGGCAGTTCATTCGCATGAACCGGTTGAAACCTTAGGGCCCCCAATATCAGCATAAAGATGATGTTTCGGATGATTTTCATAGCGTTTGTGTGCTCCTTAACTTTCAGATGTTTTCAGGATAGCAGGCAAACGCTTAGAAATCGCTTATTCAAATTTTCGGCCGCCCCAAGACACGGTAGCCCGCAGAATCACCACCCCAACCCAATCCGCCCAAAGAAGTCATCCGTCGCCTCCTACGGACTTTTCCAGCCGCGCTGGCAAAAGCGACGGACAGGCCATGTTTTCCGAAAACGACAGTATAGAAACGAAAACCAGCAAGATTTCTCCTGCTGGCTGTTCGTCCGAAATACATAGCTTTACCCCAATATGTAGTTCGGATGAAATAGACCCATCTACTGCTTCGGAAAGCAGTGCTATCTCCTTTTTTAGATCAATTTCATACCCTCACAGCGCCCAATTGGACGCGATATTGGCTTTGCCTTTGGACTCTGAGGTAGGCAGACAAGCCACCCACCCCAGAGGTCCAGAGTCAATTCCGTTAATTAGTGTACCACCAATCCGGGCGCCTTTGGATTTTGAACAACTTCTGAAACATCAGATTCAAAGTTCGGAGTCAATTCCATAGGAGGGATATATCATGACTCAAATCTATGTTCTCACCAATCATAAGGGCGGCGTGGGGAAATCTACGTCCGCAACAAATATCGCGTTTGGCATCTCACAAATGCTGGCGCAGTTCGGCGTTGCCAATAATCGGGTGCTGTTGATTGATACTGACAGTCAAGGGCACGCCACCCTCGTTACCACCAGTCGCAACGACTTTGGACGGGATAACAGCTTGTATGCCGTGCTGAATGCCGATCGCCGCGACGCCGCTACCATTCTCAAGGAATGCATCGTGCCAAGCGAGTGGGATACCAATCTACACATCCTGCCAGCCTCGCCCTTACTCGAAGCCGCCGAACGGGAACTGATCGCTGTGCCGGGAGCGCCCTACCGTTTGTCGGAACCCCTCAGTCAGATCGCCAGCCACTATGCGGCAGTCGTGATTGATACCCGGCCTTCCTTTTCGCTGCTGACTGAAATGAGTCTCATCGCCGCGACGGATGCCCTCATCCCGATTGAGCCACGTTACTTGGAAACCATCGGGTTGGAATCGGTGGTGAATAAGATCGAGGCCATTCGACAGGGCTGGCGCTGCCCGGATCTGAAAGTCGGCGGAATCATCGTCACCAAACTCGACAAACGCATGAAAGGCCATGTCGAGATGGTCGAAAGCCTCAAAGCCCATCCGGTGCTGGGTCGGTTGCTGTGTGGCGTCATTCCAGCGAATGAGGCGGTGGCCTATGCCCATCATGCCCACAAGAGCATATTCGAATACAACCCCGACAGCCCGGCCAGCCAAGCCTATGCCATGCTTGCCGCCCAACTCATCAAAAAAACGATGGTGATTAGAGGGGGTGGATGATGGCAAAGAAAGCCGATACCCCCAATCGCATCAATGCCCTACTGCAAGATGTAGGGCAAATGATGATTCTCAATGCCGATCCTGCTGAACGGCTCGACAATTCACACCTGCGAGTTGAGCAACTCCCGATTCAACTGGTGCGCCCTGATCCAGCTCAACCGCGTCGTGTGTTGCCCGAAACGATCTACCAAGCGTTTCACCAGCAGCGCCTCACGCCCTATCAAGCGCTCAAAGAACTCGTTCAATTGGTGCAAATCGCCGCCCGCCAGAAAGGGCGGCCTTTCACCCATGTTTTGGATTTGCTGCCGAATCCGAATGATGAAACTGAAACGGATGTCCCCGTTACCCTCACCCCTGAAGAAATCCTGCTGCGCGATTTGGTGAACTTGGCGGTGACGATTCGGGATGATGGGCAGGTCAATCCGCTGACGGTGGTAGACAAGTCGGAAGGGGTGAGTCACATCTACCAAATTGAGACAGGCGAGCGGCGTTACTGGGCGACATGGCTGATGATGGAATTCCTACCGGGGTATCAGGGTGATGGTTCCATTCCGTGCATCATCGTGCCCTCCAATCGGGCTTCAGTGTTCCGCCAAGCGAAAGAGAACACTTCTCGCGCCGGATTGAATGCGATTGCAATGTCCCGGCAGGCAGCCTTATTGATAATGGCGGCACATGGTATCGAACCCCAATCAGATGGGCCCGTTTCAAATGATTTCTATCGGCAAGCCCTTGAGCTTGATTTGCGTTCAAAACGCGAATATGTACCTGAGATTCTCAGTGCGATGGGTGGAATAAACCGTTCGCGTTTTAGCCACTTCAAATCCCTCTTGACTCTCTCTGACGAAGCCATCGAGTTAGCAGATCGCCATGCCGTTGACGAATACAAATTGCGGCTCGTAACTTCGATTCAGCCAAAGCATCAAGCAGAAATGGTGAGGCAAATCATTGAATACCGCCTAACTAACAAACAAATCCGCGAATTACTCGAAGACGGAGATGCTGATGGAAATAAATTGGATGATACGCAAAAGCCACCAAGCTATATCACCAAAATGGCAAAGGCTGTATTGTCGGACTCTCAGCAAGATATTGAGGAGTTTTTCTTTGCGCTCCTAAATCACGGGGATGATCCACGACTGGTCAAAATTCGATGGCAGGATTTTGTAGATGCGGTGAATTCATATCTCGAAGGGGTGTGAAATGTTTACGCGCGTAAACAATTTGAAAATTGATCCATTAGTAATCACAAGAATTGTTGCCGTGTGGCAACAATTTGAAGAGATGAACTTGTTAAAAACCACTCGTGACCCACCAACAAAAACAAAAAGCCGCCGTACCAACGAGGGCAGGCGGACAGACCTTCAAAAACAATTTACAAGAAACTTCGCAATTTCATTGTAGTCGTTTTGAGGGTCTGTCGGCAAGCCGTTGAACGATGAATTTAAAACACTTAATCCATTTTCTAGAAATGACAGGAGAAACTATCATGTCAAGTCCATCCTTGATTGTACAGGCTGCTCAATCGAATAGTATTTTGGATGCAGCATTGATGTATGCCCGTTTGGGCATGAGCGTGATTCCGCTCAAAGGTAAGCGACCCACATTGGCAAGTTGGACTCAATTCCAGCAAATTCGCGCTGATGCGGTGGCAATTCATCGTTGGCATCGTGGCGGACTGCTGCATAATGTAGGCATCGTCTGTGGTACAGCCTCCCAAAATCTGGTCGTCCTTGATGCTGATGGCCCAGCCAGTTATCCCGCTTTTGCCGCCCTATTTCCCAAACTCGCAGAGACCTATACGGTAGCGACAGGTAGCGGTAAGGGTCATCATGTGTATTTTTATGTGGAACAATTACCCGACAGCATCAAGGCCATGAATCTGCCGATTGGCAACCTTGAACTATGTGCCACTGGGCGGCAAGTGGTCGGCCCACCTAGTATTCACCCTACGACAAACCAGAACTATCGTGTCCATAAGCCGCTCGATATTCTCCGAGTCGAATCACTGGCGGATCTGGTCGAATGGCTGGAATCGTTTAAGGCAAAGACTGTTCCGACTCACATGCCTTTCGCACCAAGGCCTATAGCGGAAACGGTCAAGGTCAATCCACGAGTCATGGAAGCCATTGAGCAACATTTTCTGCGACAAGGCTATCGGGAAGTTGGTGAATGGTTGCATGGGCCATGCATTTATCCCCACCGACATCAACATGGCGACCGCAACCCATCGTTTGGGTTCCATCGCTTGAGCGGCTATGGCGCATGTTTCGTATGTGGCACCATTTTGGCGAAAGACATTTGTGCAGCGATTGGCATTGATGTCAGTAGCGTCGGCGGGCTGGTTGCGAACTATTCAAACACAAACCCCCTTCACCCGCCCACAGCCGTTAGGCTGTCCCCAGCGCCGCTACGGATGGACACACATCGCACGGGAATGCTGACAACTGCAATTCGCTCATCTCCAGCTGACCTGCCAACGAGCACCCCACCCCCTGATGAACCATCACTAGGGTTCTCAATCAGTGATTTGCAGCTACCCGATTGGTTAAAGCTGTATGTGGAATGGGCTAGCGCAACAGGCAATCAAACTCCCTTGATGTTCCATTTGGCGGCGGGTTTGTGGTTACTCTCTGTCGCGGTGGGTCGGCGTTTGTATGGCATGGCACCGTGGGGCGTGAAACTTTACCCGAATCTCTACCTGATGCTAATCGCTGGTACGACCTACTATCGCAAATCCACCGCTTACAAGCTCGCAGAACAGATCGCCCGTGAAGCCATTCCGCATATGCTGATGCCCACCCCCGGATCACCCGAACGCTTCCAAGAATCCTTAGCCGGACTTCTACCCCCCAACTTTGACAAGCTGACCAAAGCCCAACAGGAACGGCTCACCAAGGCCCAACCGTTTGCCGCCCAACGGGGTTTGCTCAAGGATGAAGTGGCCGGGTTATTTGGGACGATCAACAAAAAAGATTACATGACAGGCATGAAAGATTTGCTCATGGAACTGTATGATTGCCCCGATTACACCGACAAAGACACTCAATCAGGGCTGACGATCGTCGAGAATGCAGCGCTGTCCATCTTAGGGGTCACGACTCCTTCAAGTCTCCGGAACGCCGTTACCGATGCCGATTGGTCAAATGGCCTGCTCATCCGTTTTGGCCTGTTGACCCCCGAAACCGACTATCACGAACGGCCATTCCGCCAACTGCCTGCCGATATACCCCAACAATTAGTCAGTGGGCTTCGCCAATTACATGAGCGCTTGCCCATGCCTCAAATGGCCGAACATGGGCTGACTGCCCCAAAAGATATTGAATTGAAAGTCGAGTGCTGGCCTGAAATTAGCCAATATAGCGAGCAGTTGCGCCGCCAATGCAATCCGCTGGCAGAAACCAATCTTGATGAACGGCTGAAAGGTGTCTACGGAAGAATGCATGTGCAAGCCTTCAAACTTGCCAGTCTGATGGCAACCCTCGAATGGGTAAGAACAGATGCCCCTGCTCCCATTGTCACTTCAGATTGCTGGGAAAAGGGCAAAGCCATTGCCGAAATGTGGCGCGAAAGTGCAACAAGGTTACTGGGCCTGATGGATTATCGTTCAGATGCACTTTACGAACGTCGGGATCAAGACAAACTACTCGAAGCCATCCGTCGTGCTGGGCCACTGGGGTGCAATTTACGTGACCTCTATCGCAAGTTCAATCTCCCAGCCAAGCTTGCCCGCCAGTCCGTCCAAGAGTTGGTACGCGCGGGGTTACTGGTGGAGCGGTCGCTGAATCAGGCGGAATGGTATATGGCTGCGGATTTCGCCGAGTAGTTAGTCTAGCCTTCAATTGACTTTACTGACACCACCGACAAACCGACATGACGACACGTGTCGTCATGTCGGTTTGTCGGTGGTGTCAGTGGCTTTTTCAATTTACCAACACTTGAAATGGAGGTTAAATAATGGATTACCTACTGCACTTGGAGTTAATATGGGTCTTGAATCACAATATAGGTACTCATAACGTCACCCTTAGGGCCTATAAAATCTAACCCCCTGCCAATAAGGATACGCGCTTGTGTTCCATTGGCACGATGAATTTCAATGAAACGATCATGTTCCGGGCGATCATATTTAAAGATGATTTTCACATTTGAAAATTTCTTTTCCAATGCTCTTATGGCGCGATCTTGGGTCTCCTTATCGCTGTAGATGCCTGCTTCTCCAGCCCTTCTCGTTATCACCGTTACTTTTTCAAAATCATGATGTTGAGAGCCAAGCCCAATATAAGAACCCAAACGATTGACTATTTGCTCGTAAGTCTGCAAGTAGGGGTCGTTTACTCGCAGTTGTAAAACAGGTTGATCGAAAACACCCCCAAAAAAGTCTCGTTCTGTTTTGTTACGGTGAGTTTGAGGTCTAACATTGATTACCTCTATATTGCTTGGGGGATTTAGTTGGGTTTTGCTTACTTGGCGGGTACGAATCGCTTCAAAGGTGGCTAACGCCTTTTGTACACCATCTGGATGGATGGTTGACAATAACTCATTACCACTCAATGATGCGTCTAATACAAAAGAGTGACCTTCAGGTATACGAACTGCCCGTTGAAGTGGGGTACCTTGGTCAATAATAACTTGCCAGCTTGGTAGTTGGTCAATTTCCCAGACGCTTAAGCCACGATCCATGAGGATTTGCAACGAGGCTTTCACGCTCATGCTATCGCCATCGTCTCCACCCAAGTCCTGTACAAATAAATCAACTTTCACTTGGCGGCGCACCAAATCGCCGATTAGGTCTAGCCACATCTGGTCGGCAGCAGCAGGCGAATCCAGCGACAACCCCTCTACCGCAAGAAAAGCACTAGACTGGGCATAGGTTAATTGTTGCATTAGCCAATAGGGCAGATTCGCTGCGATTACATGCGCCTCCCCCTTAAATTCTTGGTTAACAAGCGGTGCCAAATCATGATGAATCACCTCAAGAAACCGAATCACTTCACCCCGACTGAGTAATTGATGATAAACCTGATTGCCGTAATCCCGTAGGCAATGATAACAACTTGTCTCTGGAGCGCAATCTAGGCAATTTACAATATTTAGCGCCTCGCGGACGACCTGACCGAAATTATCGTGAATCCGCTTCACATGACCGGCGCCCCCCGGCACATTGTCATATAAGACAATACTCTGCTCCCACCCATGATTATCTTGACTAATGGGCAACAAAACTCCGTCAATATCACGCCGTTCTATTTGGAGTGCATGGCTGGCCCCCTGAAGTAAAGCATACATCAGCGAAAGCCAAAAAGATTGTTGGTTGGCTGCGGGGACGCTGAAATAAACGCTTGATTCAAACCGCAAATGTAAGGTATCCGTTTTTTGCAAGTGCCCCAAAGCCACGTCTTCAACTGGACTGCCCGTGCATTTCTGGCCTTTGTAGCGCCCAGTGCATTTTCCATCTTTATTCGTTCGCTTGCCACATTTCATGCAAATTTTGAAGCGACTGCTATATTCGCCCTCATTAACATATAACAGTTGACCGTCGTGGTCATAGGCATATCGGATCAGGGTGCCCAGTTGTTTCTCATCTTCAATGCGCGGTGGAATCAAGGCGGAACGCATCGCAGAAAAAGGGGTATTTACATACTGTCGCGCCGGTTGCCCGCTTCTAGAATCAGCCCGGAATCCATCCGGCGTGACAAACTTGAGCGGTCTGGCGGGTCGTCGCTTAGGCAATTGTTTACAGATTGGACATTCTACGCTGTCATTTAAGCGCTGCCCTGCTTCTGCTATTTGTAAATTATTACAGTGTTCACAGATACGGTATTCTCGTTTAATTGGGGTATCACGGTAGAAAATTAGTCCTTCGCTACGCCAGATTCTTTTATCAGCTACCACCTCTGAACCGGGGGCATATTCTCGAATTGCTTGGCGCAGGTCGCGCTGAAGCCGCAGATGGCCACTATCTTTATCGGGGGGGAGCAGCAATTCAACCGTGTAGAGTGGGAATGAATACGATGGCAGAAAACCCTTATCGCTCAAATAGTTAATGAGCGACTCTTCATTTAATCTTTTCAAGAGACTGTCAAGATGGTCGGAATCTTCGCGGGCCTGCTGGCGCTCCTCGTATGATTTCAAATCCCCTTGGGCAATCCTAAGTGTCTCAATTCCTTGCCGATAATAGGTAGCGCTGAGATCATAATAATCACGTTTAATCTCGCGTAGCTCATCAAAAAAACCACGAATTCGCGCTAATAAATTATCAGTGATGGGTAAAAACGCGGCGAATCTCTCGATACTTTCATAAATTTCAGCACTGCGCTGGGTCAACCAATCTTCAATGCCTGCATAATGGGGCGGCTGGTTGCCTTGTTCATCAAAAAAGTCGCCCACTCGAGAAAGCCCTTCATATCCTGCATCGCGGCGATACTTCAAATACGCACTTAACAAGATGGCGTTGATGTGCCGTCGCAAAATATAGGGATTATCAATGTCAAGGTGGGGTACACGCATGTGACCGCGAATAATTTCATTAGGTGAACGGAAATAGGTTTGGTCGTGAGGGCGCTCAGATGCCCAAGTTAAGATGAAGGCAGCACTGCTAGACCGTCGCCCTGCCCGTCCAGCCCGCTGGCGATAATTGGCTACGGTTGGCGGAACGGTGCTCATCACCACCGCTTGTAAGTCGCCCAAATCTATACCCATCTCAAAGGTCGTTGAACAACTCAATATATTGATACGCCCATCCCTAAATTGATCTTGATAATCACGCCCCTTATAAGAATCCAGTTGAGCCGTATGTTCCTCAACTCGCAACGGAATAAGGGGACGATGCAAGGCTTGATAGTAGAAGTTCTCATGCTGGAGGGCTTCTATTTCAACTGGCCGCATCTCGCCTAGGCACCGAACATTGGGGCACGGAAGGTTGTTGCCTCGATAGTGTAAACGTTGACACTTCTGACACTGATACCATTCGGCGTTTGCCCTAAAGAATAATCGCCGATAGTCAATCTGATAACCATCTTGCGGATTACCATCAAAAATACCTGAGGCGGTTAGCCAGTCCCAGATGTCGCCGAGGATGCGCTGTACATTTTGGGCATCGGCAGGCAACCCTTGATATTGCAAGATAGACTGGACTCGGCGACGGCGGCTATGGCGTTCCGTCTCACCAATCCACGCCACTTCAAATTGACGCGCTTGGCCCCGCACAACATGCCACGGAAATTTATTTCGACCAAAAATGGGCGCATCCGCCAATACCCCATCTGGTAAAGACACTACTTTATCTTTGCGCAGGTCATCCAAAAGATACTCGATGAGTATTCGTGTTTGGCTCTCCGAAATACCTATCGTCCTAGCTAATGTCGTGAGATGCGGCTCGTCGTCGGCTTCAAAGTATTCAACCGCGACCAATCCTAAATTTTCGAGTGATTGGCGTTGCTGCCGTTGAGTCGTAAATTCCGCCAGTAGGCGCGTCAGAAAGGCTTGGTTAAGTCGCTCACGTTCAGACTGAGTAGGTTTGCTGCCCCGCCGAATATTAAAAGTCGGGTCATTATGAAAAATCTCAGTCTCAAGCGCGATTTTCACACAGCGGTCAGCCAGCAACTCAAGGTCAGGGAAATAGCCTTTTTTCGCTTCAAGTTCGTTAACGGCAGCGGGTATGACATGACGATAGATTTGCTCGTTCACGACATCTTGAAGAAACGCCGCAAAGCGGGCAGCCCCTTGCCGACTATCATAAAACGATAATAATTTGCGGCCATCGCTATGGTTATGACTGGCATGAGAACTCGATGGTAGACGCCGATATAGCTCATGCGTTAAGACGGATAATGGCGACATCCCCGCAAGGCTAATCGGCGTCACAATCTCCGAATCTTTCAAAGCCTTAGAATGGCAGCGGCAGCATTGATTCATATGGGTTATTGGAACGGTTTTGGTGAGGGTCTGTTGACTTTTTTTCTGCTTCTGTTCTTCCCGCATCAAATAAAGCGTCACATAACTTGGCTGGTCGCAACCACAGTGCCCCTGCTGGCACCGACAGTTTACGCAAAGCACAACCTCCTCATGCACACTTGCGGCCTGATTGAACTCCACCGAATCTTCCATAATTTCAAAATTCTCGGAGTCCTCATATAGCTCGGTTTTTTGAAAAAGCGGTTTCCATGTGAAATAATGTTTTTCACTCGGATTTGTCGCGTCAATCGGCTCAGTTAGGAATTGTCGCTCCTCCTTGAACGTCAAGAGATAAGGTTGACCACAGGCCCGACAAATGGAAAGTTGATAAACGGCACAGCCGCATGAGTCACAAGTTTCGCGTTTAATACTAAAGATCTTAGACCAACGTTCTTCGGGGCCACTCTGTTTGCCAGCGCATTTTGGATTGAGGCAAACCCAGATGCCTTTTGGGGGGCGGGCAAAAAGATGATAACGGGCGGGCAGCAGCGAAGGTTTGTCAGAGGCTTCTCGCGCCAAAAATCCTAATTCGGTAAGATGATAGATTGCCTCTAGCCGCGCATCCTCATCCAAATTTGGGAATATGGCGACTGCTGCTTCTTGAGGAGTTGCCGGATTATCTGACCTAAGGAGCATCCATTCGCGCAATTCTCTAAGTTTTGAATTTCGACTTAACACTTCCCAGAGAAATTGGCGCGACGTCCCCTCAAAACCAGTGGTTGCTTTCAATTCCTCTTCACTAATCAAGCCAAGATAATCTAGCATTAAGGCAAGAGTGCTCATGTCTGGCAATTCTTTTTGCCGGAGGATGCCCAATAAATCCTTAAATTCAGGTTTGATGAAAAAACGGTCCGGGGTATTAATTATTCCTTGCGTTTCAAATAAACTTAGATCCTCAGATAATCCAAAAATAATTTCATCTGGAGTAAAGCTTTCATCAAATAGCTCACCGGCAAACTCAGCCGCTTTATTTTTGTCATCATTAGTCAAGGTGGCGCTGGTGGCGACACATAAAGTTTCGCCCGACTGTCGTTGCAAGCGGTGTTTTAAGCGCCGTAAAAGAAATGCGACCTCAATACCTTGTGCTCCCGCATAGGTATGGGCTTCATCCAGAATAATGTAGCGCCATGTGCCGTTCTGAAATAACACCGAATCTTCGGGGCGGAGGAGCAAGTATTCTAACATGGCATAATTGGTAATCAGGATTTGCGGAATTTTCTCGCCTGAATGTATTTCCTCCCGCGAAATAACTTCATTGGGCAGCGGGTTTCGGTTGGTTTCCAACGCCTCCTTGCGTGTCTCAGCAAGTTCACTGGTATAGCGCCCAAAAGTAATGGGGGTGCCCTTTAACAGGCTACGTAAGCGATCAAGTTGATCATTCACAAGCGCATTCATAGGGTAAATGAGGAGTGCGCGTACACCCGGAGTTGAGTCAATTAACAGATCATTTAAAATGGGAATTAGGAAACATTCCGTTTTGCCGCTCCCCGTCCCGGAAGAAATTACCACACTGCGATTTTCAACACACAGCTTGTAGATTGCTTGTTCTTGATGAAGATACAACGGTGCATCAACGGGTATAGGTTTACCCTCTCTGAAGCAACTCAGGTCAATTAGCTTCCGAGAGATAACGTTTTCGTTCACAAGGTCTCGTAGAGTCTTACCCGTTCGATAGGGAGGGGTGATCTCTAGATATGGGCCATTAAAGAGTCCACCCGGAACCCGAAAACTGGCTTCAATAGAATTAGCTAAAGCGACTTCTGAACCATCACGATTGACATCGAATGTCGTTTTTAGGTAACTGACTAATGATGCCTGCAAATCACGGGTGAGTTCAATGGGATTCATGGCAATTTCCTATTCTTTGGAGTGGACATAGCATAATTCAATCCAGCTGAAC
The DNA here is from genome assembly GCA_041753455.1 of Anaerolineae bacterium. Classification (GTDB taxonomy): domain Bacteria; phylum Chloroflexota; class Anaerolineae; order Aggregatilineales; family J027; genus CFX10. The sequence continues at coordinate 673,265 of JBGSUK010000011.1, read as the reverse complement.
GCCCATAACAACAGGTCTGGGCAGATACGTGTACCAATTTCGATAAGTAATTGAGCTTGTTGTTTTTCGAGGCCAATTTTTGCCTCAATTTGTCTCGCCAGCGGCGAATAAACATCTTGAATGCGTTTCCAAAGGGCTAACGACACGATTTGCGTATCAAAGTTTGGGGATTGAGAAATGAGATTTAGCAAACGAAGGCTGGCTGATACCATTGGGGGAACGGCCTGCGATGGCATATGTTTTTTGATATTTTCTTGGAAATTAGCCAAAGCCATGTTCTCAAACAGCAGCGCGTATTCTGTTGGGTTTCGGGCACGTTGGAATAGCCTTTGCAGAGTTGCCGCTTGGTAGGCCTCGATTTTTAATGGGTGGGTGGGGGTTCTACGAGAGTCGATATTTTCGAGAGAGTCTTCGCAGCTTTGGGCCCATGTCGCGTCAAAATAGTTGGCGTATGGAACAATGGGATCATCCAAAACATTCCATTTCTCTAAGAGGATGTCACCGCGCAAAGGGGCATCATAGAACAGATCGTGAAAACGTTTCGCTTCAACACGGCCATGCGCGTGCAGCTGTTTATGGCGTTGCGTCGCCACACTGCTTAATCGATTGCCAAAAATTTCACCACAGTCCGTACATTGATAGGCAGACCACATGCCATCCAAATCGTAATCAATCAGTTGTTCAAATGAATCTTCTGGGGCTGGCTCTTGCATGGGTATTTTAATGCGCAAATCCGAGCCACCCCGCGGATTTTGTTCCCATTTGGCAAAATTGCGTTCATAATGGAAGCCATCCAGCTTTAGCAAAATATGACCATAACCAGTGCGCGCCTCAAAAGCCAACGTTTCGGGTGTGATCGGGATTCTATACTTGTAATTGGGCACCGCGTAACGAAATAGCAATTTTTTACTAGTCACAGCCCAAGCTGGCAACAGCCCATATCGTTTTATCCATTCTGTAGGCTTGTGAATTAAGTCAATGCGTTCACCGAGCTTTTGCTTAAAGACTCGTTCACTGCTTGAGTCAATTTTGAGTTCGGGTTGCATCTGAGGTGGTTTTGGGCGTGACTGTGAAAACTTAATAGGGGCATCCCGGATGATGGTGCCAATTAACCATTGATGCTCACCCAGCTTGATTTCAAGCGGAATATTTTCGCCAGTTTGCTCCTGAATAAAGTCCATGATGCGATGACGGGCAAAAGGCATCACCAATTTGCTATCGACACGGCGGCTTTCTATTTGAGCATTAAATACTTTATTATGGCTGTTGAAAACAATGGGTTCATCCGGCAGACCGTAAATCGTTAAGGTGGCATCCTTTAAATTTTCGAACGCGATAGTTTGGTCACTGCCCAGCTTGTCTAGAAACGCAAAGTGGCGTTGCAGTTTCCAAGCCAAAACTACTTGACTCTCGCCAACATGCAGCCAGATTCGATATTCAGCTTGCCGAAGATCATCCCATATGACACGGTAGCCAAGCTCCTCCTCCTTAATTTGAACATTCTCGCTGTGAATTTGATCACGCTGAATATTTGCTACCCAAGCATTTGGTAAATCGCCTTTCCAATAAACATGGGCGGGGTTTGGGCCAACGATGGTCATATCTGGCAGAAGCGTGCATTGCAGGGGCGCCACCAGAACCGAGCGCAATCCTCTTTGAATATCTAGGGTAAAAGTACCCACAATGGATTCCAATAATGGTGCTAAGTTCAATAAACAACTGTCGCCGTCTTTTCTAAACAAATAAACCAACTCGTCAAGATTATGCCGAAGCATGTGGTTATTAGCTTTTATAACCAATGTAAAGCGTAATAGCTCATCCATTAATTCAGGGAAATGCAGGACAACTTTGCTACTGGTGAAGGCGGGTGGTACTGATGTCGAAAGTTCTGAAATCGGATCGGTACCTGTCAGCCAAGGTTGCCCAATTGTTCCAGACCGCTTGGCAATTGTTTCATCTCGACCTTCCACTGTGATTACCGCTGGAAAATCAACGAGATATAAGGCAGCTTGCAGATGCCCAGCTACTTCTCGGAAACTCTGGGGAATATAGAAATCAGTTTGGATTGGGTCTATGATTTGACCCCCGTCTTTGAGTTCTTGGATTTTGATACCTGTCTTGCTACTAAACAGCCAATGCCCGTTGCTCAACCCAAGCCGAGTATCAACTGGGATAGCAAACTGACGTTGCTGAGTAATTCGATAAGCCACAAACTTCCCCAGCGGAAGCTTAGGGACGGCCAAAGTAACAAGTTTTTTATCTTGCGGGTCATAAAGGGTAACTTCGCCATCTAGCGGTCCCCCCGCCAGCAGTAACTCATCCACATACCAAGATTCGTCATCACGTTGCCACGGCTGAATATCTACGATTACTTTGTCCCCATCGGTAGACTTTGAATGCCAAACAGCTTCAAATGGACGCGTTTCTGAAACAAAATTGCGAATCCGGAGTTGCCATTCATCTTCCGCTAAAGCCCAGACCCACTGTATATCTGGCTGACGGGTGCTACGTTTCCCCGGCGTTTGCTCAACCAATGTCGTCGATAGTTCACCCCATAGACTACGTTCGATAGGGTTGAGTAGTAAACCCGCAACGGCATCTGCTGACTCCCCGTCTTGAAATAATTGTGCAGCAATTACCATCTGTTCGAGCAGACTGACTGCAATATCACGAGTTTGGTCGTCATGCAAAAAGGTTCGTATACGGGGAGGGAGATACTGAATATCCGCCGCATTCAGTAGATTAGTCACGCCTTGATGCGCGTCAAATTCGACGAGGTTTTTCAAGTGCTTCTTGAGCCAACGAGCCACATCATCCTGCAAATAGGCTGGCAATAGAGCATGACGATGAACATGAAAATCTACGTTTACCCTTGGCGAAATGGGAAAATCCATGTGAGTGACTTCTTCTAGGGCTTTTACAGCAACCTCAAACCTTGCCCGACAGCGGCTCATAAAACTTGGGGTAGCTTCACTCCCCCATACGCGATGGGCATAGGAATGCCAAAACTGGCGTGTGTCATCATCGGAATAGCGGGCTGAGAAAACCATAGATACGACAAAAATCGCAGGCGAGACTTTTTGGACAAGTGGTTTGCCCTCCCGTGTGAAGAGACGCTGCAACCATTTTGCCAGAATCTCAAACATTTCCCGTTCAATTGGTAACTCCCCGACATAATCTGTATACCATAAGGCATCCTTTAAAGTATTTTCTAGCTCAAAGGCACTCAAAAAATCATCGTATTTACCTAGTAGTCGCCTAATCTCAACCACAAGCTGAGCAAAAGACTTGTTAGGCTTAGGAGGTAGTTGTCTCGTTTTGGGTGTAGGCAATTGTCGAATATTCTTTTTAGCATCCGGTGACTGGTGTTTGATTTCCTGCGTCATTTTTTCCTCAGGCACAGATTGTCCAAGATCGGAATCCTTGCCAATTTCTTCATTCGGTTGATCTGGCCGCACATCGACAATTGGCTCATGAGATTCGGATGTTTTCGAAATAGGCAAATTTTCAGCCAGATGAGGAATTATTTCCTCAAGAGATTCAGCCGATAGCTTTACTTTCTCAGATGTTTCATCCACTGATTTCGTTTCAACAATCTTGGATTTAGCAAGTTCCAGCCGCAGGCGAGATTGACTATCATGTACCCCGAAAAGTGTTTGAGTTACTTTACCAATCCACTCTAATAATCTTCCTAAAACCTTCATTGAGCCTATCTCCGCTACCTGTCTCTGAGAAATCTTAATCCAAGCCTTCGTTTCTCCTAATCGCGCTGTCCATTTGAACAAAAAGACTTAAGAACCAGCGTTGGCTGGAGTCACTGCTGCCATATACTATTTAATCCAAATGCATCTAAAGGTTACATATTGCTAAATTAAGTTATTACTCAAACCCATAATCACCAAATTTGAGTGTGCGGCTGTTTTCATTAATGGTACGAAGGGTGGTTTCGTCAAAACCACTCGATTTTCGCGCATTAATCTCAATGATGATTTCAACCTCAGTCCCAGTCATACTGGTCAGGTGTTGAATAATCTCAGATACGATGGTGTCGAATTCCTTGGTAGGTCGCATTGGATCAAGCGATACACTGCCATGATATCGAGTTTTAGGTTTAGGCTGAGGAGGGACAACAGGTGGAACAGGATCGCTCTTGCCTGTAATTGGTGGTTGTGGAGGTAATACCACCGTCTGTTTTTCTTCCAAAAGGTTTCGAGCAACGTCGGGTTGTACTAACACCGAACGATCATTGAAATAGATCTGCCCCTTCGCATTTTGAAATACCAGACCAGTGTAATTTTCATCTTTGTCTACCCCGGTGGCATACCCAAAAGGCCCGTCAGCACGGGTTACTCCATCAACAACTGCCTCTAGCAAGACATCGCTGTTGTAGAGGCGCGGAAGATAGCAATATTGGGAGAGGTAATCCCACAGTTGCTTAATGCCGAGATGAGGCCTATCAACCCACAGATAACGATCTAGCTCAATTCGTAAGTTATCCGGCGACCAGCGTGTAATTAGAAATTCGCTTTGGCGCAGTTTGCGGGCGGCCCGATCATAAAAACTATCCTGACCGGAGATGCGATGGGCTTGATATTCAATTGGTCCCATCGGATCGGGCTGAGCCGGAACGATTAACCAGCTATAGGTTTCCTGCATCCGCACCAGAACCGTTTCATCAGTGCGCTTCAGATTGGCTTTGACCTGATTGATTTGTTGGGTATCTAGATTGAGTTGGTCTTTTTGATCGTCAATAGATTTCCAAGCCAAGTATTCGCGGATGGCGCGTTCCCATGCTTCGGCATCATTGGCGTCAGGGGCGATGAACACAAGCATATTGCGATACAGACGCGGGGCATTACCACGAGTTTCCAGAATATTTTGGGCGTATTTCTGGGCATCTGAAGGTGGATTATTGCGGCGATGCAGGGCATCAGGCCCAAGCACCACTACCCGTGCCTCCCATTCATCCGGCACATCGGCAGAGGACTGTGGACAGACATGTGCTCCGGCAAAATCGTCGCGGCGAGGTTTTACACTGCGTAACCGACGTTCAGCTTCCATATATACATCATCAGCAGAAACGGTCTGGGCACGATCTTGGGCGATGCGGTTCACCGTCGGGCGCGTATCATACCAATAACGGCTGCCATCGGTGTACAAATACGTCAGTTGCTGGCTCATGCGGCGGAGGGCATCCCCAAAAACAGCCCCTTGCTCTCCCGGTTGCATGGTCGCCAACCGGATACGCACTTCCTCGACACCACGCACGGCCTGCCCTGCTACCGAAGGCGCACTTCCCACAAAAATACTACGGGCGATACGGCGGGCGGCGGCATAACGACCTAATGTCGGTATCCCTTGATCAATTTGGAAGGGTCGAGAGTCTGACCCATCAATATCGGCATCCACAATCGCGGGCCAATTTTCGGGCAGGTAGCGCAGCATTTCGTTGTGGACATTCGCGTGCCACAATGGAATTGACCCCGGCATAATCATCAATGACTGGTCATTATCCTGCCATAAACGGTGAATCACCGCCGCCATCAAACGCAGAACACCACGTGTGCGCTGAAAACGATCTAGCGTTGACCAGTCCTGATACAGGCGCTCAAATAGCTCCGGGTGGATTGGGTACGCAGATTTCATACGCTCATAATAGTCGCCCTCGGCTGACCCCGACGGAAAATCACCAGCGTTCTGAGCGTACATCTCACGGAAGGCCCGCAACACGGCATCCCGCGCGGCATAGGCATTGGCATCAAGGGGCGAGAACAAGCGGCGACGTACAATCTCAAAACTTTCCGTCGCGGTAACGGGCTTCCAAATGGATTCAATACGCCCGATCGTCTTCGCCAACATTTCGAGGCTGACCTTGCCCCCCTCTCCGCCAATTTCGATGTCACTTTCGGGGATGGAGACTAGCAACAGCGCATCACTGCTACGTTTGACCGCTTCAGTCAGCGATTGCACAAACGACATAACCGAATCAAACGACCCTGCCGTTAATTTATCAGCGACGCCATATAAATTGCGTGCAAAGGCCACCAATTCATCAATGATAATCAGGGCTGGCCCGAATTGTTCCAGCACCTGCACCAGTGTATCCGACCCCGGATTCACACCCGCCAAATCTGCTTTTTCGACCATGCGGTAGGCGTCTAACCCACCCAACTGATAGGCGATGTCGCCCCACAAGGTATGGGTGGTAGCATCGGGATATTGGCGCGGCTCAACGGCACTAAACGCAGTCCCCACAATTACGGCACGGCGGGCACTAATCCGATCATCAATCGCACCGACCCGCTGAATAATATGTTCGCCGCCGGGGATTTCCGAAAAGCCAATATTGCCGCTGAACAAATGATAGAGCGCCAACATGCTGTGCGTCTTGCCACCACCAAAGCTGGTCTGCAATTGCACCACTGGATCGCCACCCTGCGCGGACAATCGTAATACGCCATTTGCCAGCAGACCCAACAAGCCTTCGGTCAGATAGGTGCGGCGGAAAAACTCATGTGGATCGCCATACTCAGGATCAGCCTTGCCCTGTACCACCTGCGCAAGATCAGCGGCGAACTCGGCCTGTATATAGCGACCACTGGCGACATCGGGGTGTGGCTCGACCACCATACGCCATGCTTTGAGACCGGGTGTTGTAGACGCTGGCGCTTCACTTAACGGTGGGGTCGAAGGCTTTTTCGATTTCTTTTCTTCGGCATCAAAACGCAGCCGCAATAATTCCTGCCCGATTTCGCGGGTCAGTTCAGCTTGTTTGGGAGCGCCAACCGCTTCCAGCAAGCGTGTCGCCGTATCCGTAATGCGATAGGCGTCATCATTGGTAAAGGGCTTTTGATGCGCCCAATCATTCCGGGCGGTCATCAATTCGCTGACATAATTCCGTTCGGCTTGACCGAGGCGTGCCTTAAAAACATCATTCCACTGCCGCCATATCAAACTGAGCCAGCCTTGGATGTCTACCTTCGCCAATGCCGTTGCTTCGTCGGGCATATGGGGCGCGGAATAGGCATTGGTGCTGAGGGTCAATTCAATTTCCTGCAAATAGCGGCTGCCTTTGTAGAACTGCTTATATTCGCGCAGGACAAAAGGCCCAACCCCGGCCTGTAACGCATCTAAGACATCACCAATCCGGTCACGGTTACTCTTTGCCATCAGATTTTTCCTTCGTCCCCTTGTTCAAATACAAGCCCTTCGACATAACGTACCTCTGGGAAAACGTGGTCATGGAGTTCCGGGCGCAAATCCTCTTCCGGCACCAAATCTATGCTGTGGCCTAGCTGATCTTCCAAATAGTTCCACACATTCATCCAGCGCCGCCATGTGAAATTCTCTTGGGTAAACAGAAAATCCATATCGCTGGCGGGGGCTTGCTCACCGCGCACATACGACCCAAACAGGCCGATTTTTTGCACGCCCATCGCCCGCAGTTCAGCCCGATGCTGATGCAAAAATTCGAGGATACTGTCGGCTGTCCATTCCAATTGTGCCGGATTCGTCATGATGGCCTATTCTCCATATAACCCTAAGTGTTCGATGGCATCTCCCTAGCTATTATTTTGGCTTTTGGACACGAGAGGTGCGGCGATAAACTACTGCTTTTTCTTTGTCACCCCAGATATTAAATTCCGAAATGCCCGAATCCTTGTCTTGCTCGTAGCCTGCATTTTGGGCCACCGAACTCAGGTTGCTGCCGATGCTCTGATGGGCCAGATTAAATACATAGGTCTCGCCACGATGATCGAGGACGGTTTTCAGCAGTTCCACATATGCGCCTTGATGCTTTTGACAGGCCCGTCGCAGAAAAGCATAGTTAGTAAAATAGCCATCTTTGGCGGAAAGCTCCCACATGATCTGTTCCGCGTCCGAAAAAATCACATCCAAATACGGTTTATATTCTGCCATTACCCTACTCTCCAAATAACCCTAACTGTTCGGTTGCTTGACCCGTCGCCTGTGCCTGACGCAGACGGGCGGCTTCTTCGCCAATTCCGGCCCACGAAATCACCAGCGCGTTGTAATCACGGGCATGGTCGGCCCAGCCCTTGCGCTCACAAATGCTGTACAGGCGATAGGCCAAATTCCGCGCCTCGGCTACCATGTCATGCGACATCTTCAACATCAGTAGCGCCGCGCCGGTTTCGCCATGCACATTCAGCCGTTCAATCAAATGATGGGTGGCCTCCCACACCGTCGGACGACGATCTTGCTGTGGATCCCACGCGCCGGGGTCATAATCCTGCCAATATTTCAGCTTGACCTTGCCGCGACCCGATTCCACCACCCCAGCATGTTCAACCCCACTCACGCTGGTATTTTTGGCGCGGGCCAGCACATCCGCCTGCCCAAATTCGCCCTCTTTAAACCCGAACTGCTCAAACCATGCCACCGCGAAACGGGTATCCGCATCAATATCCCCATCTTGCTCGGCGAGATAGGCGTCCAATTCTTGATTAATCAGCCCCAACGCCGTGCGGACGGACATCGGTGTGCCATCCGCCTCCAAGACCTTGCTGTAACGCGAATAGACCGCCATACCCGGCCCGATGCTGGCTTGGGCGAGGTCAACTGGCGCGATATTGCCCGACTGCATTTCTTTCAACGCGAGGGGGAGTTCACGGCGCAGAGCCTCGACAAACTGGCGGCGGGTGATAGTGGGGGCGTCTTCGGGGCATGGGCGGCAAACGAGGATAATAGATGAGGCAAGGGCATTTGTCCCCATTGCAATAAGCCTGCTTTTTCCTTCGGTTCGGATGGGCCATGTGCCATTTATACTAAATTTGGCATCAATTAGTCCCTGTAAAATCGTCTCCCATCCTGTACTGGATACTACAATAATTTCATCTTCGTCTTCATTGTCAATGTCTTCGGCCTGCTTAAAAGCATAATATATAGTTGTCGGATAATGGGCAGATGTGACATCTCGCAAATTAAAGAAGACCTCACCTAACCCCGCTTCAAAATTATTTTTTGCAGCCTCTTTATCGCCATTAAAACGATAGGGTGTTGCCACTAACTCAGCCTCTTTAGGAACGAGTAAAGTCCCAAAAATCACGGGATACACAACACTTATCATTCTTCTAAGCCACACATAAGAAAAGTCTGATAAATCGGCGTACCCTACTTGGTCATAATAAGGGGGGTCTGTCGAAACGATTGTAGCACTATTGGCTGTGCCAGCCCGTCGTGCATCTTGTTGCTGTACGAAACCAAAAGGTTCTGACGCAAGTTTTTCAAGTGCTTTGCTTGTCCCATCAGCAATACCATAGAAATCACCCCCTGCACCAGCAAAGGGATTGGTCTCAGCGTAATCCCAAACCATAGGAATTGCTTGTCGACCAAAGGCAGGGGCAGTTTTATTTTCTCCGGCACGCCACCTTGCTAGGGAGTTGCTTGCAACAGTCTCTTTACTTGTGACCATTGCAATATACACACTGACCGCCTCAGCATATCCCCGCGCCCCCAAGCCCCCATCCCGCAACGGTACATCATCGGGCAATCCAGCGGCTAGGGCATCTTGATAGGCTTGTTCACGGGCCTCTGCCACCAAATCGCTGAAGGTGGTCAGGGCGACCAATTGCCGGGAGGTGAACAAATCAGCAAATGTTGTCATGCCATAATTGGGCGTTTTGAAGTCTCGTGGGTTTATCGGCAATGCGGAATCAGGTTTCCATGTGGGTTCGGCTTTTTGAGACATTTCCACATGGGATAAGACGGGTGAATAGTAGCTTCTTCCTCCATCGCCCTCTGTGACAATAGCCATAAGCTTAGATTCCATTCGTCCTGCTTTACCTTCCGCACGGACATGGTCAAAAGGAACGGGCGTCCCGCACACAATACAGGTTGCGCCTTTGCGGTTGACTGTGCCTTCATGGGCTTTGCCTTCTCCTGTACGGACTTCAAAACGCACCGTTTTTGCCAAAGGGTCAATTTGCGGCTCTACCCATGCCTGCCGCCCTTTCTTTTTGCTCAATTCAAATGACCGCACCAATGGCATTTGTGCGCCACAGGCAGGATTGGGGCATTTCACCGTGCGTGCCCACAGCCATGCAATCACCGTTTCACCGTTGTGGGTCGGGTACAGATGCCCAATACGCTCCCACGCTTTTTCGCGCATCCACTCACCATAATAGCGCACATCCGCCGCCAGACCTGCCGCGCCTTTCCATTGGGCGGTTCCGGCTGTGCCCGTTGTGTTATTGCCTGTTTCACGGTCACGCGGGTTGACGGGTGGCATATTGGCAAAACGGGGTGGAATTTCAATCAGGGCCTTGTTAATCATGACCGCGACGGGGTTTAAATCGCTGGCGTGGGCCTCCAAGCCGAGTCGCTGCGCCTCCAATGGAATGCTGCCCCCTCCCGCAAAGGGGTCAAGCAGGGGTGGCGGGTTGCCTTCGGTGGCGATCAAAATCAAGCGGCGGGCGTCCCCCAAAATGCGCTCATCGGTGGTGCTTTCCCATTTGACCAGTTCCTCAATAAAATCGAACAGGCGCATCCGGGGCGTGTCGCCGTTGGTGTGCACGTTTTTGCCGATATAGGGCAGTTCGCGGCAGGCTTCCACAAAAGCAGGCAGGGCATCGGGCGAATCGGGGTCGTCCACCAACGAGGCAAAAATCACCGCCCGACATGCCGCCAAGGGTCGCCGCGCCCACCATAAATGGAGGGTAGAGGGGTGGCCGTGTCGGATGGATTTTTCGCGGGCACTCGCCACGTTAATCGCCTCAAGGGGCAGAGCGACTTCGATCAGTTTTTTACGATAGGTCATGACTGGTTATCTTTCTTATCGGCGTCCACTTCCCGAACCCAACGCGGCGCGGGTTCAAATCGGACAACCTCTTTAAATACGTGTAAATGTTCAAGGGGTTGGGTCGGGTCGGGGATTACATCTTGGTGATGTTCCTGCCAGAAACTACGCTCAACCGTGCCCAACACCAGATAATCGTTGCCCAATAAATCCGGGCGTTTATTGAGCGAGACAGCGACCACTAACATCGCTTCCAATTTATCTTGGTGCAAAATTAGCAGGTCGCACTTGAGGCAGGTTGGGCCAGACATATTCAATATCGTCAGAAAATCGGGGTAAATGTGCACCAGAAAAGGCCGTTTACGGATTTTGGTTTTTCCACCACATTGAGGGCAGCTTGAAAATCGCAAATCCTCATAGGGGTTCAGAAAAAATCGGTGCATCGGGTCAAGTTGATTGGGTTGGCGTTTTTTGGTCATACGATTTTTGGTGTACGTCTTGGCTCAAGAATTTTCGTCGGTTATTTGGATTCTTCAGTCAGGGATAGTAACCTGATTTTGTCCTCAAACCGCTTTAAATCAGCGATATTCAAGGTAAGCAGTGTATCAATCCCATAGGTGAGCATCGTCGCCACAATATTGGCATCATGTACCTGTTTGCCACGTGTGGGATATGCTTTGAGTAACTCCAGTAGTTTGGCTGTCACCAAATCATTTTCATCCGCCACCTGATAAAGTGTGGTAATGCTGGTGAGTTGCTCAATCACTGTTTCAATCGGCAGCGGGTCAACAAACGTTCTGGGGCTGGTCACCTGTACCAAATATTCGCGGATGACCTGTCGGCTAATCCACAATTCATAATCGTCATCTACCATTTGATCGACAAGAGCGCGGGCACGAACATGCTCTGCAAAAGGTTCATGAAAGGCCCGCAGCAGGATATTGGTATCAATAAATGCCTTACCGCCCATCGTCATCATACCAATCTTCGCGTCGTACCGAGGGTGCTTCCTTGACCGGGATATTTAAAATGCTGGCATGGAACAGGGCTTTTCTCTCTTCTTTGGAGAGCCGCCGCGTTTTGGATTTTTCTAACAACCGCACCAGCAAATCTTGCTGCTTATCGGAAGGAAGCTGTTCTACCAGTTCCACCAGTGTTTCATAGGGAATATTCAACCGTACTGCCATTATTGTGGCTCCTCACTGATCGCCAACAGGTCATTCAGATTATAGTTTACACTCGTTACGCCAAAATCAGGTTCTTTGCTGAACGCTGCATTGTGGCGGCAGTGCAGGCCGCTAGCCTCGTTTATCGCTTTGGGCACGGCAACTTCAGTCATTTTTTACGGTAGGCCCTTTTGAAAAATATCACTTTTCTTTGTGGAAACTCTGCTGCCAGATTTCATAACACTGCTGTTTTTGATCTTCCCAGAATTCAAGTTCATCTTCGGGGGCATCGCTGGCAAGGAGGCCCAATTCGCGTGCAAGCGTGAAAAATCCGGAGCCAGCAATCCCTTTAGTAGTAACCGCAATTGCGCTCAACATGGGCCGCCCATAATTCACCTCGTTTTGAGAGACAGCCCCAAGAATTGCGCCAATTTTTTTACCCATATAGTTACCCACTAATGGCAAACCGACCACATGCGCCAGTTCTTGATAGGTGACCGTGCCACGATGACGGGCGGCATGGATGAGTTCACTGTAGACCAGATGATATTCAACCGTTTCGTAATCAGGGTAATTTTCCATCAGATGCCCTCTTAAACTCAGTAAAAACCATTGCTTTTCGCATGGTAAGTTAAACAGGATCACTGCTCATAGCAAACAAGTTCGGTAGGTCATAGTTTACACTCGTTACACCAAAATCAGGTTCTTGGCTGAACGGCTGAATCACATAGCGCGGTGGTAAGGCTCGCTGTCCATCAATTTCGACCAATGCCAAGCGAAAACGATCCGGGGCATTCAGCGCGGTCAAGATTTCGTTGCGCGTAATGGTCACGGTGTCTGCTCCCCGTCGTCGCCCTTTGACCTCAATAAATCGCAACTGCCCAGTCTGTCCATCGCGGCTCTCGATGTCATAACCTAGATTCTGGTTGCTCACATCGCGTGGGTCGTGGCCGAGGGCGATTTCCGTTTCCATGACAGCCCGCATCGCTATTTGTTCGGTAATCCGCCGATCCAAAATCTCAGCCGGTGTGTCTTGGCCTAACAGCAACCCAATTGGGATAATCAACGCACCCCCAATAACCAGCGGCGGGGCGGCGGAAATCTGCCGTTCTTGTGCCAATTGCGCTTTTCGCTGCTTGAGACGCTCGGCTAAATCATCAGCACGTTCTTGGGCACGTTGCGAATTGATACGGGCATTGGGCTTACCGGCTTTCTCTTGTGAGCGCAGTTCCGCCGCCCGCATATCCCAATAATTGATTTCTTTGGTCAGGCGTTCTTGCACAGCCGCTTCGGTTTTCTCAATCAATTCGATACGACGTTGGCGCACTCGCTCTAAATGTTGGGGCACAAGGTGTTCAATCGCATAGCTGGTCGCCACCCGTTCCAAATTTTCGCCCCGCAGCCAGTTTTCGTTTAAGAGGGGTTGCAACCACGCCCGTTCGTCGCTGTTCGCAGGCCGATAATCGAGATATGGCGCTCCTCCCGCCTCGCGCACCTCACCATCTGGGGCAATTTCAATAAAATGCACCTCTTGGGAAATCACCCGCTGTTCACCCGATTTGTTTGGTGTCGCGTCGCGGATGGCCTGCTCCAAATACAGCAGCACACGCGGTTGGTCACCGGGGTCGGTGGGGTCAATCAAAATCGCGCCATCTTTGAGCGTATCCCGATATTTTTCAAGGAACAGCCCAATCGTGGCATCCAGCAGCGCATGACCGGGGCAGATAAATGTGGCAGGCAATTTGTCGGGTAAATTGATGAGGCCCTTTTCAAAACAGATGCGTTCAAATTTGGTAGCAATCGCCCCTAACCCATGCTCCCTGCCCCAATTACGAATCGCCGCTGGGACATTATGGATGGCATAGCGCCCACTTTCGCGTTCATGGGTCGTGCCGCCTAACTGGGCAAACGCCTCAAGGAAAAACGCCTTGATGTAATGGGGTTGCAAACGACGGGCTGATGCGCGTTCCATGTCCTCCCGTATCCGCATGATTTGCGAGACGTCCATGCTGTTTTGTACCAGCGATTCTTTTTCCAGTAAATCGCGTACCCGTTCACGATCCACCGCGTTATCCACCGCCTGTTCCAGTCGCGCCCGCACTTCGGGATCGTCCCCATAGCGCACCGCCTCGACCAATAATTTTCGCAGGGGCGTATCCTGAAACAGCTTGCCCAAAACATCAAACACCTGTCCATCAAGGGCATGGCGTTCAGTTTCGAGTTTACTCAGCAGGCGCTGATAGACATGGCCTTCGCGGGTATCGCCTGCCACCAAATTCCATAGATGGCAGACCTCGGTTTGCCCGATACGGTGGATACGCCCAAAGCGTTGTTCAAGTCGGTTAGGGTTCCAAGGAAGGTCGTAATTCACCATCAGATGGGCACGTTGAAGATTAATGCCCTCCCCTGCCGCATCCGTCGCCAGCAGCACCAGCACATCGGGGTTATTGCGGAACTGCGCTTCGACTTCGCGCCGATAATCACGTTGCAGCCCGCCATGAATGGTGACGATGGCCTCCTCACGCCCGATGACAGTCACGAGTTTTTCATGTAAGTAGTTGAGGGTGTCGCGGTGTTCAGTAAAGATAACCAGTTTGCGGCGACCCCGCCCTGAGTCCCGCATTTCAGGCGTGTCTTGCATTAAGTTCAGCAATTCAACCCATTTGCGGTCATGCCCACTGCGGCGTAATTTCGCGGCGAGACCTTCGAGATCACGTAGGCGTTGAATTTCAATTTCCAGTTCGGCAATCGTGCGGGCCGCCGTTGCGCTGTCAATCAGTTCGGATTCAAATTCCTCGACCTCAGCATCCGGGGCATCGTCCAAATCATCCCAGAGTTCATCATCAAAAACATATTCCTCGACTTGCAGGATTTGCTGGCGGTTGCGTTGGGCTTCTTTGAGGCGTTTTTCCAGTCGTTCCCGTCGCCGTTTGAGGGATTGATATATCGCTTCTGGTGAGGAGGCAAGTCGCCGTTGCAGGCTGGTCAGGGCAAATCCAACCGTGCCCTTGCGACCTTCGCTGTCTAGTTGCTCGGCCCGGTTAAATTCTTGGCTGACATATTCTGTCACTTCACGGTAGAGAAAATCCTCTTCCGGTGAAAGCACATAATTGACGGTATAGGCTTTGCGCTCAGGGAATAGCGGTTTGCCATCAAATTTGAGCAGGCGCTCTTTGACCATACGCCGCATTAAATCGGATACATCTACCTGATGCACCCCATCGCGGAACCGCCCCTCAAAACGATCTGCATCCAGCAGCGCAAGGAACAGTTGAAAATCCTCTTCTTTGCCGTTGTGTGGGGTCGCAGTCATCAAAAGGAAATGGCGGGTGATGTCACCAAGCAACTGCCCCAGACGATAGCGTTTAGTGGGCTTAAAATCGCCGCCAAAGAACGAGGCTGACATTTTATGGGCTTCGTCGCAGACCACCAAATCCCAGTCAGATTGCTTGAGGTGCATCTGCAATTCATCACTACGACTAACCTGATCGAGCCGCACAATAACCAAATCGCGATCGGCAAATGGGTCACCATTGCGTGAATTTTCCACCATCTCGCGGCTGAGAATAGTGAACTCCAACTGAAATTTGAACCACAATTCATCTTGCCATTGTTCAGTAAGACTGCCGGGAGCGCAGATGAGGCAGCGTCGCACATCACCCCGAACGATGAGTTCACGGATGAGCAACCCCGCCATAATCGTTTTGCCAGACCCGGGATCGTCAGCAAGGAGAAATCGCAGAGGTTGGCGCGTGAGCATCTCATCATATACAGCCGTGATCTGATGAGGTAGCGGCTCAATCAAGGAGGTATGAACTGCCAGAACAGGATCAAAGAGGTGGGCTAAGTGGATACGATAGGCTTCAGATGTGAGACGTAAGAGTTCACCCTCAACATTGAATGACCAGCGGCTTTGGGCTTGGATAATCTCAAGACGTGACTCGTCTTCACGATAAAGGAGTAGAGTTCCGACTTGCCCATCGGCCCGTTTGAAAAAAACTTCTACCGCATTTCGACCATGCCATTCGAGGTTAACAATGCTGACCGATTGGCTTGGTATAATTCCTCGAACTTGCACACCCTGACGCAAATCTTCAAGTTGAGCCATGCCAACAATGCATCCTATTAAATAACTACGGAAGTAAAAATATACGATTTTTGATGTGAACTCATATAATATACTATGTTTTGACGCAGAAAAAACTTATACCAAATGAATTATTCATTAATTTCGGGTGCAGGAGAGTTGAAATTTTAGATAGAGGCACGAGGGGCTGAATTTATAAACCATCCGTGCAGTGTGGGCACAGCGATATATCGCGAGCCTAACATGATATTTAATCGCCGCACCACCATGACGGTGTGACGTGCAAAGCACGGTACACCGTGCACCCCGAACGCAGTGAGGGCCAGCTTTTAGCTGGCTCGCTGACAACGCCCTGCTCGACCTCACCGGAGGTGTGATCGAGGGCGTTGTTAGCGCGAGTTGCAGCGCGGCTCATCAGGCTCGCGGCGAGGCGAGCCCATAAGGCTATTAACGGTAACCTACTCTATCCTCTCGGTATAAATCAGATTTATAAAGTTTATGTCCCGCCAATCAATTTCTTACCTAAGACAAGTCCTCAGAAACCTTGTGCCTCAATCCTTCTATATCTCATCAACATGATTTCAACAGCGGCATCTTCTCCGCTAACAATTCCATTTGAGTTATTGAGATTGAGTGTTGAGTTTAGTTTCAGAGCGAAATCACGTGAAAGTAGCCTACTGCCAACCTAGTCCATAAATTCCGTAGATTGCAATGAGTAATCACGACACAATCCACTTGAATTTAGTGTGGGTACTCACTATTCCTTTGTTCCGTTTCAAGACAAAATTAGAAAAAACGGAGACTTTAGATGCGGCAAATATGTGTGCTCACCTTAATAATCTTATCTCTTTTGGGCTGTACCTCAACCCAAGACCAGCCCTCTATTTACCTGTCTGACAGAAGCCCCCTACCCACCATTGAAGATCAAGCGGTTGTCCCATTACGAGTTTCAGTTGCGGCGGTTATTTCACCCAAAGGCACCGTCGAAAGTTATCAGCCATTAATTGATTATCTAAGTTCTAAGCTCAATCGCCCCGTTGAATTAGTGCAACGTCGGACTTATGCCGAAACGAACCAGTTGTTACAAGCAGGTGAGGTAGACATCGCCTTCGTGTGCACTAGCGCGTATATCGCAGGGCATGACGATTTTGGTATGGAGTTGTTGGTTGCCCCACAGGTAAAGACTGAGGCTGTTTATTATTCTGTTCTGATTGTCCCATTCGACAGCCCTGCTGAAAGCATGGCAGACTTAAAGGGCAAAGTATTCGCCTTTACCGACCCCATCTCATTTAGTGGGCGGGTTTACCCAACCTTTCTTGTAACTGAACTGGGCTACAATCCAACCAACTTTTTCGAGCGAACCTTTTTCACCTATAGCCATGACAATGCCATTATGGCGGTGGCGGAAGGTTTAGCCGATGGCGCAGCGGTGGATAGTCTAGTGTATGATTTTGCGGTGCAAAATGACCCTTCGCTTACTCAACATCTACGTATCATCCATCGCTCTTCAGCTTTCGCTATTCCCCCCGTAGTGACCGGTCCGCAGATACGTCCTCAACTTAGAGCTACATTGCAGGAAATTTTATTAGCCATGGATAACGACCCAGAAGGCCGAAAGGTGCTTCAATCGTTAGGTTTTGATGACTTTGTGACTATTGAAGACGCCGCATATCAACCCATTCGTGACATACTCGCCGATACTCCACCTTTAACGCCATGACCACACGAGAAGAAACAAATTCTAATCGTCTATGGGCTGTTGCCGGCGGAGTCAATATCCGGACGAAAATTCTTGGGATTGTCTTGGCGCTTGTGCTTTTGCTTGGAGCCGCCGTAACGCTTCAAGTGCGAGCCACTGTCTCAAAAACCATGAATATTCAACTGGAGGAGCAATCGGTTTCAGCTTCTCGTGATTTAGCAGCGCGTGCGACGGATATGATTCTCATCAACGACATGTACTCGCTCCATCAGCTCCTGTTAGATACTGAAGCCAACAACAGCAATGTGCGGTATGCGTTTATTGTCACCCCCAACAATCAGGTGCTGGCACATACGTTTGGCGATGGGTTTCCGCAAAACCTCTTGGTTGCCAATACCGTTGAAACTATGGAGCATCACCGCACCGTGATTTTGGAGACCGATGAAGGAAAAATCTGGGATACCGCTGTCCCAATTTTTGATGGGCAAGCAGGGATAGCCAGAGTCGGTATTTCAGATCAGCAGCTTCACCAAACGGTCGAAAATATCACAACGCAACTGCTGATCACAACCCTTTTGGTGTCAGCTATCGGCATTACAACAGCGGCATTATTGACATGGGTACTCACGCGACCCATTCTACAACTCGTGCGCGCGACTCAGGCCGTTGGTCGTGGAGATTTTTCGCACCGCGTGAATCGCTGGGCGAATGATGAAATTGGCGATCTGGCGGATTCCTTTAATAAGATGACCGTTCAATTAGCTCATGCGGCAGACGAACATGCCGAACGGGAGCAGTTGCGGGTACGGTATGTCAACGGCGTGATTGCAGCACAAGAGGACGAGCGCAAACGGATCGCACGGGAACTGCATGACAGCACCAGTCAAACACTTACCTCCCTTCTGATTGGCTTACGGGCGCTTGGAGATGCCTGCCCTCAACCAGAAATCCATACACGTGCCGATGAACTCCGCAATATTGCAGCCCGTACCCTTGATGATGTCCATATGCTGGCTCTGCAATTGCGACCTAGTGTGCTGGATGATTTGGGACTTCCGGAGGCACTCGAACGTCACATTGCGGATTGTCGGCGCCATTACCCGATTAACCTAGACCTTGCCGTGAATGGCCTTGAATCAAGATTGCCGCCTAATATTGAAACAGCTCTTTATCGAATTACCCAAGAAGCATTGACCAATATTTTCCGTCATGCCGAGGCAGAAACAGCGAGTGTCATTGTCGAAAAAAGGGAGGATAAAGTCATCACCATCATAGAAGATGATGGAAAAGGCTTTAATCCAAATCAAGCCAGCCACAACAATAATCATCTGGGGCTTTATGGTATTCGTGAGCGCATCGAATTACTTTCAGGCACATTGGTGATTGAATCTAGTGAGGGACATGGAACCAGCTTGTTCATAGAAATTCCGTTATCCCCAGCATAGGAGATATTGAATGACTATAAAAATCCTGATCGCCGACGACCATGCGGTACTCCGTTCGGGGTTACGACTGTTGCTCAATGCACAACCCGATATAACCGTCGTTGGAGAGGCGGATGATGGGAGTGAAGCGCTTGTTCTAGCAGGCAAATTGACTCCCGACTTAATCGTGCTTGACCTTTCGATGGCGGGTTTAGGTGGCCTAGAGGCCCTACCACTACTGCGGAAGGTGTCGCCTAGTAGTCGCGTGCTTGTCCTGACCATGCACGATGATGAGAGCTATCTGCGCCAAGCATTACGTGAGGGCGCACATGGGTATGTGCTGAAGAAAGCGGCGGATAGCGAACTGCTCTCGGCCATCCGGGCTGTCATGCGTGGCGAAATCTATGTACACCCCTCATTAACTAGAGTTCTGCTGGAGGATATATTGCCTCCCACAATGGACGAAACGACTAATCCTTGGGATGCCCTAAGTGACCGGGAACGGGAAGTCTTGCTGCAAGTTGCACGCGGTTTTACGTCCGCCCAAATTGCCGACCAGATGAATCTCAGCCCCAAGACTGTCGAAACCTATCGGTCGAGAGGCATGGAAAAACTGGGGCTACGGTCGAGAGCCGCCTTAGTTCAATTTATTTTGGCCCACAATCTTTTTTCCGACCACCCCTAAAATCCTGTCAGGGTTTTCCTGACATCCCTGACATAAAACAGGGAATTTTCCTGCTGCCTCCCCACATCCTTTCTTTCTATAGTGGATGCACTTAGTCCCATTGTTGATAGGGAAAGGATTTTTTGTATGACAGATTCAGGCGAGGTGAGAGATGTAACCCGCCGGAACTTTCTACGTGGGTTAGCAGGCGCGGCAGGTGCAACCATTGCGATTGCCGCATTAGAAGATTTGGCGGCCAACCCCGATAAAGCACTCGCAAGCTACGAGGCTCAAATCGCGTTAGCCGCCAAGCAAGCTGGGTTAAGCACAACAACCGGGCAACTTGATATCTTGGAGCGAATGCACCAAGAACTTGCCCGGGCCATTGTCAAACCAGCCTCAGATCGTCGATGGGTCATGGTCATTGACCTCCGTAAATGTGTCGGTTGCCATGCCTGCACTATTGCTTGTGTGGCCGAAAACAAACTCCCCCCCGGTGTCGTTTATCGTCCGGTATTAGAAGAAGAAACCGGCGATTTCCCCAACGTTAAACGACAATTTATTCCTCGCCCGTGTATGCAGTGCGATAACCCCCCATGTGTGCCGGTATGCCCAGTTGAAGCCACCTACAAAAACGAGGATGGCGTGGTGGTGGTAGATTACGAGCAATGCATTGGTTGTCGCGCTTGCTTGGCCGCTTGTCCTTATGGCGCGCGCACCTCCGATTTTGGTTACACCTATATCGAAGACACTATTCCTAAATCTGAGGGTCTGATTGTAGGCCGTGAAGCTGCGGATGATTATGAACGAGCAGCGAACTACGAATATGGCAAAGCATGGTCGCGGGAAGATGAAGACAAATCCCCACGCGGGAATGCTCGTAAATGCCATTTCTGCCTGCACCGAGTCAAGGTGGGTGAGCTACCGGCCTGCGTGACGACGTGCATTGGGCGGGCCACCATGTTTGGGGATGCCAAAGACTCCGACAGCCTTGTTTCTGAAATGATTGCCCAACCCAATGTGATGCGCCTCAAAGAAGAAATGGGCACTGAGCCTCGCGTTTATTACTTAGTATGAAAGGGAGGCGAATGATGCTAAAAAAGATTCTCTACGGTTTTGGCGCAGTGGCGCTTTTATTGGGGTTGTATGGCTTTTACAACCGCCTGTTTATTGGTGAACGCGATGTCAACTATGGGTCGTATGTAAACTGGGGCCTATGGGTGGCAATGTATCTGTTTTTTGCAGGTCTCTCCTCTGGTTCCTATATGGTAGCGACCTTGGACTACCTCTTTGAAGTCCCACTATTCAAAGGAACTGGCAAATATGCCTTATGGGCAGCCATGGTGACATTACCAGCGGCTTTGGTTTCCATCGGGATGGACTTAGGCCACATGGAACGCATCTGGAAAGTCTACCTGCAACCCAATCCTTCCTCACTATTGGCCCAGATGGTATGGGGATACACCCTATTCTCCATCGTCATTCTGCATTCGCTATGGTTAGTTTCGCAGGCCAACACCCCCAAGCCAATCATCAAAGGGCTAATGGTGGTGGGCTTTGTCATGGCGATTTTTGTAAGCGGTGGTGTTGGCGCTCTACTTGGGGTCAATGCCAGTCGTGCGGTTTGGCATGTGGGTTTGTTACCCGCCCAATTCCCAATTTTCTCATTGGCAACAGGTGTCGCGCTCATGCTGACCATTTTGAGTTTCTTCGGGACAACCGATGATACTCGTCGTCTGCGTCAAGTTCGCGTTTTGAGCATCGCCACCGTTGTCTTGCTGCTCGTAAAAACCTACTTCCTGTGGGCCGATCTCTCGATGTCACTCTATTCAGGTGTGCCCCAAAACGTTGATGCCATCAACGAAATGTTGTATGGGCAATACTGGTGGGCTTTCTGGATTTTGCAGGTTGGGCTTGGAACGATTCTGCCCATGGTTGTGCTTGTCCTACCCGGTATGTACAAAAAGCCTCTCTGGATTGGTGCAACTGGGATTCTGGTATTGATTGGCTTCGCAGCAGCGCGTGCCAATATTGTATTCCCCGCTTTGGCAATCCCCGAACTCGAAGGTTTAGCAACGGCTTTCACCGGGCCGCATTTGGACTTTGAATACTTCCCAAGCTTGATGGAATGGTCGGTCACAATTGGCCTTGTAGGGGCTGCAACGCTGGCCTTTTTGCTGGGATTAGACTTCCTCCCGTTCTTAGGAACGCAGAAGCAGACTGAGGTGACAAAATGACTGACAATGTATCTGTAAAAACACCCGACCCCAACGGCATTACCCGACGCGACTTCATGAAAATCGGAGCCGTCACGGGTGGTGCAGTGGCCTTTCTGGGCAGTTTACCCGTCTTTGGCAAACTCCTAATCGACCGCGAAAAAATTGGTGAAGGCGAGTTTGTCTATCCATTGATTGACCCAGCCAACCAGATTTACACCGTATGTCTGCAATGCAACACAGGCTGCGGCATCAAAGTCAAATTATTGGATGGTGTCGTCGCTAAAATCGAAGGCAATCCCTTCCATCCTATGAATATGTATCCGCATATTGCTTACAACACTCCGGTTGCCGAGTTAGGCACCGTTGAAGGTGGGATTTGTCCCAAAGGCCAAGCGGGTATCCAGAGCGTCTATGATCCCTATCGGCTTGTCAGTGTCCTGAAGCGGAAACCGGGCACAAAACGCGGTGAAGGCAAGTGGGAAACCGTCCCATTTGACCAAGCCATCAGCGAAATCGTCGAGGGTGGCGACCTGTTTGGTGAAGGCCCCGTCCCGGGTCTGCGTGAATCCTATGTGATGACGGAGTCTGCTATTGCTAAAGAAATGGCAGCCGCCATTAAGCAGATTCAAAACGAAAAAGATGCCGACGCTAAACAGGGCCTCATCGAAGATTTTAAAGCCACCTATGCCGATCACTTGGACAAGATGATTGATCCTGACATCCCCGATTTTGGCCCGAAGAACAATCAGTTTGTTTTTGCATGGGGGCGCCTAAAGGATGCCCGTAAGGATTTCATCAGTCGCTTCCTAAGTGCTTATGGCACTACCAATGCACATGGGCATACGACCGTTTGTCAGGGGAGTTTGTACTTTACCGGCAAAGCGATGTCCGAACAATTCACCGATGGGTCATGGACTGGTGGGGTCAAATTCTATTGGCAAGGGGATGTTGGCAACAGTGAGTTTGCATTGTTTGTAGGCGCATCGCCATTTGAAGGTAATTATGGGCCACCGCTTCGCACCCCACGCATTACCACCAATATGGTCGAAAACGGGATGAAATTTGTCGTGGTTGATCCTCGTTTCTCCAAAACCGCTGCCAAAGCGTGGAAATGGTTGCCTGCCAAGCCCGGTACTGAGGGTGCGCTGGCGTTGTCCCTTATCCGCTGGGTTATTGACAACGAACGCTACGACAAGCTCTATCTCTCTGCTGCCAACAAAGCCGCCGCGAGCGCCATTGCCGAACCTACTTGGACAGAAGCCACTTGGTTGGTTAAGTTGGACGATGAAGGCAAGCCCGGCAAGTTCTTGCGCGCCAGTGAAATTGGCTTGCGTGAGAAGGAACAACGACCCCTCTCCACCGACGATACCAAGACCTATGACTTTGATTACTTCGTAGCACTTGTGAACGGTGAACCTGTAGCGGTTGATCCCTACACGACGGACCCAATACTAGCGGTCAACGGCGATTTGTTCGTTGATAGCGTCCAATTAGGCGACTTCACCGTAAAATCGGGCCTTCAGATAATCGCCGACTCCGCCCGTGAACACACCCTTGAAGAATGGGCCGAAATTTGTGGTGTGGATGCCCGCGATCTTGAAGAAATCGGGTTTGAATTCACCAATCACGGCAAACGGGCTGTGGCGGATATTCATCGTGGGGTTAGCCAGCATACCAATGGCTTCTACAATGTCTATGCGTGGTACACCCTCAACGCTTTGATCGGCAATTACGATCATGCGGGTGGATTGATCAAAGCCTCCACTTACTCGGCTAATGGCAGCAAAAAGGGACAACCCTACGACATCAGCAAGGCCAATGGTAAGATGGCTCCGTTTGGCACCTCTATCATCCGCCATAATGAAAAATATGAGAAGCACAGCCTGTTTTTGCGCGATGGCTACCCACCTAAACGTAATTGGTATCCACTTTCCAGTGACATCTATCAGGAAATTGTGCCATCCATAGGGGATGCCTATCCCTATCCCGTTAAGGCACTCATGCTTTATATGGGGTCACCCGTCTACTCGCTTCCGGCGGGGCACACCAATATTCCAATTCTGTCCGATCCACAGAAACTGCCGTTGTTTATCGCTATTGACGCATTCGTTGGTGAAACCAGCATGTATGCCGACTACATCTTCCCCGACACGATGTATCTGGAGCGTTGGGAGTTTCAGGGGAGTCACCCCAGCGTACCGCAAAAAATCCAACCTGTTCGCAACCCTGCCATCACACCCCTTGTCCCAGAAGTGACGGTGTTTGGTCAACCAACGCCGATGTCCTTGGAAGCCCTGCTGTTGGGTATCGCCGAGAAGATGGAGTTGCCGGGGTTTGGCACGGGTGGTTTTGGTGATTATGGAGACCTCAATCATCCGGATGACCTTTATATCAAGATGGTTGCAAATCTCGCCTTTGGTGAAAAAGAAGATGGCTCCGATTCTGTTCCAGATGCGGACGAAGCCGAGATCAATATCTTCTTGCAAGCCCGCCGGCATCTTTCCAAGAGTGTGTTTGATGCGGAACGTTGGCAGGCTATCGCCGGCGACCTATGGCCCAAGGTTATCTATGTCCTCAATCGTGGTGGGCGTTTCCAAGCCTTTGAGAAGGGTTACAAACAGGGCGAACTCCCTGAACCCAGTGAAGCCTATTTTGGGCTTGACCTTACTCTATCGGGCAATCAGTTCGCCACGATGGTCAATATCTATCAAGAAAAGACCTACGATACCAAGAGTCCCATGACAGGGGAGCATCTAACAGGCTATGCCAAATACCTCCCCGGCCCATTTGACGTTCAAGGTAATCTGCTGAATGATGAGGCCGAAGGCTATGATCTACGCCTTATCACCTACCGCGAAATTGCTCAAACCAAGAGCCGCACAGCCTCCAATTACTGGCTGCTTTCCATCCTCCCTGAGAATTTTGTATTGATGAATGAAGATGACGCCAAAGCCCGCGATCTTGAAGATGGGGATGAGGTACGCATTGTCTCGCCAACCAATACCGAAGGCGAATGGGATTTGGGGAACGGTAGAACAAAGGCGATGGTGGGCAAACTGAAGACCACACAAGGCATTCGTCCCGGTGTCGTCGCCTTTAGTCTCGGTTTCGGCCACTGGTCTTATGGTGGCGTGGATTTTGAGATCAATGGCAAAACCATCGAAGGTGATGAACGGCGTGTTAAAGGCATCCATGCCAACGCCGCGATGCGCGTTGACCCCTACTTAGGCAATACCACCTTGGTTGATCCGGTTGGGGGCAGTGCCGTTTTCTATGACACCCAAGTGAAAGTCATTAAAGCCTAGTCAGATTTTGAAGTAAGGGTGGCGTTGGAAAAACCTGACGCCACCTCATTTACGGAGGGGAAAATCATGCTTTCACTCGGTACACCTGAACTTATTTTGATCTTGATCCTCGTCATTTTGCTTTTTGGTGCGGGGCGTATTGGTCGTTTAGGTGGTGAAATAGGACAGAGTATTCGGCAATTTAGACACGAGCTTGGTCGGAAGGATGAGCAGTAAAATGACCCAACTAGATGAGCTTTTGCAAGCATCCGCCGCTTTACATAATCATCTTTGCCCCCGTCAGGTACTCGGCGTTCGCATGGGTATGTACGCCGCTGAAATTTTGGGAATCGAGTGCCCGCAGCCTAAAAAACGTCTTTTTACTTTTGTAGAGACGGATGGATGCTTCGCTGATGGGGTTGCAGTCGCCACTGGATGCACCTTGGGCCATCGCACCCTCCGTTTAATGGATTATGGCAAAGTCGCGGCGACCTTTGTAGACACCGATTCGGAACAATCCATTCGGATTCGCCCTCGTTTGGATGTTCGCAGTCGTGCCGCCCTATGTAAGCCCGATGAACGTAGTCGCTGGCATTCGCAATTAGAAGCCTATCAAGTGATGCCATTAGCCGAGTTATTTGAGGTCGAAGTGGTAGCCCTCAGCCTATCGCTTGAGGACATCATCAGTCGGCCCGGCGTGCGTGTAAATTGTAGTATTTGTGGCGAAGAAATCCTCAACGAGCGAGAATTTGTGATTGAAGGATCAGTTCTTTGTCGCACGTGTGCCGGAGATGGTTATTATCACACTGCGGCAGCTACTTATTTCGTTCCAAAGCTCATCGCAGAGTTCTAACTATGCTACTTCAAGATCAATTGGGAAGACATCTGCGAGATCTGCGAATTTCGTTGACGGATCGCTGCAATTTTCGCTGCTCCTATTGTATGCCAGCAGATCAGCCTCATCCGTTTCTTCCACTTGGCTGCCTGCTCAGTTTTGATGAAATCGTTCAAATTACAGAAGTTTTGACCGGGCTAGGCGTGACGAAAGTCAGACTTACCGGGGGTGAGCCACTGACCCGCCCCGGTATTGAAAAGCTGGTTGCCGCCCTCGCTGATCTGAATGAGATTTCGGATCTAGCCATGATTACCAACGGCTACTTCCTGCCGAAGAAGGCTCAATCGCTTAAGGATGCTGGGTTACACCGCTTAACCGTTAGTCTTGATTCGTTAGATAACGTTGTTTTTCGTCGCATGAATGGCAACCTAGCCGATAGTCAACATGTCCTTGCAGGCATCGCAGCAGCGGAACAAGCTGGTTTTTCTCCCATTAAAATCAACACAGTCGTGCAACGCGGGGTAAATGACCATACCATTGTTGATTTGGCACGTTATTTCAAAGATCGTGGTCATATTGTCCGGTTTATCGAATATATGGATGCCGGCACTCTAAACGGCTGGCGGATGGAGAACGTTGTTTCTGCTGCCGAAATTGTCGCCAAAATTGACGCTGTTATGCCTTTGGAACCGATTGAGCCAAATTATCAGGGGGAAGTTGCAAGGCGGTATCGCTATCGTGATGGTTCAGGGGAAATGGGCGTCATTGCCTCAGTCACCCGACCTTTTTGTGGAGCGTGTAACCGCCTCAGATTATCCGCTGATGGCAAGCTCTATACCTGTCTTTTTGCTCGACAAGGGCTAAACATCCGCGAATTTCTACGAGATCAAACTTCGACTGACGACCTCATGGATATTCTCATGCGGGTTTGGCAAAAGCGAGTTGACCATTATTCTGAAACTCGGGGTCATAGCCAAGAAAAGATACAAATGCACTACATTGGGGGTTAAAACGGACAAATGTAATCCTCGAATAGTCGCTTTCAAGAAGCCATCAGCTTTAGACCCGCAATAACCAACACCATTGCCAATAGTCGCTGTAGACGTGTTTTGTCTGCTTGCTGGCTTCCATAACTAGCGCCTAGCCAGCCACCGACTAGAACAGCTACTATCCAGATCGGAATGGCTTCCGATACCCTATCTAAACTAGACCAATCCCCCAGTAGGCCAGCAATTGAATTTGCCAATATGAAGGCCGCCGAGATTCCCGAAGCCTCCTTAGTATCTGACCACTTCATAAAGAGCAGCAGCGGGGTTAGGAAAATGCCGCCACCTGTTCCTGTCAAACCGGACAGAAAACCGATCGCCAATCCGGCAATAATCACGAGGTAAACAGCAGGTTGAACTGTTTCGTCCCCATCGGTTGATTTGATTAACCAAAGGCGATATGCGGCCCACAGCAGGATAATGCCTACTAAGGCTTTATAAATTGTTCCCGAAAGATGAATACTACTGCCCACAAAGGCCAGAGGTACTGATGCCATAACAAGGGGAAGGAATACATTCCAAGAGAAGTGGCCTGCCCGATAAAACTTAATGGTAGCAACTGAAGCAACTATGATGTTTAGCAGTAAAGCCGTTGGTTTCATGGTGGCAGGTGCTGTTCCAACGATAGCCATAGCAGCTAAATATCCCGATGCTCCCGCGTGGCCTACCGATGAATACAGGGTAGCAGCACAAAAAATCAACCCGGTGAGAAAAATAATTTGCAATTCTTTATCCGATATGGGATAGATAAGCATATTTCAGCTTATGAGTAGCTCAATGCTCATACTCAACAATTACACTAAGCCATAGTTTACACTGGCTATGCCAAGATTGGGTACTATAGGCAGCACGCCAAGTCATTGAATTTAGGGGGCTAGTCGTCGCCAGCTTCCGTTTTTTGCGTTACCCCGAGCGTATATAGCAATCGGAAGCTGCCATTAGGCGTCGCGAAAAGAATCACACCGGATGCAGCGATTGCCAACCCAAGAATCACCCATAACATGGGGTCGTAGCTGCTAAAAACATCATATAACCACCCTGCCCCAACGGGTGCAATCGTCGCGGCCAATGTCAGGAAAATCACCATCACACTGGAAATCCGACCATAGTGGGAGACACCAAATACTTCCGCCAACAGGGAAGGTCGTGCAAGGGTTCGTGCCCCGTAGGCCGCTCCAAACATGAGGATAAAAAGGCCTATACTCCATACAGAGACCCCTATCAGTAAAATCAGTATAGCAATTGCCTGCAATGCAAACACACCCGTAACCATCATCCGCGTTGACCATCGGTTATCGAGAGGGGCAAAAATTGCTCGACCCGCGACTTGCATTAATCCAATCGCCCCACTGGTATAGGCCGCGACACTGGCATCAATCCCCTCATCAATCAAAAATGGAATAAAGTGTACCCGGATGGCCGCGGCTGAAAGATAAGAGAGGCTAAAGGCCAGCGTGAGTAACCAAAAATATCGGTTGTGGAGTGCTTCTGATAGCGAAACTCCCGATACCATCTTGCCCGATGATTCAGGGCTGATATAGGTATCCCCATCGGGTAAATACCCAACGTCTTGAGGGCGGTGGCGCAAAACTAAGGCGTGGAGTGGAATAGTTGTGACGCCGAGGAAAACACCTAACCCCAGAATGGCATCCCGCCAACCAAAAGTATTCAGCAACATATCCGCGAGGGGCAGAAAAATCGTGCTGGCTAATCCGGCAGCAAAAGTCACAACAGCAAGGGCTGTGCTGCGTCTTCTCACAAACCAAGTGGAAATAACTGCAAAGGCGGGTTCATATAAGATACTCGCCGAACAAACCCCCAAACCTGCCCAAATCACATAAAATCCAGTTAGGCTGGTGACTTGTGACCATGCCATCACCAACAGGGTCGCCACAATCGAACCAATCGTCATCAGCCAGCGTGCGCCATGCCGATCCACCCACCAGCCAACGGGATAAGCCATCCCGCCTGTTACTAGCAGAGCCAGAGAGAATCCACCCGTAATCTCAGCCCGCGACCAACCCAAATCCGTTTGCATAGGGGTCATAAAAACGGAAAAAGCATAATAGACAATGCCCCATGAAATGGTTTCACTGATTGCCAGTGCAAGGGTAATGTACCAACCGTAATAATGGCGCGTTTTTGGCATCAATTGGACCTCTATAGGTAGGTGGATTCAAAAACGAGGGCCTACCCAGTGATCGAGTAGACCCCCATCCTATGGCGGTCTTGTGAATAACTAGGAACAGCACGACGTCTCACAACCGCAAGAAGTGGAGCGAACTCCATCACCGGAGCAAGTATCATCACAGCTACAATCACGGCTGGCAGAAGTTGGGATACTCACCAGTTGCAGCCGCTCACCTTTAACAGGTATCGAGGCTAATGAAACAACACTGGCTTGCGATGTAGCTGCGCTTGAAGTGCCACAGCACGCCGCACCCTCCCCGCCTGAATCCGTGCTGCATACGCCGGTCTCAGGTAGATTGAGTTGAACATCGCGGGCGGCTTCCCAATCGCCTACCAGTGCCGCCACTACCGAGCGTACTTGCTCATAACCCGTTGCAAGCAGGAAGGTTGGCGCACGGCCATAGCTTTTCATTCCCACGATATAGAAGTCTTTTTCAGGATGACGCAGTTCGGCTTCCCCATGTGGACGCACCGTGCCACAGCTATGGATATTGGGGTCAATCATTGGGCCAAGCGCACGGGTGCTTTCAAGTGATGGGTCAAGCTCAAGCCGCAATTCACGCAGCATATTGAGATCGGGTCGTGCGCCGGTTGAGACAATCAATTCGTCTACCTGAACAGACATGAGACCGTCAGGGGTTTCGCCGACAATCTCCAGCCCATCACGCATGGTTTTCATTTCGCGTACCCGGAACGGAGCGACAATACTCAAAGCCCCACTCTCAACGGCGGCTTTAATCCGCAGGCCCAATTTCCCACGCGCAGGTAGGGCATCGTCTGCCCCACCACCAAAAACCTGCGTCAAGTTGGTACTCCGCATAGCCCAGAAAAGCTGCGTAGCGGGGTAATCGGCCTGAAGTTCCACCAATTCCAGCAGCGCATTGATGGCCGAATGTCCACTCCCCAGTACCATCACCCGCTGATTGATATAACGGGTACGAGCCGCTCCTAAAATATCGGGAATGCCATAGGCGATATGTTCGGAATTCCGTTGTTCTCCGATGGCGGGCAGGCCCCCAGACCCAGCCGGGTTTGGTTGATGCCATGTACCGGATGCGTCAATAACCGCACGAGCCTCGACCAGTTCTTCTCGACCATCTGTGTAGACAATATGGAGGATAAACGGCGCATTTTCGCGTTTGGCATCGAGCATCTTGTCAACGTCACGCCGACTAATGGCAACTACTTTGGCATTGAGCCGGAGATGCTTTTTGAGCTCTGGCAGTTCTGCCAACGATATCAAATAGTTTTCGATCAGATCATACCCGGTAGGCAGATCCTGTTTGGGTGGCATTTCCCAACCGTGTTTTTCAAGCAACCGAACGGATGCTTGATCTACCGTAAATTCCCACGGCGAGAACATCCGCACATGCTGCCAACTCCGGATATTGGCCCCCACTTCAGGGCCAGCCTCAAAGATCAGCGGGGTTTCCCCACGTTCCAGTAGATGTGCGGCGGCAGCTAAACCGACCGGGCCTGCACCAATCACGGCGACAGGAAGATTATTAGGCATGGTCTCACTCCTCAGCGTTGGAATTGAAGATTCTTTGCCTATGAAGACGAAGGTCATTCCAAAAAGACGCAAAATCAAATTGGGCAGTTACAGGTACTGGATTGAGAACCACAGGTCAATTGGCGATATTGGCTTACCTCAGCCCCACAAATGGATTCGAGCGATTGTTTCAGTTTTTCTCGTCCGCGCTGCACCCTCGATTTGAGGCCGGAATACGAGAGACCAAGTTGTTGGCTTAACACGTGCTGCGGAATCTCGTGGATGTCTGAGGCCATGAGTGGGTCACGGTATTTGTCGGGGAGTTCCTCGATGAGACACGATACACATGCCAACAAAGCCGCTTCATGGTCAGGTTCTTCTATCGCAGTCATCAAAATGGACGACCAATCATCTAATGCTACTTGCCCATTGCGATTGAGGCGATAGTAGTCCGTAATCGCATGGCGGGCAATTTGATACAGCCAGCCACGCAATTTACCTCCATCGGTAAGTTGGCCTTGCTTTTGATAAGCCTTAATGAGGACATCCTGCAATAAATCTTCCGCGTCCATCGGATTCTCAATACGACGATGAATAAAGCGGTTGAGTTCGTGGCGATAGTGTTCCCACGTATCCGGTGTAATCTCCATCATATCCCCCATAGATCGGCACAAACTGGTTGCTATTGACAACTAAATTGTATTCAAACTAAAATAGTTGTCAATAGCAACTATATTTTGGAGTTTGCCATGTCTGAAACCGATGCCCTGCTCCGCGAGGTGGCCAATCTGTATGTACAAGCGCAGCAGAACTCAATCGCCTGCTGTGATGTCAAATCTCAAACGCAATGTATGGTGATTACCGAGTTGGGACGTCATGAACCACTCACCCCCTTAGCTCTTGCAGCGAGGTTGGGGTATGAAAAAAGCTGGATGGGAAGAGTTGTGGGACAACTCGAAGCCGAAGGGTTGGTTACCAAATCCCCAAATCAGGAGGATGGACGCAGCTATCTACTCCAGTTAACGGTTGCCGGAAGGGCACGATTTGAGCAGCTTAATCTGGTTCTCAATGCCCATGTTGACCGTATTATGGACCTCATTCCAGCCGACCAGCATGAAAATGTGCGACACGCCCTCTTGCTGATTCGTGATGCCCTCTGGGTCGAAGCCAACGCCATGACCTCGGAATGTGCAACGAATTAAAGCTGATCGAGCTGTGAGATTCTCCAGATATCGAATCGAGCAATAGATGTGACCAATTCAGCGTATTTCCATCCGAATCGCACCGTCCTCATCGGTTCGCAGTAGAACTGTGATTATGGGAGAGTTGAGCATCATTCGGTAAACTGAGGGTGTATCAATCATTTTAACGTGTAGGGTTGTGAAGCTACTCCGCGATTTTTATAGTCAAATATTTCGAAAAGGGTGAGCATTGGATTTTATTCTTTCTCATCTCCAGATGGAGAAATTGATAAAGACCGAAGAAAAAAAGATCCGAAAAGCACTTCAAGATGCTGAAAAGCAAAGTGCGATATGGTGCAAAAATATCCCTAGACCTGCTGCCGTATCTAGTGATGGCTTAATCGATCCGATAGATGTCCAAGCATATCTAAAATTGTGTTTGGAGTCTGTGGAGAACGGGTTGATTGAAATGGCACAGCGGTTTTCCCCGATCCAGTGGCTATGGTATTTACGACGCTTCCCCAATATTCATTACATTGAAGACGAGGGTTTCGAAAACTACTGCTTGACGCTGGCTACCATTCTGTCGGCACGCTCACGCCGCAGAGACGATCCAGAGCAATTCGATATGCAGCTCAATTTTCCAATAACTCAATCAATCGCTAACTATGTTTTGCATTTTGTTGCGGGGGTCTACAATTTGGGAGACTTGCACATAAAATATGGTGCTGCCGCCAGAGAAATACATTTCAGAATCAGATCGAAACGCCTTCCCGATCCAGTCATTACAAAAAGCAAAAGACAAGCAGGCGAGATTT
The DNA here is from genome assembly GCA_041753455.1 of Anaerolineae bacterium. Lineage (GTDB taxonomy): Bacteria > Chloroflexota > Anaerolineae > Aggregatilineales > J027 > CFX10. The sequence continues at coordinate 640,401 of JBGSUK010000011.1, read as the reverse complement.
ATGATGCACGTCAAAACATCAGCATTTCTGGCCTTGCCGGAACTATTCCAAGCCAAAGTGATCTATCTGAAAAATCCCCCCTGCTGGTGGTAGATAAAGTTTACTACCCGGTCGTAAAGCCATTACCCTACTTTGAATATCGCGGCCTGGAATCACCACTGATTGTTCCGACATACTACTTACCCACCCAAGTGCCGCTGAAGCACATCGCAAAACTCTACGAATTGACAGGCAACGGTAACAAACAATGGTTGAGTCGAGATGTATTTGGCTTGATGCTGTTGGCGGGTTTGTTACTGCCTATTTCAGCCAATGCACCAGAACACAGCATCAACATAGCGATGTATGGCTACTCTGTACATGAGCGAGTTGGTTTTGTAGTAGATTATGGTCCCGTGTTCGATGAATTGGTTTCACTGATTAAATCCCAGTTCCCCGGAGCTGATTTGCCAGCTACCCCCATACATTTGTTGAATGATATGGAAAGGTTAGAGACAAGCACACACCCCTTATTGCCAAGCGTGATTATGGGCGATAAGAAGTGGGTTGTCATCAATCATGCGAATGTGAAAGACAGATTGGGAACGATGCTTCGGTTTCCAAATCTAGGTGGTGGAACTGGGAATCAGCGAGGTATTCACTTTGAGGATGCTATACAAAGTTATATAGATGCCTCACCGTGGAAGCCATCCAACGAATTACGGGCTATGCGTCAAGTACACCTTATACGCCAAGGGGATAGTAAAAATAACCAGATCACAGACATCGATGCCATTGGGGAGTCTGGCGACATGCTGTTAATCGTTTCATGCAAGGCCGTTATTTTTAGCGTCGGACAAGACATTGGGGAGTTCCCTGCTCTTAGAAATGCGCGTCTTCGTCTTGATGAAGCAGTTCTCAAATGGCAGGCTGTAAAAGCCGAATTGCTGGGTTCGCCCCTCGGTCAAAACTATGATTTCAGTCACTATTCCAAAATCATCGCTATCGTTTGCACACCTAATGTAGTTTACACTGAAAGCGACCTGTCACTATCCTATGAAGTCGGCAATTTGCGTAAGTCGGCAACTGCTTCAGAATTTATTGACTGGCTCACCACCTGAAGACTCACAACAGCGAGCGATTGCGGCGATGAGTTGCAGCGCGGCGAGTCACACAATATCACCCCACCCTACAGGCGCGGGTCGACAGGTTCACTTTCAAAGGCGAGAACCCCAAAGACACATTCATGTACCCGGCGTAGAGGTTCTTTTTGGACAAACCGTTCCAGCGACTCAATGCTCAGGGCAAATTCACGGGCTGCCAACGATCGTTTGCCCTTCAATGCTCGACTTCGCAGACGGGCAATTTGTTCGGGGGCGGTGTACTCTGGTCCGTAAATAATCCGTAGGTATTCACGACCTCGCACTTTCATGGCAGGTTGAAGAATGCTGTAACGACCCTTCGCGATGAAATCTAGCGGTTTGACGACCATCCCTTCACCGCCTTTTTGGGTCATCTCTTCCCACCAGCGTACCCCTTCCGCTTGACTATCGGGATTCGTGACATCCACGGTTATGTAGGCGGTTGGATACAACACCGTTTCGCCAACCTCATGCAACTTGCCGATCATTTCCATATGCCAGAGATGAAGTTTATCGGCATGGGTAGCCCGTTCACTGGCTAACAAATGAAAAGGCGCTAGTTTCAGATCATCAATGGAGGTCACATCCCAACAATAGCGCCGGTAGGCCTCAATATAGCGGTTGACCATTGCAGCGCGTGGCTGAAAAAGACCCAATAACTGAGCAGCATCGGGCAGGCGAGCGGATGTCATTTCAAGAGCGGCGATAGTTTCGCGCATCGCATTGCCTGCTGCCGACCCCACCGCTGCATACTGTCGCTGCAATAATTCCTGTGCTTTGGCTGACCAAGGCATCAATTCGCAGTCGAGTGCCACCCAATCGGTATTGAGTTCATCCCACCAACCTGCTTCTCCAATGGCATCGCGTACCCGACTCAAAAATTCGGTTTCTAGTAGGCGGTCATCAAAGAAACGGCGTCCAGTGCGGGTATAACATACTCCAAAACCCTCACCGATCACACCAAAACGCCGACGAGCAGCATCCTCATCCCGGCAAACGATGACCACTGCTCGCGACCCCATATGTTTTTCTTCGCAGATCACCTGTGGCACACCATTGTCGCGGTAATAGGCAAAGGCCTCCAGCGGATGTTCTAGCAAATCAGGCAGTTGGGTCGTTTCTGTTGGCGACATGGTGGGTGGCAAATAAATCAGCCATTTCGGATTGACTGCAAAACGGCTCATGACCTCAAGCGCCGCGATCGCGTTTTCTTCGCGAATGGTGATATGTTTCATCAAACGTGTATTGATAAGATGCTTACCGATAACATCCTCAATATCCAGCACATCATCGTACTGCTGTTGAGAGGTCAGTGCCGGGGCGCTTTCGGTTAGGAAGGGTCGCACCGGTTCAGAATAGGTGTGCCGTGCCGGAACCGACACCACTTCTTTTTCGGGATAACGTAAGGCTGTTAATGCCCCGCCGAATACACAGCCCGTATCAATATTGATGGTCCGGTTTAGCCATTCCGCTTGGGGTACAGGCGTATGCCCATAAATCACCGTTGCATTGCCCCGATATTCCGCCGCCCAATTATGGCGCACGGGCAGACCAAATTCGTCGGTTTCACCAGTCGTTTCACCGTACAGAGCAAATTCACGGACAGTGCCCGAAGCGCGTCCAGCATAATTTTCTTTCATACCCGCATGGGCCACTACCAAACGTCCTCCGTCGAGTACGTAATGGCTAATGAGGCCCTCGACAAAATCCGCTACCTGTTTTTTGAATTCAGGGGTCTCGTTTTCCAATTGCGCCAATGATTCAGCAAGGCCATGTTTGATTTGCACATCTCGCCCGCGCAGTTTTCGCATAAGTTTAATGTCATGATTACCGGGGACGCAGATCGCCGTACCTGCCTCAACCATGCCCATGACCAAGCGCAAAACATCGGGGATTTTTGGCCCACGATCTACCAAGTCCCCCAAAAAGATGGCTTTGCGACCATTGGGTGGGGTCACTTGTGTGCTATTGACGGCATAACCCATGTTTTCCAGTAACGTCACGAGTTCATCAAAGCAACCATGCACATCGCCGATAATGTCAAATGGGCCATGTTCATGTTTCAGATTATTATGTAAGGGCTGGCGCGTAATCTGGACAGCGGCGATTTCCTCCTCCGATTTCAAGATATAGACCTGCCGAAACCCTTCCCGTTCCAAGAGGCGCAGGGAGCGTTTTAGCTCTTGGCGCTGACGTTTGATAACCTGTGCCCCAAAATTCCGATCCGCTCGTTTCTGGTTGCGTTCGATGCAGATGCGTTCCGGTACGTCCAAAACAATCGCTGTCAGTAGCGCATGATGTTCCCGCGCTAACTTCATTAACGGCTTACGGGCATCGGGTTGCACGCTGGTGGCATCAATGACCGTCAATTTCATATTGGCGAGGCGTTTGCCTGCGATAAAATGCACCACTTCAAACGCATCTTTGGTGGCATCTTGGCTATTTTCATCATCCGAGACCAAGCCCCGGCAAAAATCTGAGGAGATGATTTCGGTTGGCAAAAAGTGGGTCCGTGCAAAAGTAGATTTGCCGCTACCAGAGACGCCAATCAATACAACAAGTGAGACCTCAGGGACGGTGATATTTACGGTCATTTCACACTTTTTCCTCTGCCAATATCTCAAAAATCGCCATCTGACTGGGTGAACCAACCCGCAAATCTTCTGGCCCAATAGGTAAAAACCGTACCTGATACCCGAATCGTTCCGCAATACCACTGGCCCATGTCTGAAACTCGGCACGTGTCCATTCAAAACGATGGTCACGATGGCGGAATCTGCCAGCAGGAAGGCTTTCCCACATCACGTTGTATTCCGCATTGGGTGTTGTGATAACAGCCATCGCGGGGTGGGCGAATTCAAATAACACCCGCTCAAATGCTGCCAGACGGGGCGGGTCGAGATGTTCAATGACTTCGACCACTGCCGCTGCGTCAAAACCCTTCAGTCGTGCATCCCGATACATCAATGATCCCTGTGCGATATGAATGCGTTCGCGCTGTTTGGGTGGTAAACGATCTAGGTGCAGCTTTTCACTGGCGAATTCCAACGCATGAATGGACACATCTATGCCTAAAATGGAGGTAACTTGCGGTTCTTGCAGTAGCATGGATAATAACCGCCCCTCACCGCAACCTAAATCGAGAATACGCTGCGCTCCGCTGTTCTTGAGAACCGATAACACGGCTCCCAAGCGCTGTTGATGCAGACTTACCCGTTCTTCAATTTTCGCTTCCTCTGCGTCGTGTTCATCGCTTTCTTCGTCAACGCGGAGCGTATCTTCGACGAGTCGGGCAAGAGCCTCCCATTTGAGGCTGTGTTGGTGCTTCAAGTAACGGGCCGTGATTAATTCTTTAGCCGGGTGCGAGGACAACCACCCTTCCCCATGTCGCAGCAGTTTTTCTACTTCATCGCTGCCGACATAGTAATGTTTTTCATCATCCAGCACCGGAATCAGCACATAGAGATGGGAAAGCAGGTCAGTCAAACGAACGGTATGGCACAATGTCACCGTATAATAGGCACTCTCACCCCATGCCGGAAAGGTTTCGTCCAGCAAATGATGTTCAATGGCGAGGGTATAGCCCAACGGCTCAAACAGCTTTCGCAGCATGGCTTCACCACCTCGGCTGGGCAGCGAGGTGATTTTTACTTCCAACGGAATCGCGGTTTGCGCCAATTCAGGACGTGATTTGCAAATACCCGATAATGCCGTTCCGTAGACATGTGAAATAGCTACGCTCATGAATGAAGACGCGACATAAGGGCGGTCATTGACATAGGGTTCAAGCGCAAAGGTGCTAATCCCACGCCCGCGTACCAGCCCTACTGGGTTGATATCTAGCAGCAGCGCGGCAGTACATCGTTCCGGTGTCGCCTCCGGATAAAATACATGGGCCTGCCCAAAATTAAGTTCAAAAGATTGGACACGATCCGGATGTTTATACAGCAAATAGCCCAGATCAGTCGCAGGTGAATGGGTAGTGGTGATTGTGAGTAACATCGCCCTAATTTCTGGTTAGTCGTTTTCCGGCAATCATAAAAGAATAGCTTCCCAATGTTAAGGGTCAATATTCATATCTAACTATTTTAAAGATTTTTTAGGGTTCATTATAGCTCATACTATTTTACCCCCTATCTTGAGGGTATTTAATTTAAGACAGAACACCCACCCTTTACTTTAGATAGATTTCGCTGCATTTCATATTTTGAGAAAGGATAAAAGTCCTCATGACTATCGTCGCTATTGGGTCTCAGGTTAAAGGTGAAGGCTCAAAGCCAACTGTGATATAGCCCTGAGGCATGGGCTACCTTCTTTAAGAGGTGAGAAACGCATCTGAGCTAATGAAAATGGGTCGGGTATTTCGAAATTTCATCTTTCGATCCCCCCAACCCATTTTCATCCCAACTCATTTAGGCTTGGTACAATCTACGGCTCAATCCTAAACAGCATCCCGGCACTGCGACCATAGACTTCTGGGAAATAGAATTCCTGTCCTGTTGCCGGAATCACATTAAATTCCCCCGGTAAGCCCAAGCGCAACCGATACACATAGGTATAGGTTCCCGGCGCAAGGTAGGTTGCGTACAAGACTACTTTTTCATCGCGCAGTTCCGTCTGAGAAAAATACCACCATCCCCAATCAGCATCATCCCTTATCTCCACATGCGGACGCTGTCCCACCATACTGTTGGTCAAAATGTGTGGATCTACTGCTTCCGCACCTGCCGGGATGGGGTCTTCAATGACCACATAATTGAGGGATCGCAGCGCGGTAATTGTTAACATCACGACCACTTCATCCCCCACTTTGGCGCTAGTAATCGGTTGACGGGCGGGATCATCCGCAAGGTAATATTGGCGTTCGATGGAGATACCGCGTGAGGCTGGCTCAATCCCCGGCACATCCAAAAATGTCGTGAGGTGCATGGTGTAATACAAATTCCCCGGCCCATCCCCATGAACAATCACGACCTGATTGGCTTCATCCCACAACAATTCTGAGACCCCCGCCCGTAGGCGCTGCGATTCGCGGACGGTATCGGGCGTTACACGGGTATCCTGTGACAAAAGCGGTCTCCCATTGAGATCAACCCCAAAAGCATAATCGGCCTCCAATTCTTGGGTCAGCAGCATCCAGTCGGTGAGTGCCATGACCGACCATGCCGTTTCTTGAGTAGTTTCCCATGCGTCGGCTTGGCGGGCGGTCATCAACCAGCGCACCGCCCCCGGCAACAGGTCATTGGCGACATCATAATGGGCTAAGGCCATTAGCACCAATGCGGTGGTACGGGTGTCGCTTGTCCAATTGTAATAATCAGGCCGATCTTCCCAATGAATCCCGGTGGCACTCGCACTGCCCGTGAAGGTGGCGGCGCTCATGAAGTCACTCTTGAGGGTCTCCAGCCGGGGGTCATTTGGATCATTTGCCATCATGCTCATCATTAGATAAGCCTGAGCGTCAAGATTGAGTCGCTGGCGCTGCTCATACATCAGGGTGAGACGAGCCGCATAGGTGGCGGAATCCAAACCACTGGCATAGGAACTTCGATTCAGGGCATAAAGAATAAAAGCCCGTTGATTAAGTTGCCAATCTTGCAGCTTATCAAGTCCGCCACTGCCTTCTTGCTGGGCGATATAGTGGTACAAAAAGTCACCAGCCCGTTCGATGACGCTGTTATCCACCGCCGCAAAACCACTATTGCGGGCTTCACTCAACCCAATGAGAGCATAGGCAGTTGTGAGAGGATTCGATGCATCACTGGGGAACCAACCCCAACCGCCATCCGAATGTTGAAGGGCATAGAGACGCTGCAAGCCAAAGATGACCTGCTGATTGAGATTTTGCTTTAATTCCGGGTTCGACTGGTTGAGTGCCGCCAATGCCCGCATGGTCATGATATTGGGCAGAAAACGACTGACCGTCTGCTCGATACACTGATGCGGATAATTCTGCAAATAGGTTAGGCCATCGAGCATTGGCCCTGCTAGGGTATGGTCGAGTTGGATACGCAGACTACCCAGCGCATGATCGGCTTGGTCAGGAAGTTCAATGGTTTCAGTAACCCGCCGCGCCTCCGGCCCATCCAAAACACCCGCCGTGCCTACGGTTTCATGGGCCAAATAACGATAAACGGGTAAAAGACGTTCATCGCCTTGACCAAGCAGCGGCTTACTGCCATCGGTATAGGAACCATCTTCATTCCGCACCGTGAAGGTCACATCAATATTGGAAACATCCAATACACGAATGGGCCAATCTACCCGCTGGCGTCCTTGCGCGGGAACAGTGACGGTCTGTACAAGGGCCACATCATTTAATACATCGAATCCTGTGCCAATCAGTTCCACCTGTACGATTTGCTCGCGTGGGGTATTGTTGTTGACTATCGCGCCGATGCTTAGTTCATCGCCGACTACAAAAAAGCGCGGCGTAACGGGTCGAATGAGTAGTGGCTTGGTGCTGATAAAGTCCGCTGTAGATTGCCCAACCAACATTGGCCCATCAGCACCCGTTGTAACTGCACGCGCATCAATACGCCATGTTGTCAAATTATCCGGCAGCGTAATGCTGACTTGAGCCTCGCCATTTTCATCTGTGATCACACTGGGTTCCCATAATGGGGTATCTACAAAATCTTGGCGGATTTCAATAATCCCCATATACCCATCGCCACCACCACCGCCACCTTTGCGGCCATTGGTGACATATTGAACATAATCATCAGCCGAAATCGTCAGGGTAGAGGATGTAAAAATCCCCAAACCCCGCCGACTATAAAAATAGTCCAACAAAGGTGGACTGTTAGGCGAGACAAGACCCAAAACTGACAAGTCTGTCACCCCCATCCCCACTTCGGCACTGACCGGATTTCCGGTCCAATCGTGCGTTTTGACATCAAGGGTGATCGCATCGCCCGGCCCAACGGTTTCCACACCTTCTGGGAGAATCGGCGTGACTTCAACATCCATCACCAAGCGCTCAGTATCAATCGTCAATGGAATCATGCCAAATCGAAATTGGGCGTAAGTCGTATGTGCATCAATTCCCTTAACCAACATGACTGAGATATAGATATTCGGGGCATAGCGGTCTTCAATGGGCAGTTGATAGACATAAGAATTGGTTGTCATGTGGATGATTTCGGTGTGCAAAAAGCTATCCCGTTCCACCGTGACCAAGGCCAATGTTTCACCTTGAAATGGGCTGGGTATCAAAATTTGGGCGGTATCACCGGGACGGTAGGTATCAGCATCGGCAATGAGGGTGACACGATTATCGTTGCGTTGCCGCCATGAGACATACTCAGGGCTGGAGACCCACATAAAACCACTGCTCAAGATTTCATTGCCGACATCATCACGGGTGGTCGCATACAGCTTATACGTTCCCCCACGCGGCGGCACATACTCCACTTGACCCTTACCATCAGCATTCAATGTCACCGAGCCACTGGCGACTTCGATCTCTTCCAAATCCCATGTCCATGCCATGCGTCCGTCGGTGTCTTTTTCCAAAACACTTGTCCAAAGGCGCTCGACAATGCGGTAATCTACCACCTGATCGGCTACAGCTTGGCTATCCCAATCCACCGTAATTAAATTAAAGCGCGAGGTCTTACCTGCCACGCTCAAATAGCTGTCCGGCGCGACTCCCACATATACCTTGCCTTGATACACCACCACCCGCACACGCCTTGAGACGGGCTGATTGCTTTCATCGGTGACGGTGGCCTCAATCGTATAGACTTGGCTACCGGGGTGATTAGCAGCTCCGGCGGGTACGCGGATGACAAAACGGCCTTCGGCATCGGTCACGCCTTCACCTTCGGATACCTTTTCGGCCCACACCCCCGAGGTCGTTTCGACGTAGTTCTCCGTATCGAGGCGGTCATAATCAAAATCTTGAAATGTCCAACGTCCACGCCCTTGATAGTTGAAATAGTAGTCTTGACCCAACGCCACCCATCGAATTTGGGCATTGCTGACCGCCCCACCGAAGAAGTAACGGGCATCAATGGTTACCTCGACCATCTCGCCCATTAACACTTCATTGGCTACGGGCGTTGCTTGGACTTCATATTCCGGTGCGCGATACTCCGCGACGCTAAAGGTCAAACCGGGCAAATTCCAATAATAGCCCGTGTCGCGATTGTAATAGTCTTGATAGCTCGGTAGCGCAACCGCAATGCGATAGTTACCAAGACTGGCTTCGTCATCCAATGTAAATTCACCGGAAAACGATCCCTGTGGATTAACCTCAATGCGCTCCTCATAGACTTTTTGATTCGACGCATCATAAATTTCGATGGGGACGGTTCGGTATCCCAGCATCACACTGTACAAAACATCGTCTTGTTTACGCAGGATGCCACGAAAATAGACGGTCTGACCGGGACGATAAATGGGACGATCACTGTAGAGATAGAGCCGTTGATTGGTCTGTTGATAATCCATCTGGATATTAAAATCATTAGATTGGATACCGTAACTGAGGCGATTAGAGACAAATCCAAAATGTTCAGGGGTTTCTACCACTGCAAAGAGCGTGCCATAGGAATCCTGTTTGGGCAGGTCAACCATCACAAGTCCATTTTCATCGGTTCGCCCAAAAGCAATCACGCTGAACTTGCTATCATAAAATTTCACCAGCAAATTAGGTTCAGGGTTGCCTGTCTGCATGTTTGTAACCCAAGCAAGGGCTTCATGTTGGCTGTATTTGAGCGTGATGTTGACTGTTGCCACTATCATCACATGAACACTGGGGGGATAGCCGCGCTTATTCGATTGGGGTGAATTCACAGAGAGCATATACGCACCCGGTTCAAGCGCTTTGTATTCGCCGTTCTCAATCAAAGGCACATCGGAAAGCGGCTCAACGAAATAGGTGGATAGGCTGCCTTCTGGAATCCAGCCTTCCGTCTCATCCTCAAAGTTCTTGACCTTCCACCACATATAACCCTCGGCACATAGCGGGCCATCTTGCACCCAAAAAGTTGTGCCTGATGGATATTGGGTCACGGTATCGCTGGCAAAACTGGCTTCGGCCAGAACCGGCAATGGGCGAGGGTCATCGTTAGTTACACGCGCTTCAATATCTACACTCAAGCGCCGCGCCGCCACACCCTGACAAGCAAAATCTTCCAGACCGCGATCTACTTCTTCCGGTGAAATCAAAATCATCCGGTCACGTGATACATTCAGCGGTGAGGCCACCGGGACTTGCCATGAACGCAACCGTTGACCGGCGCGGTTATCCCGATTGGGTTGATTGTTGCTGCGGGCCACCCCGGCCAATGAGGGCAAATCCAGCCGATAAAGCTGCAACTCAATCGTATCAATGTTGCGATGGGAAACAAACAAGCGTGTGGTGGGATCATACGCATTGTAGACTGCCATCATGCCGGGAACATTTAAGGCCAATGAGGGTTCATAGGCCCGCGTCGCGAAATTGATTTCGGCAGGGGTAGTGATTTCATTGCCATAAATATCGCGCATCCCCGGCTCTAGGGTAATGGCATAATTCACATTAGGTAGGCTCTGGAAAATGACAAAATAGGCATTGCGCCACTCTTCATAATATCCACTGATTTCGCCTTCCGGGGCAGGGTCTATCTTAATCTTATCGGCGATGCTATCGGCATCCATCGGTGCATTAAAAAAGATGCTGAAACTGCCACCGGGGTCAACATTCCGTTCCCCATCATCGGGGTAAGTGCGGTAGTAATCCGGATAGGGTACTGTGCGTAGGGGGCGTAAGTAGTCGTTACTTATTTCCGAGCTGGTCATCGAGCGCAGAATGGTATCGTCGCCGACCAGCAAGTAGATTGAGTCGAGTTCCAGCGGTTCTAATGTCCGTAATCGAACAGTGCGACGATCAATTGACCATGAATACCCCATCGGCACTTTGTCGCCGTCCCATGACTCGATATACAAGCCGTTTTGGGTGACAGGGTTCATGGGTTGAGTAAAACTTAGGTCAATAATTGGTTTTAAGGGCACATCAAATGGCGTAAAGAGTTCTCGCTCAGCGATGAGCTGACCAACTGCATCATTCTCTTCTTCGGTATGGCGCACACGCGGCGCATTCAATACACGAGCACTCGCAAATGTAGGTTTGACCGTCGAAAAACTGAACTGATAATCTTCTTTCAGTACGGCATTTGTCGGGGTTTTGAGTCCGGCATTCACCGTAACCGTATAGGTCGTTCCACCCACCAACCCTAGTTCGGGTTTAAATGTGTAGATGGAGGTATTGAGCCATTCCCCTGTTCCAGTAATGTCCGGTTCGATGTGAAGTGGATTCACTAAATCGGCTTGATACCCGATACTGGTCAATGGCACAACAGGACGGTTAAAAATAACTGTAACCACTGTTTCCGAAGCAACATGTTGCGCTCCATCCCCCGGCAAGACTTCCATAACTTGCAGGGAATTGGTGGTAAATACATGCAGGCGATAAGCGGCATCCATTGGAATGTGCTGGGTATCTTCAGCAAACACACTAAAGATCACATCGCTATCGGTTGGATACCCTTCGGCGGGCGGTGAAAAGCTCAAAACACGGCCTTCATCTTGCCATTCCCATAGCCCACCTTCGACAACCGGGTCAACGCCAAAAATACCACTTGCCACATTCATAGGGCGGTCAAAGGTAAAGGTTACTGACCGATCAAGCGCCAGTTCTTCGCCCTTCTCGGGTGATGTCTCAATAATGATGGGAGCGGTGTTTTCCGTTTGGCGGGCAGGAGCCGCTTGTGGGGCATCTGGTCGTATAAGGGTAAAAAGAAGCGTACCAATCATCAGGGCTAATGGCAGCGTTACCAAAACACGCTTGCGTTTCAACATCAGACATCTCCCCTCGTCAAAATAACTTTTCACGAGGTTATAACATGCAGTGTCTTCTTCTGTTGAACGCGCAGGCCACGTCTATGCAATCCCTACCCCATGCCCGTCTGCCAAAAGGCTGACAAAAATCTGACATCGTTTTTCGCGATAAATAGTGCGGATACAAATTGCATCAGAACAGCTCAGGTGTCACCGCAACGTGATCCATCTGCTAATTTGATTCCCTACCTTAACTACAAGTCCAGTGATGGGCCATTGTAACTGTGATGTTCAATCTGACGGTATTTTTCAGCAAGTTCCACGCTGTATTCCATCAAACCACGAATATCTAAATCAGGCTTTATTGCCAATATCTCATGAAAATGGGTGGTGATGGCGGTGGCCTGTTCAGGGGTGAGATTATCGATTGGGGCGAGAAATTGTTGCTGCTCACTGATTTCTGGTTCTTCCCAGCGGCAAATGAATCCTACCCGCTGCTTCTCGGTGAATAGGTCTTCCTGTACTCCGATCCACACCTGCAATTGAATGTCATCCGCCATTGACAGAACGGCATCGGGCGGGGTCGTTGGGATAATGAGAGGGATTGTTTCTGGTAATGCTTCAACCTCACGTTCGATTGGCGGTTGCCGCTCGGCCATGAGTGCATCATAACGCTGTTCCCAATCGAGGCCGACATAATGCTGCATCAAAACATCCATCTGCTGTTGGGCGGCTTCATGCAGCATCTCAATGTGGTTCTCTTTTTTGTAGCGGTTCATGTAAAGCGGCAGGCGTGACCCATCGGCCCAACTGTGATACGTTCCCGGCAAGATCACGTGGGCATGGGGATTGTCGCGGTGATCGCCTGTTTCACGCCGATGGATGGCATAGGCATATTCTGGCACATCTATTTCGCGTGCCTCGAAAAACTGCTCAAGCGTCGCCTCGGTCAACTCGCGGACAAATTGCTGGTGTTTGTTCTCTGGGACAAAGGCCATCAAGTCAGGGTTGGGGTTGATGACCCATGTGAAGGCCTGCACATGCTCGGATTTGAATTCTTCACAATTGGCGGCAATGGTCTGGAAGTTGCCACCCAGTCCTCGATCTACCCAGCGCTCCAAACCCCGATGTTGTGGAATATGCCCATCACGATCATCCCGATACTGGACATACCGGAGCAGCCCTTTGAGTTGAGCTGCCCCTTTCCCTTTCGGCGATTGGTATTTGACATTCGCAACGACGCTGAGTTTGCGATCCATAGGGCTTTATTTAGGTCGCGGTGTGACCCGTTCAATTACTGGCTGCAATGCCCGCCCTAATCGGATAATCAACTCTCGCTCCTCTTGGATTTGCCGCTGAATAGCATGTATCTGCTGACTTAGGGTGGTCACTTGAGCCGCAAGGTCATTGATCTGCCCTTCCAATGACTTGGCAATCTGCTTACGTGATCCTCGCGCATCAGGCTGTTCGTCCAAATACAGCCGAATTGCCTCTCGGATAAGATCAGACTTCCCCACCGGTTTGCCTTTGCGAGTGCGGCTGATGGCAATGTCTTCCAGCAAATCATCCATCGCGGGCGTGATGCCGACACTCAAACGCTCGGTGAATTTGGCATTACTCATTCGACGAACTCCCCTGAACGAATCCGGGTAGCCAAATCCCGTTTCAAGGTCTGGGTCGGGCGAAAACGAAAGTAGCTGCGGGTGACCATCCCACCGGGCTGGCCCGTCTGTTCCATCAATTGTTTAGCAAGACCGCTGGCTTCAATCTGCTGTCGTTGGATATACAAGTTGCCCAATCCCCGAATATGAACATTCCCCTCTGGGCGCAGCAACTCCTCGCGCCAGACTTCTACCAAAACTTCCATGATTTCTGCGACATCACGGCGGCTAAACCGATAGAGCCGACGGGCCACTGCATCAATGCTCTGCTGATGATTCATAGCTCACTCCTTTATCTCCGTCTTGCTCGATTCCTGAACTGATTAGCTCCTTTTCATTGGTTATCACTTCGTGGCGAACCAAAATTTCAGCCTCTGCTTCTGGTGCGTACTCCTCTCCCTCTGCATGATTCTCTTCTCTATTACTGGCTGACACCTTTGGGCCATCGGCAACAGAGACTAAGATGGCATAGACTTGTTGGACACGAGTCAACAGGATCGCTGGTAAGTCGTCTTGAGTCATGTGGTGCTCCTTTGTTTGTTGACAGGGTTCGCAATTTGCTTTACTATATTCGTAAATATTTACGAATCATCATAGCATATTTACGAACAGTGTCAACTTGGTGAACTCAGAATGAGGAATGTATCCATGACCCAGCCATCATTAAGCGGCTTTTTGAAAGAAGTATTGGAGCAACGGCGTCTCAGTGGCAACCAACTCGCCCAACTAGCAGGCATTTCCGAGGGTAGTGTGCGAAATTTACTTAAACAGGGGATTGAAGACGAAGTTTCTGGGCCACACCCGTTAGTTTTGAAAGCAATTTGCCAAGCCCTACAATTAGATGAGGTCTATATATTTCAGTTAGCAGGCTACCTCTCTGAAGCATCCTCCGCTAAAACAATCAGCCCTGCCGCTGAATATTTTGGGCAAAGATTTGACGGACTGCCGCCTACGCAACAAAAGCAACTCTGGGAAACATTAGCCTCACTGGAGCAAGCCGTAGGAATCCTGCCACCATCGGAAAATACCCGGTATTTGTTAGAGCAACTCCGCGCCCTTCAAAAAGAACATCCTATGTTTAAGAGCCGCAAATTTGGCCTAAAGGATGAATTAGGTCGAGTGATAGGTAACGTCACCCATTCATCTACGCCGGATCTGCTACGCAAGATGACCCTTGAGCGCCTGTATGACGCCGCCAATTTACCCCCTACTCTCGCATTGACTGATGCACTTTACGATGAGGTTATCGGCAGCCGTGATGTAACGATAGCCCTCAATGTACTGCTGCCAAGAAAAGACATCGCTACCCCGCAGGAAAAGTTATTCTGGCTTGTTCATCCATCGGGAACCCTCGACAAGAGATTTTCATTACTGGCTGATGAGTATCAACAGGGCATTCGGGCACTCTGGGAAATACTCGTTGACATTGCAAAAAACTGAGGCATCCAAGAATGGCATATAATAGGCCGCTTACTCGAGGAAATAGGCTACGATGACAAAAAAGAAGCGCCGTAATCATCCCCTAGACAGCGGTTTCGCCATTTATTTGCGTACCAGTGATGCCGAAGTCCAAGCGCCTGAGCGATCACAAGCGGGTCAGCGACGGGTTATTGAAGAACGCATTTTGGCCGCAAATGACTTGCCAATTATCGAGATTTACGCGGATGCTTATACTGGCACCTCAGCGGATCGGCAAAACTATCAACGCATGTTAACCGATGCTAGATTAGGCAAATTTTCGCACGTAGCAGTCGCGGCGTTGGACCGTTTTGGGCGAGATATTGCCGAGGCCACTCGTGCCATTAAAGAACTCAGCGAATTAGGCATCAAAGTGGTGACTGCCAATGCACCTGACCGTGATGGTAAAACCGCGATGGGTCGCTTCCATATGAATCTGGAACTTTCGCTGGCTCAACTCGAATCCGAACGGATTGGCGAGCGCACCCGTGAAGCCATGATTACCCGCTATATGAATGGAGAATGGCCTCACCTTGCCCCAGATGGCTATATAAATAAGGAAATGAAAACGTCCGAAGCACCCGCTTCCGAACGCCTCAAATACTCACGCTATAAACGCTGGGTGGAACTCGATCCGGAACAAGCCAAGGTCATCCGTTTCGCCTTTGACCTTCTCCTTCAAGACCGCCTGACTTTAAATGATATTTGCGAAGAACTTCATGCGCAGGGCTTTCGGCTACGGAATGGCCGGCCTTTTGTCAAAGTTGAACCAGATGGGACGCGCATTACCGCCAAAACCACTATATCGGCCATCTTTCGCAATTGGTTCTATGCGGGTTGGGTAGTCACCAAAAACGAATACTGCACGATTCCACCTAAACAGGTACGGGGCAAATGGGAACCCATTGTCACTACTGAGGAATTTGAGAAAGGTCTTGCTGTCCTAGCCAAGCGCAACAAAACGCGGATGCCAGCCGCCAAACAGTTTTATCTTTTACAAGGGATTGTCTATTTGCAGGAGGAAATGGATGAAACGCCTTAGGGAAACACGATTGACCTGCTCCACCCCCAATGCCGGACGCAAAGATGGTGGTGGCTCTTCGTATTATTGTGTACCCAGCAGCAACAAAAACATCCCTTGTCATATCGTAGATACCCAGATTGAGTCATGGATTCAGCACATTCATATTGACCCATCATTTGTTCCCCTCCTTAAAAAAGCCTATCGAGAGCATATCGAATTGAGGGTTAACTTCCGGCGTCAAAATGATCAAGCGGCATTGCAGGAAGAGTTGGAAAAGCTGGCAAAGTACGAAAAAGTGATTTACATGGATCGTCTAAAAGGCAAAATAAGCGAGGAACTCTATACTGAACTGTGGCGTGATTTTAACGACCAGTATCAGAAAACACGCGCTGCATTGGAGCATTTAGGGCGGGAAAAGGAATACTTTTTTAAGGGATTAGACGACGCCGTTCGACTACTTGCAAAAATTGGTATACTCTATAACAGATTGGAGCTAAAACTGAAACGACAGTTACTGCTCCATCTCATTGAACGTATTGTTGTTAACCGTGAGGGGTTGATTGTAAAAATGGATTTGCGGCCTCCGTTTGGATACTTAACCAGCTTTACATCCGCTGGCAAAAGCGACGGACAGGCCACGCTTACCGAAAAAGGCAGTATAGAAACGAAAACCAGCAAGATTTCTCCTGCTGGCTGTTCGTCCGAAGTACATAGCTGTACCCCATCCGCGACTCGAACGCGGGCCTCTGCCTCCGGAGGGCAACGCTCTATCCACTGAGCTAATGGGGCATTCCCTATACGCTTTATATATACCATTCTTGTCGTTTTGTCGCAAGTGGCGATTCGAAATACGCCGAGTCTAGCTGGTAAATTTCCTACTCAGACGGCATACTCATACCCACTGACCACAGGGGAGAGATTTATGGCTGAACACGAACGCCAACCCAGATTTTTTAGACTGCTATGGCAGGGTATCAAAGAATTATTCGATCAATTCTTGATGATTTTGGATTTGCCGACGGCTTCAAAAACGACGGATAACCGATTACGGCGTTTACGTCGCATTTATTACAGCGATCCCCAGATCAATACCAGTTATCGGCAGGTGCGTGATGTATTGCGTGGGCATGTACACAAAACGAACTACGAGTATTATGACCGGATGTTGTCAACCGAACGGTTGGTAGTACGGGCAACACGCAATATTCGGGGTTCAACAAGTTATGATATTTTGAGCCAGACTCAACAACTGAGTGCAAAAATTGTTGCCCTCGTCGAACAATTGGAAGATATTGACGAAATCGCTACCCTATATAAAAATTCAGATTCCGATGAAGCCAAAACTATGGCAGAATCACGACACTGGCTAGTCAGTCGAATCGAAGAAGCCTTGAATTTGCAGGCCAGCATTCCGGCCAAAGTCGTTAGCTTCAATACCAGCAAAACGCGCCGCAAACTGGATCAGCTAGGCGAGAGCATTGATCGGCTCATGCTGCAATTGGATGATATTTTAGCAAGCTACGATGAGATAGACGCCTATCATCAACTCCCCTCGATTGAAGAACTCGAATTAGAGGGTATCACCAACGAAACTGAGGAACAGCATGATCGAAGCAGTCATCTTTGATATGGACGGCCTGCTGATTGATTCGGAACCTTTTTGGCAAGAGGCCGAAATCGCAACTTTTGCTAACGTGGGACTCCATCTCACCGAACACGATTGCACCAAAACAATGGGCCTGCGCATAGACGAAGTGGTAGACTTTTGGTATCGCTATCAGTCATGGAATCATTATTCTAAGAAAGATATCGAGAACAGTATCAAACGCCACTATTTGGAACTTGTGAGAGAACAGGGGAAGGCCAAAACTGGCGTTATGGAGATATTGGCCTTCGTCCAATCCACGAACATGCCAATGGCAATTGGTTCATCTTCTCATATGGAATTGATCGAGTGCGTGGTTGAGCGTCTAGAAATTGGGCCATACTTCAACGTGTTATGTTCAGCGGAACATGAACGCTACGGCAAGCCCAATCCTGCGGTATATTTGAGTGCTGCTGAAAAGTTGGGCATCTCGCGTCTCAACTGCCTTGTATTCGAGGATTCATTGCGAGGTTTATTAGCCGCCAAGGCCGCTGAGATGAAATGCGTGTGTGTCCCCGACCCCTCATTGGTTGACGACCCACGTTTGAGCATTGCAGATAAGGTAATTCCCACATTGGCCCATTTTGATGCGGCATTGTGGTCTGAACTAAATGTGTGAACACCAAAAGGAATAACGCTATGACCGATACACAAGTTGTTGTCGCGGCGATTAAAGTCGAAGTCGAAAAAAACCGCGATGTCATCATCCAGTTTATGCGTGAACTGTGCGCCATTCCCAGTATGGAAAGCCAGATTAAGGATGTCGGCGAACGCTGCGCCACCGAAATGCGCAAACTTGGTTTCGACCGCATCTGGTTCGATAAAATGGGCAATATCGTCGGGCAGATTGGTAATGGGCCGAAAAAACTGCTCTATGACAGCCATATTGACACCGTGAGCGTCGGCGACCCCGCCGAATGGAAATGGGATCCATTCGAGGGTAAGGTTGAAAACGGTATCCTCTATGCACGCGGGGCTTGTGACGAAAAAGGCAGCACCCCCGGCATGATTTACGGCTTGGCGATTGCTCATAAACTAGGACTACTGGAAGGCTTCACGGCCTATTATTTCGGCAATATGGAAGAATGGAACGACGGCAGTGCCCCCCATGCCTTTGTCGAAACCGAAGGCATTAAACCGGACTTTGTGGTGGTGGGCGAGCCAACCAAGATGACTGTCTATCGTGGGCATAAAGGCCGCGTGGAAATGAAAGTCACCGCCAAAGGCAAAAGCGCCCATGCCGCCAGTAATTTCTTGGGCGACAACGCCATCTACAAAATGCTGCCTGTGATTGCCGCTATCCGTGATATGGAACCGCAATTGGGCGACCACGACTTCTTGGGACATGGACGTATCACTGTCACCGATATGGAAGTCACGACCCCCAGCATCAACGCCGTGCCGAACGAAGCCATTATCTACATTGACCGTCGTATCACATGGGGCGAAACTCCCGAAGCCGTCATTGAACAGGTGCGACAGGTGGTAGGTGATCGGCCCGACATCAAGGTTGACTTGCTGATTTATGAAGAACCGAGTTACACAGGTTTTGTATTCCCGCTGGAAAAAATTTATCCAGCTTGGCTGCTCGATGAATCCAATCCCTTTGTGCAGGCCGGGGTCAAAACCTCGAAGGCACTGTGGGGTGGCGAGCCCAAGACGGGCAAATGGGATTTCTCGACCAATGGTACGTATTGGTGTGGCAAAGCCGGAATCCCAAGCATCGGTTTTGGGCCGGGTGATGAAATCCATGCCCACACCGTCCTTGACCAAGTTTCCCTTGATGATGTAGTACGCGCGACTGAATTTTATGCCCTACTACCGGGCATGATGTAATAACAACTTAGCTTGCTGTTGGGTGGATGAAAGGAACATCACATGCCCCATAACACGTTTACCCATGCACTGATTCGGGTTCCCACTGCGAATATGGGCGATGGCGTCACTACCCAACAGCTTGGCGCACCCGATTTTGATTTGGCCCTTACTCAACATGCCGCCTACTGCGAAGCCCTGCGGTGGTGCGGCCTCAAAATCACGACCCTTCCCGGTGACGCGACCTATCCCGATGGCTGTTTTGTTGAAGATGCCGCCGTCATTTATGAGGATTTGGTCGTCATCACTCAACCGGGTGATCTGTCACGCCGCGGCGAGACTATCGCTATCCAACAAGCCTTCAGTGACCGCCCTCTTGTACAATTGCAGGGCGAGGAGTTGCTTGATGGTGGCGATGTTCTGTCCTGTGCTGACCGTATCTTGATCGGGTTATCCGAGAGAACCAATCGCCATGGGGCACAACGGCTCAAAAACGCATTACAAGATTATGATGCTTCCCTACAGGTTGATTTTGTGCCCGTCGGCGGCGTGTTACATCTCAAATCCGGGATTACGGAACTTGTTCCCGGCGTCATTATTCGAACGCCCGAATTTGTGACCGATTACGTGATTGATTTCGCGGAAGTCTTTATGACCCCGGAAAATGAGAAGCTAGGGGGACACGTCTTACCCATCAATGACGCCGTCTTACTGCACGCCGGTAATCCAACCGTACAAGAATTAGCGCACCGCCACTATCAAAGGGTGATCGAAGTGCCGCTGAGTGAATATGAGAAAATGGATGGCGGCATCACTTGTCTTTCACTGCGTTACGCCTTTTCGGGCTGAAGGAGCAGAGTACCATGCAAATTGGGATAATTGGCGCGGGGATGGTCGGCGAAAGTCTGGGTAAAGCCCTCATCAAAGCTGGCTATGAAGTTGTGTTCAGTTCCCGCGACCCACATAGCGACAAAATGCAAGCGTTAGCCGCCGAAACAGGCGCATCAGTAGCGAGCGTTGAACAAACCATCGCTGAGAATGACATTATCGCCGTTGCATTGCGCTGGGATGCTGTCGCGCAAGTCGCCAGTCTTCCCAGCTGGCATGGGAAAATCGTCATTGATATGACCAATCGTTTCGTTCGTAACCCCGAACGATCCGCCGCCGAAGAATTAGCACGGTTGACCGGGGCGCGGGTCGTCAAGGCCTTTAACACCATCGGCGCGGAGCATTATCAGAACCCACGTTTTGCCGGACAACCTGCCACCATGTTTATCGCTGGAGACGATGCCGACGCCAAAGCGGTGGTCGGTCAAATCGCCAGTGCCATCGGGTTCGAGGTGGTAGACGCAGGAAATCTAGCTGCAACCCGTCATCTGGAAAATCTGGCTGAGTTCTGGGTCTATCTGGCACGCAGCGGGCATGGCCGCAACATCGCCTTTAGGCTACTTGGCGCTAGTTGAGTAAATGCCCTATCTGCTACAATCTCGGTATGGATGAAATCACCTCAATCAGCGATATTCAAAACCTTGTACGACAGGGCTTTACCGATTGGCAGCAGTATGGCGATGTCAACGCACGGCGCCATGGTGACCTGATTATTTTCAATTACAGCACCCTTGCCCAATATGAAGGCCGCTGGAACTTTTTCGAGCAAGTGTGTCGTGGTCTAATTCTCCATGCCCAAACCGGCGAAGTCGTGGCGCGTGGATTTGATAAATTTTTCGGCTGGCTGGAAGGTGGACGATATACAATCGCCTCTCTGGTTGCCGTGACTGAAAAAGTGGATGGCTCGTTAGGCCTACTCTATCGCACTCTCGATGGCTACCGCATCAGCACACGCGGCAGCCTTATTAGCACACAAGGCGCATGGGCCACCCAGTTTTTGAATACTCATTACGACCTGTCCGGCCTACCCGATGCACTAACCCTGATTTTTGAAATCATCTACCCCGAAAACCGCGTCATTGTGAATTATGGCGAGTGCCAAGACCTTGTGCTTTTGGCAGCGAGGAATCGTTTTACGGGTGAATATCTGCCATTTGAGCCAGATGTTGTCAATCTTGCCAGCCGTTTTCGATTTTCGCTACCCGCCACCCACCGGGAATTTAAGACGGTCGAGGATGTCCTTGTCAATCTACCCACCCTAGACGCCAACTATGAAGGTTATGTGGTCGAATTTGCCGACGGTAGCCGCTTCAAATTCAAAGGAGCGCGTTATCTTGAACTGCATAAACTGGTGTTTTCGCTGAGTTTCAAAAACACCCTCGAAGCCATGCAAAACGGCACAGCACAGGCCATTCTTGATGCTATCCCCGATGAATTTTTGGCCGAGGTCAAGGCGTGGATTGCCGAAATTGAAGAAGTGCTAACCACCACTCGAATGAAGGTACAAGCCGCCTTTGATGCCGCCCCCAAGGACACCCGCAAGGATTTTGCCCTGTGGGTGCAGGCCAATCACCGCGATATCGCAGGTTATCTATTTGCCATAATGGATGGCAAACCGATTGAGCCGTTAATATATCGTTACCATCAGTGGGGACATGCGGAAAACAGCGCAGATAATAATGATGCAGCTTAATTCAGATTTTGAACGGTAGTAGGATTAGGCGTCGCACGATTCAGCCGCCACAAACCTGTTAACCCCCACGTCAGGACAATGACATAGGTGATGGCCTGAAAACTGATGATATACACCAGTGCCTCATCACGGGAAAAACCAAACGGAACCAGTACCGTCACCGCCACAAATTGAAAAATACCGACATAGCCGGGGGTTGAAGGGGCAGCACTCGCCAACCCCAAAGCCGCCAATAACAGCACGGCCTCGGCAGGATACAAGGTCAGATCAAACGCCCCCGCAACGGTAATGGACATGACCACATCGAGCGACCAGATAATCGGCGTCATGATGGCAAAGGTCAGGGCGCGTTGGGGATGATGAAAAGCACGTGTCCCCAGCAAAAATTCACCAACCAGAAGAATCAGCTTGTCTTGAAAACGATGAGGTATCGGCAAGCGTTTGATGACGGCGTGAATGACTTTTTCAAAGCGATGGGCGACCACAAAACCCGTCAGACCAACCACCCCCAGAACAGCCATAACCGCCGCCGCCGTATTCAACCAATCTGGAATATCCGCGTCCAAAAATGGAATAGCAATCAAGCTAAACAACACCAGTGACAGAGCATCCAGAATCCGTTCGGTCAGGGCCGTCGCCAATGCAAAACTGGTACTGACACCTGTCTTTCGCCCAATCATCGTCGAGCGCATCAATTCACCCAAGCGTGCAGGCAAAAAGCTGTTTCCTAGATACCCAATCACCATTGCCCAAAAGGCAGTAGCTACCGAAATCGGTTTTTCCGCCGTCAGCAGTACCCGCCAACGTAACGAACGCAGAAAGTAGGTTCCTACTAACATGAATGCGGCTACCAAAAGCGGCAGGGGTTCGCCTCGACGCACGGTTGCCCACATCTTGTCCCAATCCGCACCGCGCAACGCCAAAAAGAGCAACAGCGCCGCCAAACTCAGTGCCAACAACAAAGACCGACGAGAAGCCGGTCCACGTGGGGTGATATTAGGAGTTGTCTCTAGCGTCATGCTCATTTATCAATCGGTTAAATTGGTCAATTAGATTTCCGCAGCAAGCCTTGATAGATGCCGGGAACAGAACCTTCAATCAGAGTTGCCCCAACCGCTTTGGCATAAAATTCGGCTGGCCCAACCGCCCCAATAATGGCATATCCATAGCCTTCCCACCACATACTGTGCAAACAAACCAGCAGCAGAGCCTTGCCAATTCCCCGCCCTCGTACCGATTCACTGACCCCTGTCGGCCCAAAAAAACCCTTACGAGTGGTGTCATAACACCCAAAACCGACCAATAAGTCATTTTCGGTGGCGATGAAACAGGACACAGGCTGACGCGAAAAGGCGATCTCACACTCGCTTTTCCAGAACTTGCTGAATTTTTCGCCCACCCAGTCCACCACAAAGTGTTTTTCAGGCGCGATGGCCCGCCGAATGGTGATCCCACTAGCGGCCTGTTCTTTGAGAATAGGGTCTAGTTCTGGGAGTTCATAAAGTTTGACCAGCATATCAGGCATATCGAATCCTCCCTATTCAAGCGGCGATTCTATCACGTTTCGCAGCATCCCGCGATTATCGGTTAAGCGTTGGCGGGCCTCCTCGACTGGGATATTCAGCAGACCGACCACAATCGCCGTTTTGACTTCATTATTGGTCAGTTGCAACAGACGGGCCGCTTCTTCCTGACCCAATCCGACCACCTCAGCCACAATACCCCGGGCACGATTGGCTAGTTTTTGATTAGTCACGCGCACATCTACCATCAAGTTGCCATAGACCTTGCCAAGTTTAATCATACTGGCGGTGGACAGCATATTGAGGATCATTTTTTGTGCCGTGCCTGCTTTCATGCGTGTCGAACCCGTAATCACCTCTGGCCCGACCAGCACCGCGATTTTAATGCTGGCACGCTCTAAAATCGGGGCGGGTGCATTACAAGCGATCGCAATCGTCTTAGCCCCAATCTCATTCGCCGCGTCCAACACCCCCAAAACATATGGCGTTGTACCACTCGCCGCAATCCCCACGACCACATCATGGGCGGTCGGATTTAGGGCCAAAAAATCGGTTCGACCTGTATCATCGCGATCCTCCGCACCTTCTATGGCTTGGGTCAGAGCTGGATCACCTCCTGCTAAAAGCGCCTGCACCATTTCGGGCGGCGAACTAAAGGTCGGTTGACATTCCACTGCATCCAATACCCCTAAACGACCACTGGTGCCTGCTCCGGCGTAGATTAAACGCCCCCCAAGCCGAAATTGACTCGTAATGACATCCACTGCTTGGGCAATTTCGGGTAGCAGACCACGAATCACCCCCGCGACGGAGGCATCCTCATCATTGATCACCTCCAATATTTCCAGCGTCGAAAGTCGGTCAATCTGATGGGTGCGGAGATTACGCGATTCCGTCAATGGCTGCATCATGCTTCCTTTTCTTGTTGAGCCAGCATCTCTAGCGCCAGCAACACTGCGCCGACGACCGGAGGATGTTTGGGCATAGGAATAGCTGCTAGATGGAGTTGGCGACATAAACCTGAACTAAGCGCATTCGGATGGGTCAACAATCCACCCGCAAATGCAATTGGGGCATCGGGAAAATTCAGGATTTCACGCAGGGCCGTGATATGCCCCGCCAAATAGTGAACAGCTTCGGCAACAAGACGGCTGGCAACGGCATCCCCCGCTTCGGTCTGCTCCAAAACTATTGGCGCGAATCGGGCGATTTCAGCATTGCGCGGTTCGGCGTACAGCCATCGAATGAGGTCACGCGGTTTTGCCAGATTCAATTCACGCAGCACAATGTAGGTTAGGCTCGTTTTCTCGGCGCGACGTTCACTCGCTTGTGAGACGGCCTTTAACGCGGATAGCCCCAACCAGTAGCCACTGCCCTCATCCCCTAGCAAATAGCCCCACCCGCCAACTACCGCCGCTGCCCCTGCTGGATTAACTCCATACGCCACACTACCTGTCCCCGCCAAAATCAGTATCCCTTCGCGTTTGCCATGTGCCCCCACTAAGGCGATTTCCTGATCGGCGCTAGGACGAAGTTGGGCGTTAGGAGTTACTGCGCCAACGACCTCACACAGCCAATCCGTCGAGTGTTCCGCCGATGCCCCTGCCACGCCAATACAGACTGCTTGGATGTCGTCACGCTGCAAATGGGCATTTTCAATCGCGGTCTGCATGTGCTGACGGATCAATCCCGCCGATGCCCCGCGCCCTATCACACTGGGATTGACTGTTCCCGCATGGCTTTCCCCAACCGCCTGCAAGTCTGGGGTCGCCACTATCACACGGAGATTACTACCCCCGCCATCAATGCCCATCACATAGCGATTCATCGGGCACACCATGTCTGTTGAATCAGTGTCTGATAATTTCTGCCGGGGGTGATTTGACCCAAGATTGCCTGATGGGATGCACCCGTCAGCGCGGGCAAATTACCGGGGCGGTTATGCCATGTCTCATACGCCAAAATCGCAAAAACGAGTGCCTCTTTAAAATCGCTGCTGAGGCCAATATCCTCGTGCCGCATAATTCGCATATTCGGCATGAAGTTTTGCAGATAGGCCACCAGTGTGCCATTATGCTGCCCCCCGCCGCCCAAAACAACTTCCATTGGTGGTTGTGGCGCAAAACGGGTATAGGCATCAGCGATGCTGCTGGCGGTTAACGCGGTAAGGGTAGCAATAATCGCCTCCCGATTCAGGCCGCGTGCTTGACCCGCCTCCACCAATTGACGTGCCATATCAGAGCCGAACAATTCCCGACCTGTCGTCTTGGGTGGACGGCGTTCAAAAAATGGATGGCACATCAATTCCGCCAACCACCCCTCATCCATCTGGCCCACTGCCGCCAATGCTCCATCGCGGTCATAAGTCTGCGCCCCGTCGGTCAAAATCGTCGTCGCAATATCAATGAGTGCATTACCGGGGCCAGTATCGAAAGCTAACGGGACACTGGTTTCATCGCTGAGCGGGGGCAAAAAGGTGACATTGCCCATCCCGCCGATATTTTGAACCGCCCGCCATTGGCTAGGATGCCGCAGCAACAACCAATCGGCATACCCCGTCAATGGCGCACCCTGCCCACCCGCTGCCACATCACGCGGACGAAAATTATGAATGGTAGTGATACCTGTCCGTTCAGCCATCACCGCCGCTTCACCAATTTGCAGTGTGGCGCTGACATGCCCATCTCCCTCGACTTGATGCCACCCTGTTTGCCCATGCGAGGCAATCAGATCAATGTCGACGGCGGTCAGTCCGGCTTGGGCGATTATTTTATGAACCGCCTGCGCAAACCACTCGCCGAGGTCAAAATTGAGGCGGCACAGATCATCCACATGCCCGGTTGCAGGGTTACACGCGGCAAGGATGCGTTGGCGCTGCCCCGGTTGATAATCCAACGTGAGCGCCGCCACAATCTTGGCCTGCAATTGGGGGGGCTGGCCTGTAATTTCGCACAGGGCCGCGTCAATGCCATCCGCCGACGTGCCGGACATCAAGCCAATAATTCGCATCAATCCGCCGCCTTTCCAATCAGATTATGCACATCGCGGCGTAGTTCAAATGTCCCCGGCACTTCCCGACCGGGATAAACCGAGTTGGTCAATAGGGTCACAACCAATTGTTTGGTCGGGTCAATGAACAACGATGTCCCCGTAAATCCAGTATGACCGTAGGTCGTAATATCCATATGTTCCCCAGCAGACGACCCCTCGGCGGCTTTAATCATCCAACCCAACCCTTTGCGATTACCCTCGGTTGCGGCCTGTTCACGCACCGCCTCCGTCATGATACGAGGATCAATTTTTAGACGTGGGTCATGGCTTAACCACGCCTGTCCAAATGCCGCCACATCACTGACTTTAGCAAATAATCCAGCATGGCCTGCCACACCACCGACCCCACAGGCATTTTCGTCATGTACCTCCCCCCAACACCTTCGCCGTCGCCATTTGGGGTCATTTTCCGTCGGGGCGATGTTTTCACGCACAGCATTATTTTGTAGAGGATTAAAGGTAGGCGACGATAATCCTAACGGTGCGGTAACATGCTCACGGATGGCGGCATCTAATGGGCG
Organism: Anaerolineae bacterium; assembly: GCA_041753455.1. Classification (GTDB taxonomy): domain Bacteria; phylum Chloroflexota; class Anaerolineae; order Aggregatilineales; family J027; genus CFX10. The sequence goes on along the minus strand of JBGSUK010000011.1, from coordinate 613,174 downwards.
CAAGGTTAGTCGAGTCACGGCTTCACCAAGCAGCATCAGGCCGATGTCGCTATAAATGACCTTTTCCCCCGGTTGTGCCACAAACGCATAGCTATAAATCGAGCTTAACCCCCTTGCCCAACGTTCGGCCCGTGCAATCGGATCACGCATGGTGGGTGGCATCGGCGCAGGGCCAGCAGCGTTAAACACATCCCGCCACGCCGGAAGGCCGGAGGTATGGGTCAATAAATGGTAAAAATTCACCTGTGCAGGATCAACCGATTTGCCCTTCACCGCATCGGGGATAGGTAACACTGCTTTGCTATGTGGGTCTTGCCCCCCATCCATTCGACGCGGGCTGAGTAAGCCAAATTCGGGGATAACCTCTATCAACGACGTATTTAATGAAACCCGCCCCACGCTAATCTGCTGCAAAAAGGCCGTCACCGTGAACAGCTTGGTAACCGATGCCAGATCATATAATGTATCGGTTGTCACCGCGATTTTTTTGGTATCGGGGTCAATCCACCCCCATGCCTGATGTAGAATAACCTTACCCCGCAAAATCGCCATGACTATCACCGAAGGCGTGACGCTATCCAAGCGTGGCGTAATAATTTCATCGAGACGTGCTTCCAAAGTGGGTGAAAATTTGCGTACCACTACTCCTCATTCTCCCTATTCATACAACAAAAATGGTTGACGCTGCCGTTCAAATTCGCTACAAAATTGCCCCCAACCCGCCGTCAATTCTTCAACGCTTGCCCCGGCCTCAATCGCATCGCGCATGGTGGATGAACCCGTCAACAAATCGAAATGGCACCGGCCTGTTTTTGGATGAATCGGCGACCACTCAAATTGTTCAGGATACAGGGCGCGAATGTGACAAATCGCCTTCAGCCATGTCTCAATAGGCCGCCATTGGGCCAAATCAGTGATATGCGCCTGCACGCCCTGACATTCCTGCCCCGCCCATTTGCTGGCAGTTGGTTGGAAGGAATGGGGTCGAAATCGCACGCCGGGCCAATTTTGGGCATTGAGCGATTCTGCAAGGGCAACACTATCTATATAGGGTGCACCAACCACCTCAAACGGCAATGTCGTCCCGCGCCCCTCCGAAAGTGCTGTGCCTTCCAAGAAACACGCACCGGGGTAATGCTGCACCGCACTCAGATGACCAATCGCCGGCGAAGTTGGCACCCATGCCCGTCCGGTATCCTGCCACGTCATCGCTCGCCGCCACCCATCACACGGAATGACGGTTAGTTTGGCGGGATAAGGGTTGTAGTTTGCATTTAGGAATTGAGCCATCTCCCCCAATGTCATGCCATGCTGCACAGGGATGGGATGCCGTCCAACGAAGGAAGCGACCGAGGGGTCAAGGGGTGGGCCAGCAACGACCATTCCCCCTAACGGATTGGGGCGGTCTAAAAGCATGACCTCTAGGCCGTATTCGCCTGCCGCCTCCAAAATATAGGAAATCGTCCAAAGGTAGGTATAGTAGCGCACCCCAATGTCCTGAATATCACAGACCAGCACATCTACATTTTTCAGCATCTCGGCGGTGGGTCGGAAGGTCGCCCCATAAAGACTATAGACGGGAATCCCGGTGCGTGGGTCAACACTGGAATTGACCTCGGCACCATCAGCCGCCGCGCCAACAAAACCATGTTCCGGGCCAAATAGCGCCACGAGTTGAATTTCGGGGGCGTGTGTGAAGAGTTGATAGGTGGTGTTGAATTGGGCATCAGTCGCGCCGGGATTGGTCATTAATCCCAAACGTTTGCCATGCAGAGGCAGATAGTGGTCGGCACGCAGGACTTCTAACCCTGTTGAGATAGGCATAAAAAACACTCCGGTGTTATCCAAGACTATACAAGCATTAGAAACACCAGAGTGCCACTAATGCCTAAAATTTGTATTCCAGTGAACGGTCTACCAGTTTATTGATAATTTCGACAATAAAGGCATTGTCTTCATTAAACTCGTCTTTGCGTTTGTTCTGCGCTTCCGAAATCTGATGCAGCGAATCGGTCACATTTTCATTACTCATTGTCAGGCGGTTGGCAATAATCACCCCGGCGGCAATCAGCGGCAGATAGACCTGCGCAAAGCTCAATTCCGTGTTGTTTTGTAGCGCATAGCTGATGTTTTCGGCATAATCATTAATCTCGTCAACCGTCCCAAATTCCTCTTTCAAGACCGTCGTCAGCATTCTAAAGGCATGGCGCACGGCGTCCTTGATGAGTTCGGGATACAGATGACCCTTGATAACCCGTTCGGGGTAATCCACGAGGCGTTGGTCATCAAAAAACACCCACATTAGTTTGGTGTACCAATCGGGCATGACCGGATTTGGGTTGATTTTGGTGGGCTGCTCAACCTTAAGCTCACATAGTACATGGGTCAACACCTTAGAGACATACAGGGCCTCAACTGCTTGCAGTACATACCCCGTTTTGTTGAACCACTCCAAAGTCGCTTCATTAAGGATCTTAATGAAATCGTTGGCAATCAGTTTTACCAGAAAGGCTTCCATCTGAGGCTTGACCCGTTCCTGCAAAACATTCTCATCCAGATAATCGCGCATGGTCCATAGGCTGTTCCAACTGCCTTTGATGGGCATGGCTGGTACTTCTGCCGCCGAAATCACATCAAAACTTGAAACAAGATTGTGTTTGCGCCATGTATCTACGTGGGCATCCCAACGGAGTTTGCGCAAGCCAAGTAGAGTCAAACGTACTGCTTCAGATAGGCTTCCTAGATTGGGATCACCACCCCCTTCTGGCAAACGCACCCGCATAGGCTTGTGATCTTTCTCCATCTGTTCGGCATGGATTTCTGTGATAAGCGGGTAATGTCCCGGGGCGGCTTTGCGCAAGCAGAGTGCTGGAATAATCACATAACCAATCTCAGCGGGTTGTAGGGCAATACGAATCCTCTGCGACGGTGTCGCAAACATATGCGGATGTTTAGCGGCATCTTCTTCTGGCAATTTTGGTAGGATCACCACATTGACCGGCATATCACAAGCATTTTGCAAAATTACAATCAACTCAAAATTTTGTCCGGCAATCACTTGGGTTGGGCGTGTAGCGACGGCACATTGGACTAGATCAACATTTATCGGCTTCTTGGCGGTGATGAGTCCAATTAAATCCGGATAATTCGGCGGCGGGACGGCTGGCATACTCTTGGTAGTGGTTTTGGGGACACTCTTGTTGGAGGGCATGGCACAATAACTCCATCAATACAAAGATATGGCGTTGGAATTTCCTACCATTATAAATTCTCTTGAGTTCCTTGCCAGCTAACAGATGACATAAACAACCGCCCTAATGTCACTTTTTTACTGTTCCACAAAAAACGCGGGGCGGCTGATGGGTACAAAAAGCCCCAACAACGCCTCTACCCCCGCTGCCATTGATGGTTTGCTATCTCCACAGGTACACAAAATCGTGCCACTTTCTGACAAAACCTCGACATCATACGGATTGCGCAGTGCCATCAATATCACCCGTTTGGAAAGGCTCACTAATTCACGCGCCACCGTTAACTGCTCTGTAATTAAATGGGCATTACGTGTTGCCAGCACCAAAACGTCCGACTGCGCCGCCAAGTCACGTGCATGGGCCAAATCTTCGGGCCGATAATCCATTGGGCGCAGACTAACACTGTGAATCTGGGGCGCATGTTGATGGAGGTAGGTGGTAAATCCACTCAGGCCACCCTGTTCCATAATTTCCGAATCTATAATCGAGGCAAATTCAACTACCCCGATTTTCGCTCCTTCACGTAATGGAAAAACTTCTGATTCAGCTTGGATCAGTACGACCCCAGCACGGGCCGCTTGACGCGCCAACTCCAAGTGTTCTACTTTGCGAATCATATCAAGCAGAGGTGCACCGGAAATCGCATATGTTTCTTTGAGCACCATCACCCGCGCAACGGCCTCATCAATCCGGGTCATCGGCAACCGACCCGATTGCGCCGCATCTAACAGGGAATAATAAACCTCCACACTGAGAGGGTGTTGGTCAGTAAAGCTGTGCGAGAACAAAATCAAGTCCACGCCCGCCAGTGCTGCTAAAACAGCCGATGCCCCCGACCCATAGTGATCGGCAATCGCTTTCATCTCCATACAATCGGTACATGCTACGCCCGTAAAACCAATTTCTTGGCGCAGCAAATCTTGAATGATTTTTGGTGACAAGGTAGCCGGGTATTCAGGGTCAAGTTCGGAAAATTTGACGTGGCTGATCATCACCGTTGCCGTACCCTCGTCCACCACTGCACGAAACGGCACCAAATCATGCTCCCACAAGTAATCTAGTGAACCCTCAATCACCGCCAATGCCAGATGGGTATCCACCGGGGTATTGCCCAAACCGGGGAAATGTTTGGCGCTTGCCGCGACATGGGCATTTTGAAATCCGCGTACCTCCGCCGCCGCCAAGTGGGCTACCCGTGTTTTGTCCCGTCCTAACGAGCGTGTACCCACACTAGGATTGGAAATATCGTGGGTAATGTCTACTACCGGGGCGAGATTCCAATTGATGCCAAGCGCCCGCAGTTCAGACGCTAGCATTCCGGAAACCTCTTCCGCCAGTGATTCTGAATCTGCCACCCCCAAGGCCATCGCGCCGGGGCTTTCAGTGAAACCATCCCGCAACCGTGCCACCGTACCACCCTCTTGGTCAATGCAAATCAGCAGGGGATATTTGGATGCCTGATGCAAGGCTTGGGTCATCTTGGCGACCTGCTGCGGATTTTGGATATTACGTCCGAACAGAATCACCCCACCGATACGACCTTCGGCAAGCCACTGTAACAAATATTCCGGGGCTTCATACCCATGAAACCCGACCACGAGCATCTGCCCGATTTTTTCTTCCAGACTTGTTGGGTGCATCATTTATCCTACACTGTGCAATACGGCATTAAATTTATAACGATCCCCGCGATAGGCAGACCGAGTATATTCAAATGGAGCGTCTTGTTCATTAAAAGTGATACGGGTCATACTCAAAATCGGCGTATGGGAATCAATTTTAAGCAGTTCGAGTTCGGTGGCGGTGGCGCGGCGGGCCTCAATCGTTTGTTGGGCATGGGTCATATGCAGGCCATATTCATCGCGCAGCACCCGATAAAGTGACTCACAGCTAAAATCATGATTGACTAAAATATTGGGGCACAGGGCATCAATAATATGGGTAATTTCGAGGGCGATGGCCTGCTCATCCGATAGGCGCAGTCGTTTGAGTACCATCACCTTAGCCCCCGGTACCAGCGACAAAGCTCTTGCAATCTCTTCCTCGGCGGGGTCAACGCTGGCATATAAAACCCGACTGGCCGCAGCTTGTCCACGTCGCAGCATTTCTTCGGTAAAACTGGTTAGGGTACGCAATTCTTGGTTAATTTTGCCGGGGGTGACAAACGTCCCCTTACCAACACGAGTATGCAGCAACCCCTCCTGCACCAATTCCGTAATGGCTTTGGTCACCGTTAATCGGCTGACCTCAAACTGCTCCGAAAGCTGACGCTCCGACGGAATCCGTGTGTTTTCGGAATAGACCCCAGACAAAATATTCTGGCGGATATACTCTTTGATTTGAATATACAGCGGCACGGCTGAGTCGCGGGTTATCATCACCTTGTCTCCATTAGTGCCGAAGCACTTTGACAAAAACAGCAACTCCCACTACCAGCGCCAGCCCAATAAAAATATTGCATATGCTCAAGGTATATTCGGGCGAGTCCGGCTCGGCGCTTAACCACGTCACCACACTGCAAATAGAAATAAATGCCCCTAGTCCCAAAAAGGTGCGTAAAACGACTTCAATCGCGTCCGGTTCATGATGTGGCGATGGTTTCACTGATTCTTAATTCCATTCCCTGTGTCAATGGTATACAGGCCACTTCCTGCCCAAAGCCATGCACCCGCTCCAATGTTGGCACATTCTGATCGCACACCCCCGGTACAAAAAACGGACAGCGTGGATGGAATGCACACCCCGCTGGAATATTCACCAAGCTAGGGATGTCATCACTGCGGAGTGACAGGGTTTCTTTTCGACGGGTCACGATTGGGTCAGCTTCGGGGATAGCTGAAATCAGTGCTTTGGTATACGGATGCGAAGGGCTACCAATAATTTCCGGCGTACTGCCAATTTCAACCACCCGCCCCAAATACATCACCGCCACCCGGCCTTCCCACGCAAAATATTTGGCAAGGGCGAGGTCGTGGGTAATAAAAACAATCGCAATCCCAAACCTGTCACGCAGACTTTGCAGTGTCTTGAGCAGACTGATTCGAATGCTAACGTCCACCATGCTGACGGCTTCATCCGCCACAATTAAACGTGGATTGACAGATAAGGCGCGGGCGATACTCACCCGTTGGCGCTGACCCCCGCTGAGTTGGTGGGGATATTTGTTGACAATATCGCCGGGGGGGGTCAAGTCCACCAGTGTCAGCAGTTCCCAGATGCGGCGGCGCAGTTCAGCTCGATCATTAACCAGATTGTGTCGTTTGAGCGGATAACCCAAAATCTGCCCGATGGTGTGCGAAGGGTTCAGCGAAGCAAACGGGTCTTGATGGACAATTTGCAAAGACCGCCGATACTCCGATTTGTCTTTGCGTTTGCGCTCATGAATCAACTGGCCTTCATACAACACCTCACCGGACGATTCCGCCAGCAAGCCCACCATAATTTTGCCTGTGGTGGTTTTGCCACAGCCGCTTTCCCCCACAAGGCACAAAATCTCACCGGGGTGTACCGCCAAGTTAATGTCCTGCAAAACCGGAATCTCGGTACGTCCTTTTTTAAAAACCCGATGGACATGCCGCAATTCAATTAAAGGTTGCTGAGTCGTCATAGAATAATGGTTTCCGTAATTATGATAAGCGGGTTACCCGTGCCGTCGAAGAAACCGAGCGTAATGTTTTGCCTTTTTCCAATACCTCATTGCCTTTATAACACGCAACGATATGGCCTGCGCCGGCCTGTTCAAGCTGTGGCGGCGTTGTCTTGCAAGTTTCGATAGCAAATGGGCAGCGGATATGAAATTTGCATCCCGTCGGCGGGTCAACCAGATCGGGCGGACTACCGGGAATCCCGTCTAATTCTTCACGCCCCACACTCAAACGGGGTGAGGCTTCCATCAATCCCAGCGTGTAGGCGTGGCGTGGTTCATAGAAAATATCATTGACCGGCCCCATCTCAACAATTTCCCCGGCATACATCGTCGCAACCGTATCGGCAATCTCGGCGGCAACAGCGAGGTCATGGCTGATGAAAATGGAACTAAAGCCAAGTTCCTCTTTGAGATCACGCAGTACATTCAAAATGCTACGTTGGGTCAAAATATCAAGGGCGGTGGTGGGTTCATCAAAAATCACAACCTGCGGATTCAGCAGTAGGCCCAACGCAATTAACACGCGCTGACGCATCCCCCCGCTGAGTTCATGCGGATAGGAATTAAACACGCGGTCAGGGTCAAGACGCACCTTGCGGAACAATTCTAAGGCCCGTTCGCGCACTTCCCCTCGATTATTCATGCCGTGTGCTTTGGCCGTATCGTAAAACATATCGCGCACATGAATGACCGGATTCAGCGAATTTTGCGCCCCTTGGAACACCATCGCACATTCTGACCAGCGAAATTTTCGCAAGGCCCGTGTATTCAAAGCCAGCACGTCCGTTTTTTGCCCTGCCCGATCCATATAGATAATCTTGCCAGTATCCGTGTTGGCGTTCTTGGGCAACAAGCGCATCAAGCCGAAGTTCAATGTGGATTTGCCGCAACCGCTTTCGCCAATAAGGGCCAAGGTCTCGCCGCGATGTAAATCGAACGACGCATGGCTGACCGCTTGTAACCGTCCACGCCGCGTCAAATAGGTAATGGATAGGTCTTGCACACTCAGAACAACTTCTTTGCCTGCCATCATTTTCTCCTATAGCCCTGAGCGCAGGCGCGGATTAAAGACCTCTTCAAGCGAACGGGTGAAGAGGATCAGTGAGAGTTGAAACAGCGCGATGGCGATGACAGGTGACAAAATCATACTGGCACCATCGGAATTAAAAATAGCCCCCTGCTGACGCCCTACATAAATCATGACACCCCAGTCCGGTTCTTCTAGCGGCACGAGTCCCAAGAAAACAAGTCCGACAATGTAGTACATGGCCGACCGGATGGAAAAAATCATATTGACCACGATATAACTCATCAAATTGGGCAGCACTTCTCGAATGATGATATGCAGCAATCCCAAATCCAGCGCGACAGCGGCTTGCACATAATCACGTTCGCGCAGACTCAGCACTTGGGCACGGACAGCACGCATCAGAGCGGGCCAACTCAATGCCGCAAACAACAACGCCAGATAAAAGCGGTTACTAAAGCTCAGAATAGACGCCAATACCAACAGCATTGGGAACTGCGGAATCGTCAAAATGAAATTGGCAATCGCCGACAAGAATTGGTCAACCAGCCCGCCAATCATCGCCGCCACTGCCCCAACGATCACCGCGACAACGGTTGCAATCAGGCCTGCCTCAATGGACGTGATAATCAAATTCTGGCCGCCATGCACCATATGGGAGAAAATATCGCGCCCTTTCCAATCCAGCCCCAAGATATATTCATTCGATGGCTTTTGAAATAGGGTACGTGCGCCCGGCTGAAGGCGGTCTACATGGGTATCCCCATCATATTCCACAAAAAGTGGGCCAAACACCGAGACACCCACAAAAAACAGAATGCCGATAAAGCCTAAAAAGCCTGCTTTGTTACGAATTAGGGCACGCACACTTTGGCGGATGGTTCGACCTAACGCTGCCATCTGTCGCATCACAAACTCAAGCTGCGATTCCTCAAAATTGACCGCTTCAATGGACGCACGCGAGGTAAAAGGGTCTTCGCGGTCTACAAACGCATAAGAAATCACGACCGCTGTTGTAATCACGAACATCACAAAGCTGCCGACAACGCTGAATGAAAAGCCCGCCAGTGCACACAATGCAAGCCCAACAAGGCCCCATTTCAACTGCTGGTAACGCAGACCAAGACCCACCGGCACGAGGCCGAATAGAATGCCTATAATCAGACCGGGTATACTGGCAACCGCAATTAGAAACCCCATGTTCTATTTGCTCCCCACTCGTACACGCGGGTCCAAAACCCCATAGAGCAAATCAGCCAAAATATTGGAGATCACCACTGCGGCGGATGTCACCAGAAAGATACCTTGAATCGTTGTGTAATCGCGTTTGCCCGTCATTTCAAAAAGGTATTTTCCAAGTCCGGGATAAATGAAAATATATTCAATGATGATGCTGCCACCCAATACAAACCCGACACTAATCGCAAGGCGGGTCATCAACGGCAGCATCGCGTTTCGCCCGACATATCCAAACAAAATGCGGCGCTGGCTTAAACCGCGTGCATGGGCAACGGTGATATAGTCTTCACCAAGTGTTGAAATGGTGCTGCTTTTCATTGTCAGCATCCACCCCCCCACAGTCGAAAGCACGTATGTGGTCACAGGCAAGAGCACATGTTGGAGTAGGCTTCGGATGTATTCCAGATTGAAACCCGATTTAATTTCAGGGTCTACCCCCCCGATATAATCCCCCACCTGAAAAATTTCCAGTTGGATACCCCCAATCAGAAGAATCATAAAAGCAATCACAAAGTCGGGGACGCCATAACTGATTGAGGCAAACGCCGTCAACACATTATCAAACACACTACCACGCCAATAGGCCATTGCTGCGCCCGCAAGAATGCCAACCACAAAGCTAATCAGCAGACCCAACCCGACCGCAAACAGCGTCCATGGCAGATACTTGGCAATTTGTTGTGTTACAGGCGTGCGTCCGGTGGTAATGGATCTGCCCAAATCACCCTGCACCAAATTTCCCATGTATTCGGTGTATTGCTCAAAGAGAGGGGCATCCGGATCGTAATCAAACAGCCCTGCCACCTTCGCTTTGGCTTCTTCATAGGTCAGATTCTGCTTGGTCTGAAATTCATCAATCTTGACCTCAATCGGGTTGTTGGGCATTTTGCGAATCATATAAAAGGTGCAGGTCGTCACGACCCATAAGGTAATTAACCCCTGAACCGTAACCCGAAAAATGTAGCTTCGGTAGATGGCCCGCAGAAATTTTTTGCTCAACGACCATAACCCGCTTGGCTGGCTCACTGGCTGGTCAGTGCGGCTTAATGGAATGGCGCCCATAGAAATCCCTCAAATTGGAAATAAAACTGGGGTTGGGGGCGATATTTTGGTCAACCGCCCCCGAATTTAGTTCACGTTCGCTGACTAGTTGGCGGGGCCAATATTCCCGTTCAACAGGTACAGAACGACAAAGTGGTCGGCGCTTGGATTCTGTAGGATAGGATCATCATCGGCTGGGCCACCGGAGAGCAAATCTTCGTTCCATGGCTCAGTGCTAAGAATGACGTTCAAGGGGATGAACGGCATCAGGTCATTGATGATGAGGGCAATCTGACCAGCGCGTTGTTTTTGTACCGCGATATCGAGGCCATTGCTGGCGTCTTTGATCATCTGGTCAAGGTTAATCATTTCGCCGTTGTACTCAAATTCCATCGGGAAATTCATACCCTTTTGACCATCAGTCAAGCCAACATAGTTAAAGCGTTGGATTGGGCCAAAGAATTGGCGGCTGGAGAACGGTGAACCGGATGCCCAGCTCCATACCGATAGGTCAAAATTGCCATCGCGGATGTCTTGGGCCGTCTGTTGCCAAGGCGTCGCAACTGGGGTGATGTCGAAGCCAAATTCGTTCATCTGGTCAATCGCATTTTGGGCGGCGGCAGAGAAGTCAGCAAATTCAGCCGGGAATTTGTATTCAGCGGCCACAACATTGCCATCCGCATCGGCCCACTTGCCATCGGAGTTCTTGGAGAAGCCAACGCTTTCCATGAGTTCGGCGGCTTTGTCACGATTGAGTTCATAGCGATTCAGCTTGTCAATGTCTTCTTGGTTCATCAACACTGGCACGGACGAATCCAGCAGGCCGGACATATAAACGGTGGCGGTTGCGCCGAGGCCGTTGGTGAGGAAGGCACTTTCACTGCGATCAATCAGGTAAGCAATCGCCTGACGGACTTCTTTGATGTTGAAAGGGGCAACATCGTAATTGAACAACAAAGCGGGGCCGTACATGCGGGGCATAATCAACAAACGGATGCCAGCGTCGGCAAAGGCCTGTTGGGTTGAAGGCGGATAGACATTGGTTGACCACGCAATATCACCACTCAGCACCAGCGGGGTCGAGGCTTCGGTTTCACCTGCCCATAGGCGGAGTTCACCAAACTTCACGCTGCTGGAGTAAACGCTGTTGGGCTGCCAACGCAGGGTCATATAGCTGTCGCTGACATCATCCAGCGTATAGGTATAGGGGCCACTGGCGAGCAGTTGGGCAGGACGGAATTCGGTGATTTCGGTCTTGAGCGCTGCCCATTCTTCGCTGTCGGAAGCGGCACCACTGGCAATCAGATCAAGGGCACGTTGGGGCAGATCACCATAGCTGGCGGCGGCGCTAATGCTGCTCTTGAGAATACCGCGCTCGGCTACCAGTGAGGGTTCACCAGCAAACACGAAATTGACGGTGTAATCATCAACTTTGACGACTTCGGAAACATATCCACCGCTGAACACGGAGAAGTAATTGGTAATGCGAGCCAGCGCATACGTCGCAATTACGTCATCGGCGGTAATCGGGGAGCCGTCGCTCCAATGGGCGTCTTCACGCAGTTTGATGTAATAGGCGGTGTTGTCTTCGGTAAAGCCCCATTCGGTTGCCAGCACGGGCACGTATTCGTCAGTTGCCCACATATAGAAGGCCGGGGTCAATTCTACCATTTGGCGGTAAACAACCCCAAGGTTGGTATCCAAACCACTGGCGTCAAAACCATTCAGGTGATGATCTGGCGGAAGGGTATAGGGCCATGTGCCAAGGAAGGTTCCAGAGGGAGCATCTTGCGCTTTCGCAACGGGCTTGGCAACGCTAAATGTGCCCACTGCACTGAATACTAAAATGAAAGCCACTAACAAAAGCAAATATCGTTTCATGCTGTGGTTCTCCTAAAAATATTAACGTGGTGACTGGTATAGGGTGGACTAGTCCACCTTGTACCAAATATACCAATCACACTTGAGAACCGCAAGATTTCTCATAAAACTCGTGGTATTCGCTTAAGATTGCACGCCAGCGAAGAAGTCCATTTCCCGACGTCCCCATCGGGATGCCTTTGGTGACACCCGCACAAAACTTTGCCCCGCGAATAAACGACGACGCAGCCATTTTCGCATAGGGGGAGACTGCCACTGGCTGGCATGGCATCGGTTGGCCTCATCCCAAATCTCCAAAAACTCACCTACATGAATGGTGGTATGTGTCGGTGGGACATTTTTATAAATGGCGATTAAATCAAGGTCGCGGTTCGCCCCGATCTTGCGCGGGTTCTGGCGATGAACCAATGAACGAATAATCCCCAACGAAATCAGTAGTTTTTTAGCGGGCATATAGTACAATTTTTGTGGGGTATAGGCCGGGCCAGCTTCGGGATATTGAGCCGCATCTCCCGCAGCAAAAAAGGCTTTGGTCGTTGTCCGGCACATCATAATGTGATCAGGGTGTCCATAGCCGCCATATTCATCAAAAGTGACGACCACTTGTGGCTTGACCTCTCGAATCACCGCCACAATTTTGCCAACCACCTCGTCCTCATTGGCCTGCCACAAACATTCAGGGTGATGATTATCATCCGTGCCCATCATGCCGCTGTCGCTGTAGCTAAAGCGAAAGAGATGTTCAATTCCTAATTTTTGGGCGGCACATGCCAATTCCGCAACCCGCACCGCCCCAACCGAACCATGTTTTTCCAGAAATTCGGCGGGAATCGTTCCCCGGTTACCGTCTGTCGAGCAAATCAGGGAAATTTCAACGCCATCATGGGCATATTTAGCAATCACCCCCCCCATACCAAACGTCTCATCATCAGGGTGGGCAAAAGACAACAGCATCCGCTTACCAGTCATACACATAACCTCATTTTCAGCGTGAAAAATGGTATACTTGCGCAGTTCAAGATTAACATCGAAGGATAGTGGCAGAATGACCCATTTTAGCATTCAGCTTGAAAAATTAAATCAGGCAGT